>JAXJVM010000153.1:0-4106 GCA_036308515.1 Clostridia bacterium | reverse complement strand
ATTGAAAGCAGCAAAGAGTTTACCAAACGCAAAGAAGCAATGATAGCAAAAATCTACAACACAGATGAAATAGAAATGAGAATATTTAATTCTGATGGTGGGTCATGGATAAAGACTCTGTATGAAAAAGATGATAGTGTACATTGCGTGGGCAAACAAGAACAACATTGTAAATGGTATGAGCAGTACAATCTTTGCTCCCGACAGTGATGTTACTGTTGAGCAGGCGGCGGCTATTATTATGAGATATGTTGAGTACAAAGGAATATCAACACAGTATAATAATTTCCTTTGCGGCGGTTTTGCTCGCATCAATTACAACGGCTATTGCAGGTACAATCAGCTTTGTCGGTCTTATCGTTCCGCATATCGGAAGGCTACTTGTGGGCAACGACCACAAAAAGCTAATACCATTTTCAATTTTTCTCGGTGCGCTTGTTATGCTCGGTGCTGATACTTTAGGGCGAGTGATTGCTTATCCTTACGAGATTTCTCCGGCTGTTATTATGTCGGTTATCGGCGGCCCGTTCTTTATCATTTTGCTGAAAAGGAGTGACAAAAAATATGGAGGTTAAAAACTTAGACTTTTCCTACGGTAAAGAAAAAGTCCTCGATGATGTTTCCTTGAAAGTAAAAAGAGGCAAAATTACGACCATAATCGGTGCGAACGGCTGCGGCAAGTCAACACTCTTTAATGTAATGACAAAGAACCTAAAGCCACAGAAAGGCAATGTTTATTTAGACGGAACGGATATAAGTAAAATATCCTTAAAGAGCTTTGCAAGGAGAGCAGCCATTGTTCATCAGTATAATACAGCTCCTTATGATACAACGGTGGAAACCTTAGTGGGATACGGCAGGCTCGCCTATTCACAGTTTGGTATTTCTGATAAGGAGGAAGATGAAAAATATATATCCTATGCATTAGAAGCAACCGAGCTTACGGAGCTTAGGGATTGCAATATTGCAGAGCTTTCCGGCGGTCAGCGGCAGAGAGTATGGATTGCGATGGCTCTTGCACAGAATACGGATATTCTTTTCCTTGATGAGCCGACAACATATCTTGACATAAAGTATCAGATTGAAATATTAAGACTTATAAAAAGGCTGAACGAAAAGCATAATATGACGATTGTGATGGTGCTGCACGACATCAATCAGGCGGCGTTTTACAGTGATGAAATGATTGCCATGAAGGACGGCAAAATCATTGCAAACGGATCTCCGGACAGTGTTCTTACAGAAGATGTCATAAAAGAAACCTACGGCATACATCTTGATATTGAAAAAGTCGGCGGACGAAATTTCATTGTTGCAGTATGATAAATGTTCATGGGTAGTAGCGGTTGATGGCTTTTTTAAGCATCAGCCGCCTTTTTGTGTCAACATATCTTTTTGACTCGGTATAACCCGACTATCTATTGGAGCGGCACCAGAAATACAGAGGCTATGGCAGGTGTAATTTTAGAAGGTGCAAAAGAAGCAACCGCTATGGTTTATATCTGATCCTATGATAGACAAGCTCGAAAGAATCAAGGTTAAATATGGGTTGGCTGAAAGATAGCCCATATCATAATATGATACACATTAATCAAAGAAAAGGACTTTGAAAAAACTTCGTAGACTTATGGCTTCTTCTGTGGTATGTTTGTTTTGCCGAAAAGGTAAATACAAAAATCAGGAGATGAAAATTATGAAGAAAAAAGTATTATGGATACACATTCAAAGGATGGTTCACCGATCCGAAAACAAAGCAAAATCAGGTGGTCAAACTCGTTTTTTTACACTTTTTCAAGCAAAGAAAAAACCTCAGAAACCGCTTGGTTACTGAGGTTTAAGGTGGTCGAGGTGACAGGATTTGAACCTGCGACCCCTTCGTCCCGAACGAAGTACTCTACCAAACTGAGCCACACCTCGACAACGCTCCATATTATAGCATAGCCTGCATTGGTTTGTCAAGGCATTTTTGGCTTTTTTGCAGATTTTGTTGATTTCAGCTAGCCTATGGTAATCTGGCAGGCTGCCATGGTTTGCAACGCGGCTTGGTGGCTCTCTGGACTAACCCCGGCACAACAGGCTGCATCCACACAAATGGGCACTTCCGGGAAGAACGCCTTCAGAAGCAAGGCATTGGACACTACACAAATATCGGTACAGAGTCCAACCAGTTCTATCTGCAAATCAGCAATATCATAATTCTTTTCAATAAGCTCCGGCAGGGCTACGGAACCAAATGCGGGCTTTTCTACAGCAGTATAACCCTTCTGGTCTAATACCGCACCCACGGCAGGAGCAAGTGCCCAACCATCCGTACCTTTGATACAATGGGGAACCGGCAGCTTCGTTCCCTCCTGGGTCTGCATATAATCAGGCGTGTGAGTATCCAGGGTTGCAATCATGTCACCGTCGAAGCCTTTGATTTTTTCAACCACCTTACCCACAATCCCTTGCGCCTCAGGGGTACCCAAGGCACCGTCCACAAAGTCCTTCTGCATATCTACAACAATCAAAAGTTTTTTCATCACCTTCACCTCATGGCTATTGTAGCATATTTCAGGAAAAATGCAAGCAAAAAGGGCGGATATCACATCCACCCTTATCTTTTACAGCATATTTGTATAACCCATGAGGTAGGCATCTACTTCCTTGGCACAGGCTCTTCCCTCGGCAATTGCCCAGACAACCAGGGACTGACCACGACGGCAGTCGCCGGCGGCGAACACGCCCTCTTGATCGGTTTGATAGCTTTCCTCCGGAGTTTGGAGGCTGCCACGCTGGTTACGTGCTGCCTGGAAGGCATCCGCCACATATTCCTCGCAGCCTACAAATCCGGCTGCAATCAAAAGCAAATCACAGGGGAGTTCTTCCTCACTGCCTGGCACCTCCTGCATGGTTATGCGTCCGGTCTTTTTATCGGTAACGCTCTGGAGCTTGACGGTCTTGACTGCGGTTACTGTACCGCTTTCGTCCTTCATCAGTTCCTTTACCGTAGTCTGATACACACGGGGGTCACTACCAAACACGGCAATGGCTTCTTCCTGACCGTAGTCGGTTTTCAACACCCTTGCCCATTGGGGCCAGGGGTTATCCGCGGTACGCTGTTCCGGAAGCTTGGGCATCATCTCAAGCTGACAGACGGACTTGCAGCCCTGTCGGATACAGGTACCTACACAGTCATTACCGGTATCACCACCGCCGACCACAATCACGTGCTTGCCCTTGGCAGAAACCGATGCTTCTACCGCTTCATCCATGAGGCCACGGGTCACGTCGGACAGGAAGTCCACGGCATAATACACACCCTGTACATCACCCTCTGCTGCCGCCAACGCACGGGGCTTTTTGGCACCGCAGCAGAGAATCACGGCATCAAATTTCGCTTGTAATTCCGCCGGAGTTACGTCTCTTCCCACGTCAACACCGGTGCGAAAGATCACGCCCTCATCCTCCATCAGCCGGATTCTGCGAAGGACAACCTCCTTTTCCAGCTTCATGTTTGGGATGCCGTACATGAGCAGTCCGCCGGGCTTCTGGTCACGCTCGAACACCGTCACCAGATGTCCGCGCTGATTCAGTTGGTCTGCCGCTGCCAGTCCCGCAGGTCCGGAGCCGATGACTGCCACCTTTTTGCCGCTCCGTACGGAAGGTATGTTGGGCTGAATCCAGCCCTTGGCATAGCCCTCCTCTACAATTGCCAGCTCGTTTTCACGGACGGTAACCGCACCGTCATGCATGCCGCAGGTACACGCCGCTTCGCACAACGCCGGGCAGACACGTCCGGTAAACTCTGGGAAGTTATTGGTCTTTTTTAATCTGGACAGGGCTTGCTGCCAGTTATCGTTATAGATTTCATCGTTCCACTCGGGAATCAGGTTATGCAGAGGACAACCGCTGACCGCACCCCCAAAGGAAACACCGGACTGGCAGAAGGGAACCCCACAGTTCATACACCGTGCCGCCTGCTGCCGCCGCGCCTCCTGGTTCATGGGCGGATGAAATTCCTGAAAATGCTTAATGCGCTCCTTGGGCGCTGCGGCGTCATTGGTCTGCCGCTGATATTCCAAAAATCCTGTTGCTTTACCCATTCTTCTCGCCTCCTATACCGT
>JAXJVM010000152.1:0-5127 GCA_036308515.1 Clostridia bacterium | reverse complement strand
GATTTATACTGTTCCAAAGTGCCACGGTGATAACAAATGGCAAGCATCCATTCAAGGTTGCATTCAAACTTTTTTATTTTCAGGTTTTCTAATGAATATCTAAAGGAATATACAGAAGCACCATCTTTCTCAGATACAAAAGATAAAGCTTGATTATATGTTTCCCCTAAGTAAAAGCCATTTCCAAAATCACAGTTATTTCGTGAACCTGTTGTAGTAACAGTTGATAGTCCATCTCTTGAACCGTGGAACAAGACAGTACCGTATTTTTCTTTTATGAGTTCTTCTTTTACAGAGTTGATTCTGTATTTGTTTTTATAGATGTAAGAATAAATTTTTTCGCATACATCTTCTCTTGCAGAATTTCTCTTTTCAATTTCATTCAATGTGGTTCTTGAAATACCCGTTCGTTCAGAAATATATGGATGAGAATCCGGATGCATTTGATTTGGTGATGTGGGTGCTGTTTGATGACAACACATACGAGTTTTACTGTTACAGACTGGACATAGCAGCCACTCGAAGCTATCCATATAATTCATTTCAAATTTCTCTGAACATCCAAACTCTTTGAGCAGTGATAACAGAAACAATCTCAATTATAATAGCCAATAGTAAGAACGAAAACTGTATTCCACTCATTGCCACTGTGTAAACATCAAAGTATTTTAATGGCGTTAAACAGTACAGCATTGGAACTTCAAGATATTCAGCGGTGATACTGATACCATAAAAAAGCAATAATATTCCCGCGCCTATCCGAACGGCCCCTTTATAGGTTCTCGTCAGGCTGGAGGCCAAAAGCGTGATTGCAAACAAAGTCAACCCTGTCAAAAACAGGCCCAATGTGGTGGTAAAAACAGCTTCTCTTTGCTCTAAACCGCCCAGCGGCAAAATGGCGGTAAAATAATTACATAGCCCGCTGAATACCGCAAGTGCAAGCAAATTACATATACAGGCAACGGCTTTGGCACAGACAACTTTGCTACGGCTCACTGGTTTTGTAAATAGATATTCTGCCGTTCCCTGCGCCTGTTCTTTCGCTATACACGAAACACCGAGATAGACCGCATAGCTGTTGGTCAGCATCGTAGTCCAATAATACATACAGCCATACCAGCCCAAAGCAGAGGTCAGATCACCGCTCACGCCAAACATAGCTTTCAGAATTTTTGGGAAATCCGATATGAGCCCTGTCAGCTCATTGAGGCTGTCCTTTAGTGACAAATACTCAAAGTAAGCGAAGCCGCATAAAATCAAGACGATCCCCATCCATATCAGCAGTATCTTTCTTGTTAAACGCAGCTCGTTTTTCACTAACGCTTTCATTTACTTCCTCCTTTACACAGCCATCGCAATATCCCGCTTCAAGATTTTCCAGTACGCCAGCAGCGCAAACACAAACAGCAGAAACAGATACCAGATCATATAGTCCCACGAATAAGACCCGGAATGATGGATCTCCGCCGGACTGAAAAAGGAAAACGGCGATAAAAAGCCAATAGCCCGGATACCGACAGTCCTTGAAAAAGAGGTAATGCAGTATTCCACAAACACGACCAGTCCAGATGTCAGAAGCGGAGAGCGGTTATTGGGCCGGAATACTCCCACCATTATCCCCATCAATGCAAAAAAGAGAGTGAGAAGGACAAGGGAGCCTGCCACCAGAAAAAATTCCCCTGTTGGAAATCCGGGGCGAAACAGCGTCATCGTAAAAAAGGAGGCCATCACATAAAAAATTCCTGTTACACATACCCCGGCAAGGGCGCACAATAGTTTCCCTTTGTATATCGCCTGCCGTCCACAAGGTTTGGTATACAAATATTCTGCTGTGTTTTCCGTACACTCCTTGGTATGTAAGGACAGGCCCAGGTGCATCCCGAAGATGCCGCCGGCGATCATGAAGAACCCTGTGAGAAAGGAATACATCCCCATAGGCTTTGTAAGAAGCTCCAGGGAAATGCCAACGGTTTCAAAAAATCCTCCCTGTGCAAATCCTGTCGGCAGCGTCCCCGCTGTTTCCACCATGCCATAGTAAACCGGCGTCATGGAAAAAATACATAGCGCAAGAGCAACGGCCCAAATCAGAATATATTTTTGTGACCGTTTCCATTCAAATCGAAAAATCTGCATGACGAGCCTCCTATTCGTAGTAGTGGAGGAATATTTCTTCCAATGATGGTTCCTCGATTAAAATGTCCTCCAGCTCCAACCGATGGAGCTGGTTCATAATTGTCATAACGGTTCCACTAAACATGAAGGATACAGAAGTTTTGCTCTTATCCCACTCCAAATTAGCCGTACCGGGAATAGAAAATAAATCCTCTGGAATGGCGTTTTTTGCTGTCAACGAGATTTTCTTGTAGCCGTTTCCCCGCAGTTCCTTCATGGATTGAACGCCGACCAGCTTTCCCTCCCGCAGAATGGCTACACGGTCACAAAGCCTCTGTACCTCGCTCAGAACATGGGAGGACAGGAAAATCGTCGTACCGCGTTCATTTTCTTCTTTTAACAGGTCATAAAAGGTCTGCTGGATCAGCGGGTCAAGGCCGCTGGTGGGCTCGTCCATGATAAGTAACTTTGGGGAGGGTAGCAAAGCCGAAACGATGCCGACTTTCTTTTTGTTGCCCAAAGACAGGTCGCCGATCCTCCTGGACAAATCCAAATTCAGCCGTTCCGCCAATGCTTCCATCCTGTTATGACCGGCCACTCCATAGAGTTCCGCCGTATAAAGAAGCATCTCTTTGACTTTCATGCTGTTGTAGTAACAGTTTTCGCTGGGGAGATACCCCACATCCTTTGCGATCTCAGATGCCTGCCGCCCACAATCCAGTCCAAAGACAGAAGCGGTTCCTCCGGTGGGCTTCAACAGTCCCATCAAGGTACGGATGGTGGTGGACTTTCCCGCCCCGTTAGGGCCGATAAAGCCGAAAATCTCACCGCGCTCGACCGTAAAGCTGATTTCCTCAATTCCACGGTGCTTTCCATAGCTTTTGGTGAGCTTGTTTAGGGCAATCACAGGTTCACTCATAGCAGATATTCCTCCTTGTAAAAGTTGTGCTTCAACATATTTAGGATTTCTCGAAACTCTTTCATCATGCCGTCATAATCCACTCCGTTTTCCAACTGAACGGACATACCCTTTGCAAGCAGCATAAGCATCTGAAACACTAATTCCGCATCCTCCGGGTGTCTGAATTTTTTATAATCCTGCTCATGCAGAACGAGCGATGCAATGTATTTTTCGTTTGTTTCCGAAAATATGGCACCTTTCAATTCCGGCATTGGTTCTGCGGCCACGCTTGCAATAAACGATGCAATATGCGGGTGCTTTTTCAAGTTTTCCACTTTCATAACGCTGGCTTCCCATACACGGTCAAAGAAATCTGTGGTTTCCTCCAATACGCTCGTGTTATATGCTTGTTTCATTTGGGTAGCGCAGTAATCAAATAAATATTGGTAGAGTGCCTGTTTGTTTCCAAAATATTGAAAGATAGACGCCTTTGAGATACCTGCCGCTACCGCAATATCATTGATTGATGCTTTTTCATATCCATGTTTTGCGAAACAGGCCAGAGCCGCATTGCGTATGGTATCCTGCTTTTTGATTGATAGAGCAAGAAATTTTTCCATCGTATTACCCCTCTCTGAATAACCGTTTCGGTTATCATTGAACAGTATAGCACAAATAACCGAAACGGTCAATGGTGCTTTGCTTTATTTTTAGGGGAGCGCACAAACGGCAAGCAGGGCAAGTGTGTAGACACTTGCTATTTTTGCGCCCCGAGGGGGCCGCAAAAATGCTTGTTTAGGGCTCGTGAGCCCGTGAAAATACGAAGCGAAGCGGAGTGTTTTCACAATAAACCACCTGCTATGCGGGTGGTGGGTCAATGCTTATAGCAAAAAAAAGCTTTCCCCGAAGGTGTACAATAAGATTGTTCAAGTCTATTGCATTACACCAAGGAGGAAAGCTAAATGGCAAATATAAGGGACTCGTTGAGTCATACAAAATGGTTGTGTAAATACCACATTGTATTTACACCGAAGTACAGAAGAAAAGCAATATATGGACAGTACAAAGAAAGTATTGGACAGATATTGCGGCAATTGTGTAATTACAAAGGCGTGGAAATATTAGAAGGACATTTGATGCCCGACCATATACACATGCTTGTAAGTATACCGCCAAAATATAGTGTGTCGCAATTTATGGGATATTTGAAAGGCAAGAGCAGTCTGATGATATTTGATAAACATGCGAACCTGAAATATAAGTTTGGAAACCGCCATTTCTGGGCAGAAGGATATTACGTAAGTACGGTTGGCTTGAATGAAGCTACAATTGCGAAATATATCCGAGAACAGGAAGCTCATGATATAGCGATGGATAAAATTACTGAAAAAGAATACGAAGACCCTTTTAAGGGTAGTAAGTAGTACAAAAGGCTCTTTAAGAGCCAGCGGGTGACAAGCTGCAATAGGCTTGAACGCATGTGAAAGCGTGGGACTTAAGTCTCGGCTTGAGACCCTTAGCCTTATAGGCTAAGAGCAAACCACCCGTTTGACGGGTGGTTGTGATTATTTTAAACCAGTTGTATATTCTATATATGAATGTAATTCTTGCTGATGTACTTGGCTACTGCATGGGTGTTCGCAGAGCTGTTGATAGCGCAATTGAAACTTTGAAAAATAATCAAAATAATAAGGTTTATTCGCTGGGACCATTAATTCATAATCAAGTTGCTCTTGATAAGCTGTCTTCTATGGGGCTGAAGGTTTTACGGGAACCAAATATTGATTTGCTTGATGAAAGAAGCGTTGTGATAATTCGTGCTCATGGGGTGCCACCTCAGGTTATTGAAAAACTGACTGAAAAGAACAGTTTTGTTGTAAATGCTACATGCCCCCGGGTGCTAGCCAGTCAGAATAATGCAAAACGTTACAGCAGCATGAATTATACAGTTATTCTTGCAGGCGATAAAAATCACGGAGAAGTTGTAGGTATAGCAGGATATGCTGGTAAGAAATTCATCCTTGTAGAAAATAAGGAAGATGCAGAAAAATTGCCGTCATTCAATGATGATGAAAATGCTGTTCTTTTGTGTCAGACAACTTTCAGTATGGAAG
>JAXJVM010000151.1:0-18978 GCA_036308515.1 Clostridia bacterium | reverse complement strand
GTATTGCTTTGAATCTCGCCTAATTTTTCTTTTCCCTCCGCAAATACACCAATGAGTTCACCTGGTTGACCTTTACTCCCTTTTTGCACTGACACCACGCTGGCCTTCCAGAGTTCGCCACCATCTATGGGCAAAACACCATCTTCTGCATTTTCCGAAATGCCGTGTCCCAATGCACCAAATTCTAAGTTTTCCGGGTCAAAATAGGTGATAGTTCCAATTCCTGATGCTGCATCTCTAATCCAAACACCAAGCCGGTAATGTCCGTCTTGATTGGAAAGTGCCGCCTTGGCTTTGCAGTACTTTTCTTTGCCTTGACGCTTTGCAACAATTTCTAAGGCAGTCTCCCCCTGACTATTGACAACCTCTTCCAATTGCTGTGCAGATTCGATTGGAATCCCATTAATGGTTTCAATAATGTCGCCGGAACGTAAACCTGCATCTTTTGCAGGTGTGTAGCGTTTGCCGTCATAGTCTTCAACATCGGTCGTATCCACAATGGTTACGCCTTCCATGTCGAGAGTTACACCGACAGTCTGGCCTACCGGAACCAGCAACCTTTCCTCTGCATAAACATTGGTTCCCAAAAGAGTGATGAGGAAAATCAGGAACCCAAAGCAAAACTTCCTTTTCATTCGGTAAAACTGATTCATATTCTAACCTCACAGAGAGGATGATTTCCTCTCTTGCTTAGTATAGAACAAAATAAGTGGTTTCACTCTGAGAGTTTTTGATAAAAGCCCACCAAACTTCCATCTGCTCCAGTATTCTTTCTTTATTAGTTTTATTTTGTGCTTTTTCAAAAAAATTAGTCAAAAAAAATGACACTGCAAAAAAGCAATGTCATTTTTTCTTATTTCGTGGTTTCGGCTTCAACCAGTCTTGAGGCACCATAACGTTCACGCAGCGCGTTTTTTTGAATTTTACCTGTAGCATTTCTGGGAATCTCAGCAAAGATTACCTTTTTAGGGCGCTTATACCGAGGTAACCCCATGCAATATGCATTGATTTCTTCTTCGGTAGCTGTAATGCCTTCTTTTAATTGGATTATCGCTGCGGTAATTTCACCCAACCGTTCATCCGGCAACCCAATAACCCCCACATCGCTTACCTTATCATAGGCTCTTAAGTAATCCTCAATCTGGACAGGATAAATATTTTCGCCGCCCACAATGATAACATCTTTTTTACGATCAACGAGATAAATAAAGCCGTCCTCATCCTGCTTCGCCATATCCCCTGTATACAACCAGCCATCAGGTGTCAACACCTCTCGGGTAGCATCCGGATTTTTGTAATAACACTTCATGACGCCATCGCCGCGCAGGCAAAGCTCACCTACCTCACCCCGTTGTGCTTCGTTGCCTTCATCATTGACAATTTTAACCTCCCATTCATAACCGGGAATCCCAATAGCACCCACCTTATGAATGTTTTCTACCCCAAGATGCACCGCACCTGGGCCGATAGACTCACTTAGCCCATAGTTGGTGTCATAGTCGTGATTTGGGAATACTTCCTTCCAGCGCTTAATCAATGAGGGAGGTACCGGCTGGGCGCCGATGTGCATTAAACGCCATTGTGAAAGCCTGTAATCAGCAGGGTTGATATCTCCCCGTTCAATGGAATCCAGAATATCCTGTGCCCACGGCACCAACAACCATACAATGGTGGCCTTTTCATCCGATACCGTTTGCAAAATCCACTCCGGTTTAACACCGCGCAGAATTACCGCTTTGGAACCGGAAATCAGAGAACCGAACCAGTGCATTTTAGCACCTGTATGATACAGGGGCGGTATGCATAAAAAGACATCATCACGGGTCTGGGAGTGATGTTTTTGTTCTACACGGCAGGAGGCAACCAATGCCTTATGCCGGTGCAAAATTGCTTTTGGAAAGCCCGTAGTCCCTGAGGAAAAATAGATGGCGCCATCGTCCTCATCATCAATTTCGATGGCGGGGGCACCGGAGGAACAATAAGCAATCATAGTCTGATAATGATCCGCAAAAACCGGAGTATCATTTCCCACATAGAAATAGTGCTTAATCCGCATGTTTGACCGACCTTTTTCTAGTCTTTCGATAAATTCAGGTCCAAACACCAGCACCGAAATATCAGCCAAATCCACACAATATTCAATTTCTTCAGCAGAGAAACGAAAGTTCATAGGAACTGCAATGGCGCCGGATTTCAAAATTCCAAAGTAGATGGGCAGCCAGTCAATACAGTTCATCATCAATATTCCAACTTTATCTCCCTTTTTGATACCGCGCGTCAAAAGAAGATTGGCAAACCGATTAGCTTGCACGTCAAATTCCTTCCATGTCATTTCACAGCGGTATTTTTCGCCGCCGGAGGCCTCAATGAGACTGTATTCACGCCAGGAGATATCTTTATCCGGCTGATTGGCAGGATTGACCTCCACAAGGCTTACCTCGTTTGGATGGAGCCGTGCGTTTCTCTCAAGAAAATCCGTAATGGGCATAGTATGTCTTCCTTTCTGGATAAGGTAAAATGCGGAAATTTTCATTTCCGCATTTTTATGTATTGCTAATCTTCATCGCCGCCAAGGGCATCTTTAGCAGAGACTAAAACTTTATTATCATAGCAGCTGAACATTTGATCCACTGCAAGTTTATCCGGTTTTTTGGTTATAAGGCTTACCAAAGGAACAATGATGAGACCTGCCAGCATTGCAAATGCACCGCAGTTAATGGGAGACTGCAGAATCGCAGGAAACATACTCTTGCAGAACAGATTCAGCAGCATGATGCCTGCGCCAAAAATCATACAAACATAAGCTGATGCCTTGGTAGTTTTTTTGCTATATAATCCATACATAAACGGTGCTAAGAATGCTCCGGCAAGTGCTCCCCAGGATACGCCCATGAGCTGTGCAATAAAGTTATTGGAGCTCTTGTACTGCAGGATAGCAATCACTGCCGAAATTGCAATAAATACAACCACAAGCACTCTCATAACAAATACCTGCTTCTTCTCGCTCATATCCTTGACAAGATTGTCTTTAATCATGTCAATGGTCAGCGTTGAACTGGACGCCAGCACCAGAGAGGACAGTGTGGACATAGAAGCAGAAAGCACCAAGATAATTACAATCGCAATCAGTATCTCCGGAAGATTGGAAAGCATCGCCGGAATAATTGCATCGTAGATAATGGCACCGGATTCGTTCGTAATATTCTGCACCTCAACGATTCTTCCAAAGCCGCCCAAGAAATAACATCCACCCGCTACAATCAGTGCAAACAAAGTGGAAATAATAGTTCCTTTACTGATGGCTTGCTCATTCTTGATGGCGTAGAACTTTTGCACCATCTGGGGAAGTCCCCAAGTGCCGAGCGAGGTCAAAATGACAACTCCAAGAAGATTCAAAGGATCCGGTCCAAAGAAGGAAGCGAAAACGCCAGGGGTTTCAGATACTGCAGAATCAGAGACATTCGCAAGTGCCTGCAAAGAACCCATAAAACCACCGTTAAGATTCAGTACAGCCGCAATCACTGCAACAATACCGCCCAACATAATAATTCCCTGTATAAAGTCATTGACTGCCGTTGCCATATAACCGCCGGCGATGACATATATACCCGTAAGAACTGCCATAACAATAACGCAAACCGCATAGTCGATGCTAAACGCCATCGCAAACAAACGGGAAAGCCCGTTATAGAGGGATGCAGTATAAGGAATCAAAAAAATAAAGGTGATCAACGAAGAAACAATCTTTAGTGCATTACTCTGATACCGCTTTCCAAAGAACTCCGGCATGGTTGCAGAATCCAAATGCTGACTCATCAAGCGTGTCCTTCTCCCCAAGATAGCCCATGCAAGAAGTGAACCGATAAAGGCGTTTCCAAGACCAATCCAAGTGGAAGCAATACCAAACTTCCAGCCGAACTGTCCGGCATAACCAACAAAGATAACTGCTGAAAAATACGAAGTACCGTAAGCGAACGCCGTGAGCCAAGGCCCGACAGTTCTTCCCCCCAAAACGAAGCCCGAAACGTCAGTCGTATGCTTTTTGCAATAGAAGCCTACGCTTACCATGATGCCGAAAAAAAGAACCAACATAATAATTTTTACTACCATTTTTACCATCCCTTCCTTTTATTCTTTTTTAAGGACGGTAGGCAATAAAAAACCGCCCTCTGAAACAAAACCAGAAGACAGACATAATACGCATGAAAATTCCGTCTCGCACTAGCCGCCGTCTCTCTGCCCCGCTTATCACTTACTTACTTTCGTTCATCGCTTTTTTGGTTATTTTATCACATAAAATTCCTTTTGTCAACATCTTTTTTGTTTAAAGTTCCAACAAAAAAAGGAGCCCCTTGGGAACTCCCTATGTACCGCGGACCACTTCCGGCCGGTCCTAGGGGACCGGCCGAACAGGAAAGAAAGCAGTATGGTGGCTACTCTCCCTCTCGTTACTGGTTTTTGTTTTCGTTGTTGTTCTTGTTCTGATTCTGGTTGTTGTTCTTGTTCTGATTGTTGTTATTGTTGTTATTGTTTTTGTTCTGATTGTTGTTAGACATGTTTGTCCCTCCTGAATAATTTTTTCTCTTTGAATCATTAACTCCTTTTCTTTTGTACAACCTTATTTTGTGTTTCTTTCAAAAAAATATGCAAAATTCTGCTACATTTTTTAAATCACGCATAAGATAATTCCGGGAGGTGTTTTTATGCGCAACAAATTAGAAAACGAAGCAGAAACTGTGTCTGAAGTCACAAAACAAAAAGCCGTACCGGAATCTCTGGATGGAATTATCGTGCCGCCCGGTTGCGACAATCCTCTGCTGAGAAATTCCGGAGAAAAAGTACACACCTACACGCCGGCATCTTATGTTCCTTATACCGCAAAACCAATCTACCAGGAGGGACGTGCCCATATGATGAGTGGAAAAACAGGTGGTGTTTCCGTTCCTCGTAATCCTACACCTTCTTCTCAGAAAAGTATGTCCGATTATCTTCAGCAGTTTCAAGGAGCTTATCTGTGCCTCGACCTGTGGTCTGCCTCACGACAAAAAATGAAACGCTGCGGCGTGCTCCTTGAAATCGGTAAAGATTTTTTAGTTATGGGAGATGCCGGTGGTGGAAAAATCAGTATTATTGATTTAAAGCCCATTCATTATATCAATATTTACTGCAAATGATTTTTCTTTACATTCCTCTATACTTATGCTAAAATGTTTTTAATATATTTCCTATAGAAAGGACGAAGCGCTATGCGGCTTCCTACTTTTATTTTAAATCTGCTTGCTAAGCTTGAAGCCGCAGGGTTTCAAGCTTTTGTGGTGGGCGGATGCGTGCGGGATTACATGCTGGGTTTGGAGCCGGAGGATTGGGACATCTGCACTGCAGCACGCCCGGAAGATATGCTGGAAGTATTCCATGCTTACACAGTAATTCCAACCGGGATCCAGCATGGAACCGTAACAGTGATAACAGGTGAGGGACACGCAGAAGTTACCACTTTTCGCAACGATGGGGTGTACACGGATAGTCGCCATCCCCAATCCGTTACCTTTGTATCAGACATTACCCAAGATTTGGCGCGCAGAGATTTCACAGTAAACGCTATGGCTTACACACCCAATCAAGGTATGCATGACCCCTTTGGAGGCAAAAAAGATTTGCAGCAGAAATTGCTGCGCTGTGTCGGAAAGGCGGACAAGCGTCTGCAGGAGGATGCTTTGCGAATTTTGCGTGCACTCCGATTTTCAGCGGTGTATGAGCTAACAATAGAGCCGGATACCGCCCATGCTATGCTGAACAATCAGCAAGGCTTAATAAAAATTGCCCGGGAGCGCGTCTGGGCGGAACTGAAGAAAACTTTAAAAGCCAAGCAGCCCGGTAAACTGTTAGTTAATTATCCGAGCATTCTTTCTTCACTATTTCAAACAAACTTTTTTGCAGACCTTGCAAGGGAAAATCCAAAAGTTTGGGAGAATTCCATGAAATTTGTAGATCTCCTGCCGTGTCGGTCAGATATAAGGCTGGCAGGGCTGCTATCCCCACTGAGACATCAGCCGGAAGTGTATGAAAAGCTGGTATACAACCTAAAACCGGATAACGAAACAAAACAGGCAGTATTGCGGTACTTACACATGACAGATTCCCCCCTTCCCTCTACTTTACCGGCTATGCGCCGTATGGTTGGAGCATTGGGTTTTGATAGTGTAGCTTCATTTTTATCATGGAAAGAGGCGCAAGCCGTAGTTTGGGATAAATCGCCAAAGGAGCAAACGAAACAAAATCTTGCTAACTGCCGTGAAAATCTTGCTAAAATCCGGGAGAACAACCTTCCCTGCCGAATTGCAGAGCTGGCAATTGACGGCGATGATTGCCTCCAAGCCGGTATTCCTGCCGGGAGAGAAATTGGACTGGTACTGCAGCGTTGTTTAAATGCGGTCATTGATGAGAAGGTTCCTAATGAAAAAAAAGCGTTAAGAAACCTTCTTTTTTTGTAATTTCTTGTTGCTTTTTCCCTTGTCTTTCGTTATAATGAGTATATTGTGTAATATAAACCAAGAGGTTCAATAAGGGAGTATTATGAAACAAGGTAAATTTATTGTTATGGAAGGTCTGGATGGCTGCGGTAAAAGCACGCAAATTCAGCGGCTGGCAGACACTTTGCGCAGCAAAGGTGAAAAAGTTTATATCACTGCAGAGCCCACCGAGTTTGAAACCGGTGCCTATTTGCGTCGGATTTTGTCTGAGAGTCTGGAAAAAGATATGTATCTACAGGCAGCATTATTTTTGGCAGACAGGCTGGAGCATATTACGCATCCCGAATTTGGTATTAAACGATACTTGGATGAGGGCTATACTGTAATTTGTGATCGCTACTATTATTCCTCCTTTGCCTATCAGGGAACTGCCAGTGATATAGACTGGGTGATGAAAATCAATCTGGAATGTCAGCAGATGTTAACTCCGGATTTGTGTATCTTTTTAGACGTAAATCCGGACACCTGTAAGGAGCGCATTGACCGTGTTCGTGAAAAACCGGAACTATCTGAAAAAAACATCGAATTGATGCGCAAAATCAGACAGAATTTCCTCTCTGTTCTTGAAAAATTACAGCCAGAGCAGAATATTGTCGTGATTGACGCAAACAGAGAACTTGAAGATGTGGAAAAGGAGATTTTACATTATGTATAAGAGATTATTTACTTCTGAATCTGTAACCGAAGGACATCCGGATAAAATTTCGGATTTGATTTCCGATGCGATTCTGGATGCGATTCTCGCTGAGGATCCCGCTGCACGTGTTGCCTGTGAAGTTACTGTAACCACAGGTTTGGTTTTGGTGGTCGGTGAAATCAGCACCAAGACCTATGCAGACATCACCAAGATTGTCCGCGATACCGTTCGCGAAGTGGGCTATGATAGGGCAAAATACGGCTTTGACTGTGACACCTGTGCCGTACTTAGCGCCATTGACGAGCAGTCTCCTGATATTGCCATGGGGGTTGATGATAATGGCGATGGTATTGGTGCCGGAGACCAAGGTATGATGTTCGGGTTTGCCTGTGATGAAACCGAGGAATATATGCCTATGCCTATTGCACTTTCTCACAAGCTGAGCCGCAAGCTTACCGAAGTGAGAAAATCCAAGGTTCTTGATTATCTCCGTCCTGACGGAAAATCTCAGGTTACAGTGGAGTACAACGAGGATGGCACTGTAAAGCGCATCGATACCGTTGTGGTTTCTACCCAACACGATGATACGGTTTCTGTTGCGCAGCTTCGCGAAGATATTATGCGCGAGGTGATACTTCCGGTGATTGATGCTTCCCTCCTGGATGAAGACACCAAGTATTTCATTAACCCTACCGGTCGTTTCGTTGTTGGCGGGCCTCAGGGAGATTCCGGTCACACCGGTCGCAAGATTATTGTTGATACCTACGGCGGATACGCCAGCCATGGCGGCGGTGCGTTCTCCGGTAAGGATCCCACAAAGGTTGATCGTAGTGCTGCTTATGCGGCACGGTACGTTGCCAAAAATATTGTTGCAGCGGGCTTTGCAAAGGCGTGCGAGGTACAGCTGGCCTATGCAATTGGCGTAGCACAGCCTGTTTCTCTGCGCATTGATACCCGAGGCACCGGTACTATCAGCGACAGTGAGCTTGCCGAGAAGGTCAGCAAAGTCTTTGATTTGAGCCCCAGCGGTATTATCAAAACCCTGGACTTACGTCGTCCCATCTATAAGCAGACGGCAGCTTACGGTCACTTTGGTCGCAACGATTTGGATTTGCCTTGGGAACGGCTGGATAAAGTTGAGGCACTTCGGAAAGCATAAAAACACATACATAACAGACAAGGAGCGAAATTATGTCATATGACGGCATGGTAACCCACTGCGTGGTATCAGAGTTAAACCGACTTTTGGTCGGCGGTAAAGTTGATAAGGTCTATCAGCCGGAACGCGAGGAAATTATTCTCGCAATCCGTACCCCGCAAGGAAACTATCGCTTGCTTTTGTCTGCCAGTGCCTCCAATCCGCGGGTTCATTTGACCTCGGTTGCCCGAGAAAATCCCATGGTTCCCCCTATGCTCTGCATGCTTATGCGCAAGCATTTGCAGGGAAGTAAAATACTCAAGGTTTCTCAGTTAGGCTTTGACCGGGTTATTCGCCTGGATATGGAGGGCAGAAACGAGCTCGGTGACCTATGTATCAAATCCATTGTTGTTGAAATCATGGGCAGACATAGCAACGTTATCCTGATAGATGAAAATAATAAAATTATGGACAGTGCAAAGCATGTGGACTTTACAGTGAGCGCTGTTCGTCAAATTTTACCAGGGTTAATTTACGAAAATCCCCCCTCCCAGGATAAGTTGTCTCCTGCCTCCTACTCTGTTTTGGACTTACTCCGGGAACTGGATAATCAGCCGGAAGACACCCTGCTTGACAAATTCCTTGTCGGCTCATTTCATGGTATGAGCCCGTTGCTTGCCCGGGAAATCGTATACCGCTTCACTGGTAACACTAAGACCACCCGCGGCGAGGTAGATACTGCTGGTTTTTTAACCCATGCAGACGGCATTCTGAAACAGATATGTCAGGAACAATATGCACCTTCCCTGCTGATTGGTACTGAGGATAAGAAGCCCTTTGCTTTCTCTTGTATTCAACTGACTCAATACACAGGTGCGGGAATCGTGAAAACCTCAGAATCCATGAGTGAAGTGATTGATAGCTATTACGAACTACGCGCCAGGCGCGAACACATGAACCAACGCGCCAATCATTTAATTAAGCTGGTACGCAACAATATTGATCGCTGCGAGAAAAAACTCACCATCCATCAAGATAATCTTGAAAAAGCCAAGAACCGGGAGCGGTATAAAATTTACGGGGATTTAGTGACTGCAAACTTATACCGAGTCACTCCCGGCATGAAGGAACTGGAGGCGGAAAACTATTACTCTGACCCTCTGGAAACTATAAAGATTCCTCTCCAGGAGGACTTATCCCCCTCTGGAAATGCACAGCGGTATTACAAGCTATATACCAAGGCTAAAATGACGGAAATTTACGCCCAAAAGCAAGCTGAAGTTGCTCGGGACGAACTGTACTATCTGGAATCCGTTCTAGACTCTCTAGAAAAGGCTGAAACACCGGCAGAGCTTGCTGAAATTCGGGATGAATTGGCAGATGGCGGATATGTTGCTAAAACTCCTGCCAAGGTAAAGAAGCAGCAAAAGAAGTCCTCGCCCCTCTCCTTTATATCCTCGGATGGATTTGAGATTCTGGTAGGGCGGAACAACAAACAGAACGATGAGTTGACCATTCGTATGGCGTACTCTACGGATTTGTGGTTTCATACCAAGGTGATTCCCGGTTCTCACACCATTATCCGCACCCAAGGCGGAAAGGATGTCCCGGACAGCACCATTTTGGAAGCAGCACAGATTGCTGCCTATTACAGCAAGGCGCAGAATTCCTCTAAGGTTCCGGTGGACTACACAGTGGTAAAAAATGTAAAAAAGCCCAACGGCGCCAAACCGGGTATGGTAATTTATGATCATTATAATACTTTGTATGTGGATCCTAAATGCCCGGAAATATCAATAGATTAGGTATATAACAGAAGAACCGTCTTTTGAGACGGTTCTTTAATATTATTCAAAAATTTCTTTGGCTCTGTCGAGGATGCCGTTTAGATAGGCAAGCGCAATGCCATAATTGACAACCGGAACACCGATTTCCTTCATTTTTTGCATTCTAGACTGAATTTCTTGCTTATTAATCATACACATGCCGCAAGAAAGCGCCATTGCATACTGGCTGATATCCTCCGGGAAGTCATAGCCGGTGGCAAAGTCATAAATACACCGGACCCCCGTTTTCATTTCGATCAATTTAGGGAGTTTCTTTCTGCCAATATCCTCATGGGTGACATTATGTGTACACCCCTCCATCACCAGAATTTTATCCCCATCTTTCAATTGAGCGAATTGTTTCACACCCTGTAGATACTGTGCAAAATTCCCTTTTTTTCTTGCAAGAAGCATAGAAAATGAAGTCAAGGGAATCTCCTTTGGTACAATAGCGTCAACTAGGGAAAAAACCTGTGAATCTGTAACAACCAAATCAATCTTGCTTAAATCCCGCAATGCATCCTTGAGGGTGTTTTCTTTGGTGACATAAGCTTTCATATCATGGTCAAGGCAATCCCGGAGAATCTGAACCTGGGGCAAAATCAATCTCCCCTTGGGCGCTGCACTGTCAATGGGTGTAACAAGAACAACAGTACTCCCTACAGGCAGTAAATCGCCAATCCAGGTTTCATCATCACGGTCTTGTTTTTTCAGTTCGGTCACCATCCGCTCTTTTAACTGTTCCAATCCATCTTTTCCATAATTAGAAAGAAAGATTGCATCCGGGTTTTCTTGCTTCATCCATTGCAAGGAATCCGCATCTAAAAGCTCGCATTTGGTAAAGACAATGACGGTTGGCTTGCTGAAGTATACAGCGCTCGGTCCTCCTTCAGCAGAAACATCTACAATATAGAGAACCAAATCAACCCGTTCCAAAGCTTGGGAGGTTTTTTCCATACGTTGTTTGCCAAGCTCAGTTTCATCACCCAGCCCTGCGGTATCCATTAAGGCAACCGGCCCATAGGGAATCAGTTCCATTGCTTTGGTGACCGGATCCGTAGTAGTTCCGCGAACCTCTGAAACAATAGAAATATCCTGTCCCAGCAAAAGATTAAACAAGGTGGATTTTCCCGAATTGGTTTGCCCAACTAGGGCTATGTGTTTACGCATGGAAAGAGGCGTTTTTTCCATAGTATCATCTCCCGATTACATATCATACTTATACAAAGAAGTCTCTTTGACCCTGTTTGATTTTTTCAATATTGGCTCTGGTCAGTTCACGAATCTTTTCGTTCTCAATCTTTGGGATTTCCCGTTCAATAGTCTCACGGGCTTTCTGTTTAAACTCCTCATCACCATAATCCAAGGTGTATTCCGCAAGCGTCATTAGCGCATTGGGCAAACATACGTTTTTAATGTTTCCGGATTTAGCAAGGGACATAAACCGGTCACCGGTTCTTCCGCTGCGGTAGCAAGCGGTACAGAAGCTGGGCACCATTTCTTCGTCCATAATCCATTTAATTACCGACATGGCATCTCTTTCGTCAACCACTTCAAATTGCGTATGACTTTCCGCACCTTCTTTATAACCGCCCACCCCGGTAGCAGAGCCTGCACTCATCTGGGAAATGCCAAGGCGGATCAACTCCTTGCGCATTTCCTCGCTCTCACGGGTAGAAACAATCATACCGGTAAAGGGAACCGCAAGACGAATGACCGCAACCAGCTTTTTGAAGGTTTCATCGTCCACGGCATACTTGAAGTTGGTTTGCAATGCACCGTCTGCCTTACGAATACGCGGAACAGAAATAGTATGGAAACCAACCCCGAATTCCTTTTCCAAATGTTCATTGTGGAGCATCAAACCCAGCACCTCAAAATAAGGGTCATACAATCCAAACAGAACACCGCCGCCCACATCATCGATACCGCCCTGCATAGCACGGTCAAAGGCAGTTGTGTGATACTCATAGTTTCTCTTAGGACCAGAAATATGCATATCCAGATAAGTAGGCTTATGATAAGTTTCTTGGAACAGAATATAGGTTCCGATACCGATCTCCTTCAGCTTCTTATAATTCTCAACGGTAGTTGCCGCAATATTTACATTTACGCGGCGAATTTCTCCATTTTCAAACTTCATATCGTAAATGGTTTTCATACATTCCAGAATGTAGTCAATCGGACAATTGACATCATCTTCACCAGCCTCTACTGCCAGACGCTTATGACCCATGGATTCAAGAATCTTTACTTCTTCTCTCACCTCGTCCATAGTCAGACGCTTGCGGTTGAAATCATGATTGCAGTTGTAACTGCAATACTTACATTGATTCACGCAGTAATCGCTGACATACAAGGGTGCAAACATGACAATACGATTGCCGTAAATGTGTTGCTTGATTTTATATGCAATGTCAAACATTCGTTGCAACTGCTTGGGGTCTTCTAACATCAGCAGCACCGCCACCTCCTGATGGGTCAATCCCTCAAATCGGTCTGCTTTGTCCAGAATTCGAGTAATCTCTGCACTTTCTGTTCCTTTTGCTTTTTCTAAAAGCTGGTTCATATATTGTTCGTCAATAAACAAATCACTCAGTCCTCTCTGCGGATAAACCGCTTTTTATTATTATAGACCCGGGACCTCTCTTTGTCAAGAAAGTTTGTTATGAAAAAGCACAGGAAACGACAAAAGCTCCATCAGATGAGTCAATAACCATTTGTTGGTGCTGTGAGCGTTTTCGAGCTATAAACGTTTTTCTGTAAAGCAAAAAGGCTTGACACTCGCAGACGCAAGTATCAAACCTCTTAGTTTTCCTTATTTTTGTTTCCTAACTATTAAATAATCATCATCCGATTGATAGTAAGGACATTCCCGATAGGCGTGAAAGCGGTAAACCTCATCCTCATCCATAGCTACCATACAGATATATCCGTCATATTCTTCGTCAAAGACGAAGTTTTTACAAGTGTCACAATTGATGCCTTGTGCCATCGAGTTACCTCCTATTCTTCTTCCTGAAGGATTTCCCACTCTTCGTAGCATTCTTCAAGCTTTTTGGTGTTTTCATCAATCTTGATAGTTTTCTCTGTTGCCAGATGATAATCCGTATAAACTTCTTCTTGGGTTAACTCATCCTGCAGCACAGAGCTCTCCTTTTCTAACCAAGCGATTAACTCTTCCAGTTCCCGGATTCGAGCTTTACGCTGGGCGTCCTGCCGCCGCTGTTCTTTGGTTCGAAAGCTACCGGACTGGTTTTTGGGTTTTGTTTTTTCCGGTATCACTTCCGCAGCAGACTGGGCAAGGAACTGTTGGCGTGCACAATAATCATCGTAATTTCCATCATAGACAGTGATGCCCTCTCGCGTCATTTCGATGATTTTATCCGGAATTTTGTTCAAAAGGTAACGGTCATGGGATACAAAAAGTAAGGTTCCTTCATAGTCCGAAAGCGCCTGTTCTAAAATCTCCTTGGAAGGAAGATCCAGATGGTTGGTGGGCTCGTCCAGTAGCATAACATTGGATTTTTCTAGCATCAAAATACAAAGTGCAAGTCTGGCACGCTCACCACCGCTGATGACCTTAACCGGTTTAAACACATCCTCTTTAGTCAGCAAGACGCTTCCAAGCACCTTGCGTATTTGCGCCTCCGGTATATGGGGAAATCTGTCCCAAAGCTCGTCAATGGCCTGCCGTTCCGGGTTCAGATTCAGGTTTTCCTGTTCATAATAGCTGATGCTGGTATTCTTTCCCCAGGTATAATTACCATCATTAGCGGGAATCTGTCCAAGCAGGGTTTTCAGCATGGTTGACTTCCCGATACCGTTTTCACCAATGATAGCGATTTTCTCCTTACGTTTGAGGGAGAAGTTAATATTCTTGCACAAAACTTTTTTCTCTTCCCCAACGCAAAGGGATAAATCTTCCACAGTCAAAACCTCTTTATAAGGTTCTTTCAGAGTATCAAAGCGAAGTTTAATCTGTTTTAAATCCCCGTCGGGCTTTTCAATGATATCCATTGCCTCCATGGCTTTGATACGGGACTTGGCACTGTTAGAGGTAGATGCTCTGGCAAGGTTCTTGTCCACGTAATCCTGCATACGGGCAAGTTCCATCTGCTGGGCCTCGTATTCCTTTTCCAGTCTTGCGCGGCGCTCTGCTTTTTGCCGCAGATATGCCGTGTAATTGCCCTTATAGGACACCAGCTTACCCCGTTCCAACTCAAAAACCTGTTGGACAATTTTATCTAGAAAATATCGGTCATGAGAAACAACCAGAACCGAACCGTTATAGGTGAGCAGATATTCTTCCAACCAATTCAGAGTTTTAAAATCCAAATGATTGGTGGGCTCATCCAGGATTAAAAGATTAGGCTCTTCCAACAGGAGTCGTGCAATGGCAAGCCGTGTTTTTTCGCCGCCGCTTAAGGTATGGATAGGGGTGTCCAAATCTTTATCCAGAAATCCCATACCATTGAGAATGGTTTTAATTTTCACATCTATTTGGTATCCCTCACGGCTGTCAAAATAGGCTTGTTTTTTCGTATATTCCTGTGTAATGCGACGATATTCTATAGATGTATGGTCAGAAACTTGTTCCATCTCCTGTTCCAACGCCCGCATATCTTCTTCCGCTCTTAATACATCCGCAAAGACCTTTTGCATTTCTTCCAGAATGGTGCTGGTACGTTCCAATCCGGTATTTTGCTTCAGGTAACCCAATGATAATTGACTACTGCGGTAAATCTCGCCCTCATCATGCTCAAGCTCACCAATAAGAATGTTCAGTAGCGTGGATTTTCCGGCTCCATTCACACCAATAAGACCATAGCGGACATGATCCTCTATGGTCATCGTAACATCACGTAGAATCGGATTACCGGAAAAACTTTTGTTAACTTGACTAATTGAAAGTAGCATACTAATATTGATATCCTATGTCGATCATTTTTTTGTTGATTCCCGCAAGCTCCGCACGGGTTTGCGGTGTATGTTCCTCAATACTGCGATGTACCAGCGCAGGCGCCAGCAGTTCGCGATGACGAAGTGCTGCCCCAAGCATGATCATATTGCCGAGATTTTCATTCCCGTTTTCCCCTGCCAGCTGCTTTGCCGGAATATAAACTACATCCACATCATCACGCTCAACCTTTTTGTCAATGAGGAAACTGTCAAGGACAATCAAGCCTCCGGGGGCAACTGTGTTTTCAAACTTCTCTAAGGATGGTTTATTCATGGCAACCAGAACATCGGGCGCAGTAATAACCGGAGAACCGATGGGTTCATCGGACAAAATGACAGAACAGTTTGCAGTACCGCCGCGCATTTCCGGACCATAAGAGGGCAGCCAGGAAATCTGCATTTCATTATCCATTCCGGCGTATGCCAGTGTTTTTCCTGCAAATAATACACCTTGACCGCCAAAACCGGCAAAAAGGATTTTCTGAATCATCTGGTTCCCCCCTCGTTCAGTTTATCACAGTATACCCCCAAGGGATATTGTGGCATCATGTTCTCGCGAAGCCATACAAGGGCTTCCTCCGGGCTCAGCCCCCAGTTCGTGGGACAGGTAGAGAGCACCTCAACCAGGGAAAAGCCTTTTTTATCAAGCTGGCATTGGAATGACTTTTTGATGGCAGCTTTTGCCTTTTTAATATTGGGGACACTATCCACTGCAACGCGTTCAATATAAGCAACGCCCTGGAGCGTGGAGAGCATCTCTGAAATACGGATGGGGTAACCTTGATTTTCCACCTTTCTGCCGTACGGAGTGGTCTGGGTCACCTGTCCTACCAGAGAGGTAGGCGCCATCTGACCGCCGGTCATACCATAAATTGCATTATTCACAAAGATGATTGAAATATTCTCTGCACGTGCAGCCGCATGAACAGTTTCCGCTGTGCCGATGGCAGCCAGATCACCGTCACCTTGATAGGTAAATACCAGATTGTCAGGATGTACACGCTTAATGCCGGTAGCAACTGCTGGAGCACGGCCGTGTGCTGCTTCCTGCATGTCACACTCAAAGAAGTTATACGCCGTAACACTACAGCCGACAGGGGCAATGCCAACGGTTTTGCCTTCCATACCAAGTTCGTCTATGACTTCGGCCACAAGCCGGGTAATAATACCATGGGTACATCCGGGACAATAGCTAGTAACTACATCACTGAGTGCATGGGGTCTGTCAAATACTGTTTCCATGATTTCTTGCTCCTTTCCCCTATTTTTTCATATATTTTTTCGCTTCTTCTGCAATGGCTTCTTGATCAGGGACCATACCACCGTTACGACCATAGAAGTATACGGGTCCTTTTCCGTTTACACCAAGGCGAACGTCCTCTACCATCTGTCCCTGACTCATTTCTACTGTCAGGAACATTTTTGCAGAATCTGCATACTTGCTGATGGCAGTATACGGGAAGGGCCAAAGGGTAATCGGACGAATCAATCCTGCCTTGATCCCCTGCTCGCGGAGTATATTGACCGCAGACATAACAATTCTTGCAATGGTTCCATACGCCACAAAAATCAAATCTGCATCTTCGGTTTTATATTCCTCCACCCGAACCTCTTCTTTCAAGATGGTTTCATATCTCTTCTGACGTGCATTATTCAGATTTTCCAATTCCTCAGGAGTGAGATACAGAGAGTTTATAATGTTCTTTTTTCTCTTCATTCCAGTCCCGGTGGTAGCCCACTCCTTTTCGGGCAAATCAGTCGGGTCAATGGGATCTTTAAAGGTAACAGGCTCCATCATCTGTCCCAACATACCATCACCCATAATCATGGCAGGCATACGGTACTGGTCAGCTTTATCAAAGGCAACGCCAACCAGATCCGCCATCTCTTGAACCGAAGATGGCGCATAAACAAGCAAATGATAGTCACCGTGACCTCCGCCTTTGGTTGCTTGAAAATAGTCAGACTGTGCCGGCTGAATACCACCAAGACCGGGACCGCCGCGCACAATGTTAACGATAACGCAGGGGAGATCTGCTCCGGCTATGTAGGAAATACCTTCTTGCTTCAAACTAATACCGGGACTTGAAGAGCTGGTCATAACTCTGGCGCCGGCACCAGCTGCTCCGTATACCATATTGATGGCAGCAATTTCACTTTCAGCCTGCAGAAAGGTACCTCCGCGTTTGGGCATCTGTTTTGCCATATATGCAGCAAGCTCGGTCTGAGGGGTAATGGGATATCCGAAGAAATGCCGACAACCACTGCGCATCGCGGCCTCTGCCAGTGCCTCATTGCCTTTCATTAAAACTTTTTTCTCCATTTCTATTTCGCCTCTTTTCTATCTTTCAACCTTAATGACACAATCCGGGCACATGGTTGCACACATGGCACAACCGATACACTTTTCCTGTTCCGTTACCGTTGCAGGATGAAATCCTTTTTCATTGATGGTTTCCAAGTCCATAATTACAATTTTTTTAGGACAGACGGTGGTGCAAAGTCCGCAGCCCTTGCAACGCTCGGTACGAAAGGTTACTTTTGCCATACTCGGTTTCCTCCTATATTTAAAATATCAAATTGATGTAAGTCTGAATGGGAAATGCCAAGGGTTTATACTCCTCCGGTAATTCGGACAGAACTTCGGATGTTCCCCCGATATACACAACGGGCAGATTCACTTTCTCTGCCAGTTGCTCTGCCAACTTCTGCCCCTCAAGAATCATTGCGGCAGTTGTTTCCTCTTTCAGATGGGTATTATTAATCAAACCGGTGATAGGAACCCGTGTCACGGCTGCAATTTCAAAAAATGCATCCATTGCTCCTTCTAAATCCCCGGTAATCATCCGTCTTTCATTTAAAACAAAGAAAACATCGCATGCCTCTTTTTCAAAATAAGCATGGTATCTTCCAAGGGGGATGGCACCGTCCTCGCCGCCGCCCACATCAAATACCACATAGGTATCTTCCTCAGCAAAAACACTGTATATTTCCGCAGGTAATGCCGGATTTTCCAGATTGGTATTCGCAAACGCTGGTGCAATCACCCTAATATCCCGATTTCCTAATACATCCTCTGCATCCTTGGTTCTAAAATATGGATTGACAATATCAAAATCCACAATGACCACTTTTTTCCCGGATTCTCGCAGCGCCAAAGCGTAATTTACTGCAAGTTCTGTCTTTCCGCTTCCGTAGTAACCAACAAAGATGGTAATACGTTTTGGTGTATGCATTCTATTCACTGCTTTCTCATTTCATTCTGTCTTTTTACTTTGATGGCGGCCTGGCGTCCTTGAAAAAACACACGCATCAGCAATATCCCGACGACAAGTCCCAAAAATCCCCCAAGTACCGACACGGCTTCGTATTTAGTTAAGAGATATCCCAAAATAGCACCCAAAAGCATACAAAGAGTCATAATTCCATAACTACCCAAGGTTCCGCCAAAGAACTGCTTTGCGGGCATTTCTACGACTACTTCCTCACCAACCATAAAAGGTACATCTATATCATTGGCACAAGTGACAAACACCGCGCCGGAGGGGCATCCGTGGCAAGCGCCACAATTTCCGCCGCAAGCAGATTCACGCACGACCCGAACCTTTACGTCTGTGCCAAGGACTTCCACCACATAACCAATTTGTTCCATCGCCATTGGCTACCGCCTTTCTTTTAAAGAATCCGCCATGTCCAACATTTCCTGCGCTGCCTGCATGGTAAGCTCGGTAATCTTGACGCCGCCAATAATCCGCGCAAGCTCCGCTTTTCTGCTTTGCTCATCCAAAGGAGTGACTGTGGTTTTTGTTTGATTCTCATCAGAGTTTTTTTGTATCAGGAAATGGGTGTCAGCCATACTTGCAATCTGCGCCAGATGAGTAATAC
>JAXJVM010000150.1:0-23621 GCA_036308515.1 Clostridia bacterium | reverse complement strand
TTCCCTAACTGACTATCTGCTAATGAACATTTGTGTCCAGTAGTTTCCGCCGGAAACATAACCAACTCCGATTCTGGTATAATTTTTATTTAAGATATTGGCACGATGCCCGGAAGAATTCATCCAAGCATTCACCACCGCCTGCGGAGTCGATTGCCCTTTAGCGATATTTTCTCCGGCACTGCGATAAGAAATACCAAAATTCTTAATCATTTCAAAGGGTGAACCATAAACTGGGCTTGTATGGGAAAAATACTTATTGTCCTTCATGTCCTGAGACTTATATCTCGCCACTCGACTTAATTCCCAATCCTCGGTTAATTTACTCAATCCATTTTTCACTCGCTGTTCATTAACCAGCCTTACAACCTCACTCTCGTAGTTTAAAACACCAGAATCAACACTTGGAATCTGAATGACCTGTCCGGGATAAATCAATGCCGGATTTGTAATCTGCGGGTTGGCATTTTTAAGTTCGCTCAATCCCACCTGATACTTCACCGCAATCTTCCACAGGGTGTCTCCGGCAGCCACAGTGTGGGTTGTGGCTGCCCATCCACCAACAGAAAGCAGCATAACCTGCACACCAATCACCGCGGATATTATAAACTTCTTTATCATCATGTGTTACCTCCTGATATAATTTTGTCCCTTCGGACGTCACCATTATAGCAAGATGGTTTACATAATGCAAATGTAATTCCTGGAAGCGCCGGATAAATCTGCGTTCGAAAAAACACTCTTTACAAATTCTGAAAAGTATGGTACATTATAAAAGTAATATAACTCGGGGCATTAGCGCAGTTGGGAGCGCACCACACTGGCAGTGTGGGGGTCAGGGGTTCAAGTCCCCTATGCTCCACCATCATCAAATCCACTGATTCTAACCAATCAGTGGATTTTTCTTTATTATATCTCAATTTAAACACGTCTTTAATACATAAGAAAAAACCGTCGACCTTTACCGACGGTTTTCTGGCATTCACGTTCATAATAGATGTGTTGTATTTTAACATAAGCAAAGCCTTATTCTTTATAAAATGCCACCCTAACCTATATACGGGATATAAGGTTTAGATGCAAATTATTTTTTTAAAATTTCCTTTTCGTGAAGAACTACACCATTGATTTTTAATGCTTCTTGAAGTTCTTTTACATTGAGTGAAGAAAAATCATCAGTCATAGCCGCAGCTGTTCCGGCAGCCTGCCCCGTTACAGCACAACAAGGAATAACGCGCATAATATCCCACATAGTTTCGTTTACAGATGTACAACGACCCGCACATATAAGATTTTTGACTGCAGAA
Organism: Clostridia bacterium; assembly: GCA_036308515.1. Classification (GTDB taxonomy): domain Bacteria; phylum Bacillota; class Clostridia; order Monoglobales; family Monoglobaceae; genus Ructibacterium. The sequence goes on along the minus strand of JAXJVM010000150.1, from coordinate 22,314 downwards.
TTATACAATGTTCCAAAAGGCACTTCGTATATTGGTCCTCTCTTTTTCCAATTAGATACCATTCCAATAGAATCTTCAAAATATTTATGTGTTTCTTTGTCAGAAAGAGTATATTCACCAACTAATTTTCTCGTCATTCTTATTTGCGGTATTGTTGCCATTGTTACCGGCATTATCGCAGAATCATCACGTCTCTTTTTCAAAAAATCATTGTATGTTGATTGATGTGATAGGCACATCTGTTCGGAAAGTTCTTCACCTTCAAGACCACTGAACCTTTTGTTTATAAGTTGTTCTACTTCATTTTCTTTTGTTTTTTCCTCATCGGGAATATCGGAAAATCCCAACATGTTCAACTTATATCCTGCTTTACCCAAAGAATAGTACCAAGCTGCAAGAATATTACCTTGTTTAAAAGTATCAGTTGGAGCATTTGCAAATTTTGCAATATCACAATCGCCCGTTGCATCAACTACGGATTTCACCTCATACGCGATTCTGCCGGATTTATTTTCTGTAATAATATGCGATATTTTATCATTTTGCAACTTTACATCAACCGCATATGTACCATAAAGAATTTCAACTCCTGCGTCCAACAATAATTTTTCGGCAAGTATAGCAAAAAGTTGCGGGTTATATCGAACCTCAAACCGCTTATCTTTTTCTCCACGCGTTCCCCTGCCATCCAACCAGTTTTCAGGGTATCTATCTTCTGCGCCATGTAATATTGACAAGCGTAAAAGTTCCTCTGCTATACCAAAAGACACCTGATTACCATATCCATCGCAAAGCGGGAGATAGATTGTGACAATACCTGCCGTGCCAAGACCACCAAGCATATACTGTTTTTCAAATAGCACAACTTTAATTCCCTGCCTTGCTGCTGCTAATGCCGCAGATATTCCGGCAAAACCTCCACCACATACTGCTACATCATACTCTTTTTTTACTACTGTTTCTATGGTTTCTTTTATGATCATATGTTATCTTTCCTTTCAGGTGAACAGTGAATAATAGGACCTACTATTTTCTGTTATTGTATCGGGCGATTCTTGAATCGCCCCTACATTTTCCTTAAACACTTTTCCTTTTGAAAAACGAAGTCAGTACGCTACTTTTACAACAATTCGCTGAAAAATACGGCTGTTTTATCTTTTGAACCGGGCAGGTCCTCATGACCGTAATCCGGATAAATCACCATGGATTTCTCAGACTGAATACGATTATAAATGGCAAACTGGGTAGAGGGCGGACAGATATTGTCCATCAATCCGGTAAAGAACAAAATCTTTGCGGTAATTCGGTCTGCCATATGATGAAGGTCTATATATCCAAGCTTGGTAAATACTTCCTCTTCTTTCTCATGGCAAGGGTCAAACCGGCGAAAGTAATCTTTCAGCTCCCGATAAGCACGTTCTGCCATATCCATTTCCCATACACGCTTATAATCTGTAAGGAATGGGAATTGTGGTGCTGCCAATTTAATTTTTGAGGACAAGCAGGCACAGGCAACAGTAAGTGCCCCTCCCTGAGAGCCTCCCCAAGCACCCATGCGATTTTCGTCCACATCATCAAAGCTTGCAATGATTTCAGCCAGCATAGCTGTATCTAAAAATACCTGGCGGAAATAGAGATTGTCGGGGTCCGGGTCGTCCAAACCACGGATAATTTGTCCATGATATGTATTTCCCTCAACAGGATTTTTATCCGAGGACTTACCACCCTGACCTCTGCAGTCCATAGCAGCAACCACAAAACCCATCTGGGCATATGCCGCAAAGGTCAACCAATCCCCGCTGGAACCGCTGTATCCGTGAAAGTTCAACAACGCCGGTGCCTTACCTTCCATCTTCTCAGGTTTCAAAAGCTTGCAATAGACTCTGCCTCCGCGGGTGCCGTTGAAATACATATCGTAACACTTTGTTCCTGGAATCTGCACCTGTGCCGGAGTGATTTCCAATTGCGGGTCGGTTTCTTTCATTTCGTTTAACGCACGTTCCCAATAGGCATCAAAATCTTCCGGTTTCGGGTTAATTCCTTGGTATTCTTTTAGTTCTTTTAAAGGTTTGTCAATCAGTGGCATTGTGTTTCCTCCTTTGTTTTTCACTGCATTACATTTTCCTTAATGCTATTCCTACTCTAAGAAGTATACTAAAAATTTGTCAATAACTGTTTGTTTAAAAAAACATGCTTCTTGTTCTCTTGCAACGCTTCTTCTATGCCTTACAAATTCTGGGTTTCCTTATTTCACAAGGATGATTGCACCGTCTGTGAGATCACTTACCAGAATCTCTTCGCCATTTACAGCAAGGGATTCTCTCTTGTTCGGCGTGCACAATATCGCTTCGGTAAAGGCTTGAGTGAAATTAAGCCGCAGCGTCTGGGTTTTGTTGGTACAGCTGAGATTGGTAAGAACAATTAACTGATAACCGTCACCCTCCAGTCTTTGCACCCCTACCAAAGGATTGTCAGCCTTAACCAGTGGTGGGTTTAAGAACTCGTTACAAACTTCTTCCATGGTATAATAAGTGGTATAAACTTTGATTTCTGTACCATAGGGCATATAGCTGCCTGTCACATTGACATCTGTAATAGATGCGCAGGACTCAAAGACCTGTCCGCCTTTTTGAATAAATTTCTCAATTACTTCTTGTTCCTGATTTGAAAGCATTTTTCTGGAAGGCACAAACAGCGTTTTGATTTCCAATGTATTCTTATCAAGTGCATCCGTATCCACAATATCCACCGCATAATTTTGCTTTCTCAATTCACGATAGATTTCTTTGTAAACAAGCTGATAGGAGTTTGAAAGCATAGGGTCACCGCTTTTCTCATCAGTGTTTTCGGTGGCATCACAAAGGAATGTTGCATAATCTGAATGAAAAACAGCGATATGCTCTTTAGGACGACGTGCGTTTACCAGATAATCAGACATATCATTGATAAATTTAACCATACTTGCGGCATTGTCATAGTTTTTCGTCTTAGAGCCGTCATAATTGACCAGACCACACCCATTGGGAATTGGTGTTGCAGGTGAAGGATGGTCTCCCCGCCACTGATAGTAGATGAGTCCTTTCACGCCTGACCCCAGAGTCGCAAAGGTGTTCTTATTAAAAATTTCTAACGGAATATAGGTACGGCTATCAAGCTCAATACACCATGCTTCCTTGCCATTTGCAGCAGCGGCAGAAGCATTCAAATCCAAAAATTGATTCATTGCATAGTATTCAGCGCCAACCGCATGATAGTAACAGGTATATCCCACTATATCCATTGAAGAACGTGCATTAGCAAAGATATCAGCGCCCTCAAAAGGTGAGGACGGGTACAACTGACAGGGTGTATAGCAGGTAAATGTGGGAATACTGCTGCCTTCTTTGGAACCATGCTCCGCATGGTTCAGGAAGTTGTCAAGGCAATGCTGAGAAAACCGTCTCCATAGCGCCCACATTTCAGGAGATTCCTCCGCACGGCTCTTGGGCGGCTGATAATCTTTGGCATCCGCTTCTGTCATCACCCCTTGCTCCACCAACCATTTACGGTAGGCCGACACAGTGGTTTCATGATAGTCATAGACCGCAGAGCTAGGATAATGCGGTTCATTGTAAATCTGATAGCCTACGACATTGCTTTTCTTCGCATACTTTTCAGAAAGCGCCTTGCTATAGACGAAATTATCTTCTAAGAGTCCTTCGTGGCACATAGTCGCTTGGATAAAGTTCAGCCAAACCGTTGTATCCTGCGGATTGCCTTCATTATCAACCATTAGAACATTTTTAAAATCCCGAAGATTTACCGAAAAACCATGCAAACGGACGGAAATAGAAATATCCAGTCTTTCTGCCTCTTCAATCATGGCATCCACAAAGGGTGTGTCAATGACAATCCTTCCGTTTTCATCCAATTTAGTGGTGCCGATGGCAGCAATGCGGATATGTTGAAATCCCATCTCCTTCATCAGTCGAAAATCCTTTTTCATCTCACCCATTCTATCACCTTCGGGCGGAACAGGATATTTTGCATGATGGAATGACGGATAATAAGATTGTCCCAATGTAAAAATTTTTTTGTTATCTTTTTCTAAAATACCATTTACTATTTTATACATCTCAATTTCTCCTAATTTTACAATTCTACAGGCGAACGTGAAGTAAAGGGAATCTCACCTGTTGCTGCACGCACAAAAGCCTTTACACTCGGCGAGAGCATGGAATAGGCATTCACATAGCAATGTGCCCGTTCAAAATACTGTTCTCCAAAATACGGTGAACCAAAAGATACAACCACGGTTTTTTCTGCTCCGAAGTTCAGGATGGTAAGAACCTTATAAGCTTCCGCAGAATGAAAGTCCTGAAAGCCAATTGGTCTGAAGGGTCTTGAGAACAAAGCATATAGGACTACATCATGAGTTTCAAAATCCGCTTCTTTAATACCATCCGGCAAATAGGTTACCGTAAAGCCCTTATGGCGCAGCTCCTCACAGAGCAAAACCGCTTCCTCCAACGCCGGTGTATGATGGGTAACAGGAATCACCGCTATTTTCTTTGTTTCTTCCGGCTTAATGGGGAATAATTTCTTCTCATCCCGAATCAAAGTTATTGAATGCTCTGCGGTTTCCTGCTGGGTATTTTTGATAAATTTTTTATCCTCATCCGAAAGGGTGATTGCATGATTGTCCTTGCGGAATAATCCCAGCTTTTCTTTCATGGTCAGAATTCTGTTAACAGCATCATCCAGACGCTCCATGGAAACATAACCGTTTTCGATTGCCTCGGTCATATTCTTCACATAATCCTTGGTAGGCCAGAGTACCATATCGCATCCCGCCTTAAAGGCTTCCACTTCTGACTGCTGTTTTGTAGGATACCATCCAAGGAAACCACCCATATTGAGTGAATCTGAAACTACAACTCCCTGATAACCCATTTCCTTCTTCAGCAAGCCATTAATCAGCTCCCCAGAAAGGGTAGCAGGAAGCTTCATGCCGTTTTTGAAAATCTCTTTTTGATATTCCGGCAAGGTAATATGCCCCGCCATAATGGAATATACGCCATCATCGATTAGTTCCTGAAAAACACGACCGGATAATTTTTTCCAATCATCAAAAGCCAAGGTATTGTTAGTGGTTACAATATGCTGATCCCGATAGTCAAGTCCATCACCGGGGAAGTGCTTGGCACAAGCCGCAAGCCCGTTTTCCTGCATACCCCGAACCACCTGTTTTAGCAGACGGATTGCCAAATCCGGGTCATCACTAATACCTCGTACATTGACCAGCGGATTTCTTTTGTTGATATTCAAGTCTGAAACAGGAGAAAAGGACCAATTTGCCCCTACAGACCGCGCCTCAAGAGCGGTAGCTTTGCCATAATGATAGGCAATTTCTTCACTGTTGGTTGCCCCCAGACTCATCAAATACGGCAAGGGAGTCAAACCCTTTAACATACTACCACAGCCATTTTCAAAGTCAGAGGTAATCAAAATCGGTACTTTTGCATTGTCTATGTACTGTGCCAGTGTTTGTTTTGCACACTCCATGCCCATTTCGTCTGCCTCAGTAATGATTTCACCAAAGAAAAAGGCTGCACCAACCTGATCAGAAACAAAGTTATCCTTGTCCACGCGAATTACCACGGTTTGCAATACTTTCTCTTTCAGAGATAAATCAGAAATTTTCATAAAGCTTCCTCCTACATATTAATAAAAACAAGTGCCATAAACGCCAGAATGATTCCAACTACCGACCGTACAGTTAATTTTTCTTTGAAGCACAATGCTGACATAGATGATCTTAAAATCAGTGTGATACTTTGGTAAACAGGATAAATCTGTGCAGCCGTGAGAAACTTGGTAGCAAATGCCTTGAAATAGGAGTTGGCAAAGAGACAAATTGCCATCAAGAAAAGTGCCACAAAGGTTTCTTTAAGCAACGCTTTACAGTCAAGGTCAGTCTGGGGCTTACTGCCCGTAAAGCACAGGGTCAAAAATACCGCACCGGATGCATAGGTCAATAGATTCAAAGCAGAAACGCTACTTTGTGAAAATGCGGTATACAGCTTTTGCGAAAAGTCTAAAAGTCCGCTGGAAACACCGCATAACAGAAGCAGTAGTATCGAGGTCACAGTCATATTCCCTTTGATTTTTGCACTGTAAGAGAGCATACAGAGCACTGCAGCGGTAAGAAAAGCAATGCCAAGTACTTGTTTCGGAGTAACATTTTCACGAAAGACCACAAAGCTCAATAGCAAAGTCACAATAACACCAAACATCTGTGCCACGCTGACAAGCATAAATGCATCTCTTTGGATGCACAAAAGCCAGGACACGACAAACACAGACATGAAAATTCCGGTCATAGTGCCGTAGAGCACCGCCGCTCCATCCAGCTGAAACCGAACAGAACCACGTTCAATCACCTCGGTAATCACACTGATGGCAATGCAAAGCAACATTCGAATAAGATTGACAAACACTGATGCTTTGTAGCTGTTTGTTTTTGCACTAATCGTTTTTCCTAAATACCCTTTCCCTGCACCGCTCAGAGCGGAAATAAGCACAAATAAATATCCAATCATATATTCACTCCTTATATAATTTTACTTTAGTGTAACATCCCATATTGACAAAGTAAATAAAATTTTGCATTATAAATGTTATAAAATTTCATCTTACTAGGAGTGATAGATATGCGATTGATCGTCTGCACCAAAGTATATAGAGAAAAATTTAATTTTGAGCAGTACAAAGACACAGACCATATTCTGGCGCTAATGAATATTACTTCAGCAACTTTTTTCACAAACATAACGGAGTTTCTCCATCGAACTTCCTAAAAAATGCTCGGTAAGAATAAAACTCCAATATCCACTCCAGTGGATATTGGAGTTTTTTCATATTCAATAATTAGAAGCTACTTCTATATTCACTTCTGAATACTTATATTTTAGCGGAGACGTCCCGTACTTCTTTTTAAAGGCCATGGAAAAGTGTGCAGATGAGGAAAAATTCAAAATCTTTGCCAGATAATTTACCGAATAGCCTTTTTTCAGCATATCTGCTGCATATTCCAGCTTTAAATCAAGAAAGTATCGCATAACGCCTTTTTTGGCGCATCTTGCAAAATGCTTTTCCAGACCCGATGTGCAAACCATACAATGTCGCGCAATGTCGTTCACCCGCAATTTATCAAACAAATGGTCCTTCATATACGCAACGGCGTCTTGATAAACTGCTACACGCTCTTTCTTCATCATTTAACTCCCCTTACTTATACCATGGCTTCCAATCAATCAGCATCTATATTATTCTTTCAAAGGAATATCTTTACTCCCACAAAGCGCATTTGCTGCATCTGCTTCCGATGCGGTATAACTGAAGGAGAGCTTTGCACTCTCACCCGCCAACAGCTCCTTGGAACCAAATACGACATTGTTCTCACCTTTTTCTGTGTACTTGTCGATTCTGTTAATATGACTACTTAAAGATAAACAGATCTGTAAGAGACTCGTAATTGAAGCGGGCAAAAAATCTGGTTGCTGAGTTGCCTGCCACTTCATAAGACAGGATATCCTCATTGCTGCCGGCATAAATCATGTCCTTTTCACTGTCATAAATCATCACACTGCCGCTAAGGGAAATAGCGTACAGCTTTGCGGGGTCGGGATTTTTAAAGATGGTGCTTAAATCCGCCGCATTGGTGTTGGAAATAATGGCGTAACTACCGGCTTTGGAATAAACCGCCCCGGAGATTGCCCAGTTGGAATCCCAGAAATCCTCATAAGAGGCATTTTCCGTCTTTTGCGTATCAATATCCACGTCCAAAGCAATACCACAGATTTTAGAGTCGATATCCGTAGAAATACGAACCACGTCGCCTCGCTTTAAGGTACGGCTGCCGGTGGTAAGCTTAGTATCGCCGTCTGTCATGTAGTTCACATAGCTACCATTTGACAGACCGTGCAGGGACTGTACACGATTACCTTCACCATCAATGGTCTCGGATACATAATCCACCATGACCGCCGTAGAACTGTAGACCGGCTTAAATCCGGTCAGAGAAGCATAGCAGACAAGTGCCTCTAACACGCCGCCTTCATTCATGTTATAGCCTGCAACAGTATAGGTGCGGTCGTTGCTGAAGTATGAGGTATTCTTCACGGCGTATGATTTGGTATTGTTATCAACGCTTGGGGATACCACAAACACCTTGGTGGCGTCATTAATGGTCGCCTGTCCGTTGAAGGATTTCTTACTGGACTTATAGCGGATTGCAGAGGGGGTCTTTGCCAGAGAACAGTAAAAGTCTTTCTCACTCTTGTTCACCAAAATGTTCCCGGTGGTGAAATCTGCCGTATTTAATACGTTCAAAACACCCTCTTCATTCACGCTGTACTGAATCAGCTGCTGCTTAATTTTTCCGTCAGCATAAAGCAGACTCTGTACCTTTTCTGCCGTTTTGGTAGTCACCCAATCACCATTAATGGTCATTTTTGAAGGCAGAGGATAGTCCATCCAGACATTGTCCTCGGTCAGCATCCGAAGGGTCAACGTGGTCTCAAAGCTACTTGTTTCTGCTGCTGCAGTCACATATCCAAACTTCAATCCACCGCTGCTTTTGGTCTCCATCCAGATAATTTTTCCGTCGTGATTGAGATAGAAGGTACAGGTATCACCCAGTTTATTTGCAATCACGGTTTTCAATGTATCGGAATAGTCATAAGCTTCTCCGCTTACAATCACCTTGTCATCCTTGATTGTTTCAATGACACCATCTATGGTAGAACCGGAAACCGTTACGGTGATATAGCTGTCATCCGGAGTATTGTAAACTGCAAGAACCGCTCCGGTGGTAATACCGTTTATGTCCGTCGTTTCGCCGTTTTTCTGAATCAAGCATCGGTTGTCATTGCTGTACTTTGTCAAATCCAGTGCTACACCGCTTTGAATGGTATCATAAACCAGCATCCGACTGTAGTCCACAGCCTGAACAATCATATCGGTATAAAGGCTTGCAATCACCATATCATAGCCAGAGCTATTTTCACTGCGTTCAAAAGTAATCCGTCCACTCTTGGCAGTGTCAATCAGTTCGGGTCGATATGCCGTCACCTGACCGTTATAGAGCATATAGGCATCCGCTGCCAAGGTAATGGTTTTCTTACTGCCGTTTTCTTCTTCATAGGTAATCCGGTAGCCGTTTACATCGATAATATCCTCGGTGATAACCGTTACCGTACGCTCCAAACGATTTTCTGCGTAAACAACCTCTCTGTTTCCATTTACTTCCTTATAATAAACATCAACCGCTCTGCCAATATACCCCTCTGCATATCCTTTGGGGTCTCCATACACCATACCGTTGATTTTGACATAATCGGGGTTGGTGTAAGTGCTCCCCTCTATAGAAGTAACACTATTTGCCGTCACACGCACATTCTGAAGCCATTGAATGTTCATTGCATTGGTCAGCAAAGTTTCTCCGCTGATAATACGATAAAGAGGCGCATCACCGTAGACTACGGTCTGCATTACATCAATAAAGATGGCATTATGCATCATCACAATCAGGGCTTCCCAAGTTAAGGGGTCACCGCCGGAAAGATTAATGTCGTCCGTCAAGCCAAGACGTGCACCCTCGGTCATATATCCCGCGGGAAAGCCGCCATATTCCACGGCAAGCATATCATATCCCATCGCACAGACCAGAATCTTAATTGCCTGTTCATAGGTAATCTCATCATCGGGACGGAACGTACCGCCGCCTGCTCCGGAAACAAGACCTCGGTCGGTAAGCACATTCACCGCCTGTACCATTTCAGCATCCAAGCCTGACATATCATTGTAATAGCTTACCGGCTCGGTGCTATCTTCAGATACAGTATTGCCAAAAATCCTCGCAACTGCGGTGGCAAATTCACCACGGCTTACCTTATAGCTCATGGTCAGTTCGCCGTAGGTTTCGTCAAAAATCCCCAGTGCATGAAGCAGCTTCATATCCTTTTCTAATTCTGCATCCACTGCTGTAGTTCCATAGCCCGCAGCAGAAACAACAAAGGACTGTAATACCAACAGCACGCAAATCATAAGTGCTGTTACTTTCATTTTCGCACTTGCTTTTACCATTTTACATTGTCTCCTTTCGCTGCATCAGTTCTGCAATAATCTTTGCAACCTCTGCACGGGTAGCGCCGTCCTGAGGACGGAATGTACCGTTAGGATCGCCGTTGATAATCTCTGCTCCAAAGAATGCTTGTACTGCATCCTTGGCATAATCGGCAGTTGTGGCAAAATCTGTGGGGAGTGTATCCTTTACCGCTTGCAGCTCCATATTCCCATAGGCTGCAGCTCTAAAACACATCAGTGTTAAATCCTGACGGGTAATACTCGCTTCGGGTGCAAAACGATTATCACCAAGACCCTTAACCAAACCCGCTTCTACAGCCGTTGCAACATAGGAGCTATACCATGCATCCTTTTCTACATCTGCAAAAATATCAGCCTTTTTGCTCACAGGAATGTTAAATGCCAATGTCAGCATTTTTACAAATTCACCACGAGTGACCGCAGCATTGGGACGGAACAAGCCATTTCCGTCACCACTAACTACGCCTTTTTCTGTCAGATAATCAACCGCTTCTACTGCCCATGCCGCATCCGCAAGGTCGGTGTAATAGTTCTTCACAGACTCCTCCTTCACAGGCTCCTGCAGGGCATCCTCTCCAGCAACGGGATAACCGCCGGCTGCACCGCCGCCTCCGCCGAAGCCTCCGGTGCTATTACCAGAAGGCTCCTTTTCAGCTTCTGCCTGTGCTGCTACTGCATCGTCAAATTTATCTTTTGCATCATCAAAGCCTGTCACCTTTTGATTCATCAGGGTAACAAACACCTGAAGCGGATTACTCAGTTTGTTATACTTGGTCAAATCCAACGCCAGTTCCTTTGCGTAGGTAGTTAAGAAATACGTCCGAACCTCACCCGCAATTGCTGCCGTGTTGACTTTGCCGGCAAAGATAGCGCCGGGATAAGCCTTTGCCAGTGCATCCGGTGAGGCATAAACTGTCTGCTGCAGTACATCCATTGCGGCAGCTGATTCATCGGCACTACAACCGGCAAGCAAAGCACTGTCAATTTCCAGAGCATCGGCATATTTCATAAGAAGCTCTGCCGGATTTTCGCTGGTTTTTAACACCGACGTTGCAACTGCTGCACCAAATGCACTATGTACGTCTGCGGGCTTTTTAAAGCCACCTACAGGACGCTCCTTTAAAAACATCACTGCCGCCGCAGTCGGATCTTTTAATAAATCATATTCCGTCGTGTCCAGAAGCAGCGTTCCGCCGTGTTCCTTAAGGTCTGCAACAACAGTCTCTTCTGTTGCCTTATTTATCGCACCAAGCGCAATGTCCATATCCTTTTCTGTCCGGTAAGCAAAAGGCTCACTGACATAAACCTGATTGGTTGCCTCATCGGCAATCACAATCACATATTCACCGGCTTTGGCATTGCTTAAAAATCCTATATGGCGCTTTAAGCTTCCCTCTAAGCCAAGTATGGTTTGTTCTGCATACACACTGCTGCTAGCCGTCAATGCTGTCGTCAATGCCGTGGCAAGCTCAGTATTCTCGGGTATAGCAGGTATAGCAAAAACAGAAGCTCTTACAAACGGCGTCAAGCCGTCTGCCGTTACATCAACACAAAAATCACTGACATTCAGTTGTGCAGAAACAGTTACCTCTTTTTCTGCCAAGACCGGACTACCCGCAAAGACAATGCAAAGCAAAAGCAGCACAATTCCCAGTTTTTTCACTTGAAACCCTCCTTTGATCGTTTCCCTCAGGATATCGTTTCTTATTTCAGTTCAAAAGCATCACCAAAAGGCATACTCCTTTGATCCCAGACAAACGCCCGCAAAACATCGCCCTTGGCAAGAACACTTTCCATTTTCAACACACCGGTAAGCTTCACTTCTTTTCCGGCTTTAAAGTCAAAGGCTGTCACAGACATTGCTTTCATACGCTTATCCTCACCGTTTTCATTGGTTAATGTCACAACCAGATAACCTTTTTCCGCCACGGTATGAATCGCATCAGCAGTGAAAGTTACAGTCGTGTCGCTGATTGCAAAGCTACCATTATAGATACCGCTACCGTTACCCACGGTACGAAAAGCAAAGCTGCTCTCCGATGCCGCAATACCAAGGGTACTCATGACGCCATTTCCAATTACCAGCTCATACTCTGCAGAAGGAAGCAACGCCCCCGTGCCAGGAATCACACAAATGGTATCACCGTCTTCCAGTGAAACTGCCACATCGGTCACCGCAGCAGTTCTTCCTGTACCGCGGTAAAGCTTCACATTGTCCTCATTGACGGTTGTCTCCTGTAATGTCTGACTATAGGTTACTGCAATGCTGCCAATCATTTCGAAGTTTCTGTCGCTCTCTTTCAGACTGTTGCCGGACCCGTCGCGTACTGCTGCCGAAACCAACTCCGGTGCTTTTGCAAGATAACGGAGTGTCTCATTTTGCAAAATTGCCGAGCCGCTTGCCTTTAAGGTATCTGCCAGTTCATAACGAATCTGCCAAATATTTTTCGCGGCTGAAAAACGGATAGGTTCTCCACTCTGAACCTGGATGCCGTTAAAGTATAAATCCTTTGTACCGGCATCGAGATTCCACACAATTCTCACATTATGAGTCTGATTTGCTTCATAAGTGTATCCGGTGTCTACAGTCGTACCGCCTGCTGTACCGCAGTAGACCTTCCCTCCGGCAAAACGAACACCGATATCAGTCAGTGACGAACTGTCGGTAGGACGGTTATATACCCGAATACCTTGCGCAGTATTATCCACTCTGAAATCAAACTCCGAAACCACAATGCCTGTTGTATCGCCAGTAGTACCGCCGGATAGCTGCTGCACATAGGGTGTCGCACCGGTTTCTGTAGTTGTTTCCTTAAAACCGGTTAATTTTACTGCAACAGAGGTCTCCTTTGCATTGGAGGTAGAAGCATCCTCACCGCTACTGTTTACCACAATAAATCCTTGGTTGGGAGTGACAGTATTTCTGGTAGTTACCTCCTTCTTAAAGTAAGCATGAAGCACTGTCAGGTCCTTTTCTTCTGAAAACTGCTTGCCGTTCGCAGTTACATCGATACGGAGAATGGCATCACCCGGCGTTTCCGGCATCCAGCTACAGCCATAGCTGCCGTCTGCCATTTTTTCGCCGCTACCCACATACACATCATTCACATAAAAGTCCGCCTGGCTGCAGGTCTGTATATCATCGTTTTCGTTCTTAACCTGAGCCGTCAGCATCACTTTTTTTCCCGCTTCCAGCAAGGTGCCGTCGGCAGGGGTGGAAGCAAATTGGTATTCACCTGTGGATTCGCTCAAGGTACTCAGCCGTAGGTTATCTATAAAGTTTACACCGGTAGTCTGATTCACCAACTCCAGCTTGAGCCGGCCTATCACCGTATAATCACTTTTGGTAAACTCCACATCCTTCGCACACTGTCTGCCATCTATATATACGTCATAGGTATTATCATCACCAGACATATCCACAATCAGCTTTAAGGTGCACCAGCCGCTTTTGGGAATTACATTCTCTGCAAGTACCGTCCCGTTCTTGGTTTGCAGCAAATCAGCTCCAACCATGGTTACAAGATTCATAGCATTAGTCATACCGTTGGGGACAGAGCTTGCCGCTACGGTAACACCGTCACCGTCCGCAGTTGTGTACACATCCATTTCTAAGGCATACACACCACCCTTGACCATGGTAATTTTCGGCTCCCCATTACTATATGTGTCCACCGCTCTGGAACCGCTCATGGCATAGGTAGGAGTTCTTCCGTCTCCTACCGTATAGGCAGGCACACCGTCCAGATTCGAACCTGTCAACGCCCACACTCCGCTCTGTTCGGCGCTTTTTAATACCTTCACAGTCTGGCTGGTCTCTGCTGTCCCCGCCTTGGCGGTAATGGTAATCTCTCCATAGTAACTCGGCGTCCATGCATAACTCCAGACACCAGCTTCTTGTGTGGCTTCACCAATAAAAACGTCATCCGCAAAAAAACTTACGACTTCTTCGGCAGTTGCGGTCAGAATAATTTCCTCTCCTTTTTCCAAATAACTGCCTGCATAAGGAGCGGTAATGGTCACCTTTCCTGCCTCAGCTGTCACCGGCATCATCGTACATAATGATGCCAGCATACACAAGACAATCCATAAACTCCAAATTCCTTTTGTTTTTTTCACATCCGGCACTTCCCTTCTATGATAATATCTCTTAGAGTCCTACTTGACTGCACCGTAAACCTCAATCTCACTATAGCTATTCCAATTGTTGACGCTGTTACCAAAGCTGTTCATGCGAATATATCTTGCATTTTGTGCGCCCAGGAAGTAACTTTCGTAACCATCTGTCACGCCGGAGCTTTCTCCGCTGTATACCGTGGTCCAGTTTTTACCGTCTTGAGACAGCTGCATATCAAAATAGGTCACACGGCTTGTTCCGGAATAGAAAGCTAAGGATACAACCTCTATGGGCTTTATTTCACCCAGATCCACCTGAATCCATTCGGTGTAGCCACTTGCTGACCAACGAGTAGATAAATCACCGTCAATAGCATTACCCTTAGGATTTTCTGCCTGCGGCTCAGAGCTTACCTCTACTTTCTTAATACTGTGCTTCATACGGTTTTCGGGAACACCCATCAAAGGAAGTACTCGAAAACTCAGAGAATAGTAATTGACATTCTCCGGATTCGCTTTTTCGTAAACCTTGATTTCTCCCAAACCATTGGCATCCTCCGGTTGGGCAATTACTGCCTCAAAGCCTTCTGCAGCCTTTGCCTCCAGAACCGGCGTCTTGTCATTTCCAAACTCAAATTCGATGCTGTAAGAGGTCTTATCCGGCGCAAATCCCGCTACTTCTTCACCATTTACGGTAATGGAATCTAGGGTTGGTACAACAATTTCTCCATCTTCAATGTTCCAACGACTTATCGGGATTGTTTTTCCTGCACCGTTTTCTGCCAATTCATTCATAATCATGTTACCGCTGATAGGGATAAACCGAACCGCCAGAGTAATCTCTCCGTTTGCCTTTGGAAGATTAATCTGCAATCTACGATAGTTTGCAAGGGAATTTACACTTGGCTTAACGCCGGAATTTGCAAGAGGTGTTGCCGCGCTTACGCTGAACTTTGCCTCTTTCAGATTACAATCCAATGTAGCATACATTTTTTTACCGTTTTTGGTAAGAATCGCAGTTTTTCCGTTCTTAGAAATCTCCACCGAGGCAGTGGTGTGCATAAACCACCAGACATCCGTAGCATAGGTTAAAGAAATCTCGTCCTGCACAACCGCCTGAGTACGCTCATGATCCAACTTAATACCACGCTTGGCTGTATGCACCTTGTTGCCGTAAACCGGTGTCATGTCAACAACAGCGTAACCACCTCTGGGTTTTGAAACATACTCTGTAATTTTTGCAGTAGCATATTGCTCCTGTCCAAACTCCGCTGTAGGGTTAAGTGCCAGTACATTCTGTCCTTGGGTGCTGCATCGGTAAAGCGTATATCTCACGCCATTGGTACGGGTAAAATAATCGCCCTGATTATAATTGTCCGATCCCAGCTCGTCTGCCCAACGAACGCCCTGTGCATCCAACACAAAGGTGCCTGCATCCAGATTACCGTGGTTGACATCATTATAGCCACCGTGAATTCCCACAAACATAGCATTTTCATCCATCCATGCACTGCGGAAGGTCGCCACCTCTATGTCACGAATTTTCGTATCCAACGCCAGTTCCACATCTGCATCTGCATGTGAAGGTTCATAGAACAACAAGTCAACGGCACTGCCGGATTTGCTGTAGCTTTCCATATTCTGCAGCCGTTTTTTTGTCAGCTCCGGCATATCAAACAACTTGCCAAGGTAGAATACCGTAGGCTCGTTAATGATACCGCTGGCTGCGTCACCAAGGTTAAAAGCGCCCTGTGAGGACTGCGTGTAAGTAATATAATCTGCGGTGGTACGCATATAGCTTCCGTCAAGATATCCGTAATCCGTACCCAAGGTCGTTTTCATAGACGCCATATGATAAATCAAATAACGCAGTGCGTACGCCCAATAGTCAGGTCCCTCACCCCATGCGCCGTCCGGTGCATATTCACCCAAGGAGTTTTCCAACGCGAGCAAACAACGGGCAATCATATCCGAACAATATTCCGGATGCAAATCCATCAACGCCAGCGCACCCACACTCATACCTCCGGCACAGACCTGATTCCAGTTGTTGTCTACAATCTGCCACTGGGTTCCTCCATTCAATTTAAAGTCCAGACACTTTTCGCCCTGCTGCAGTCCCATGGTCATAATGGCATTTTCCATCAGTTTCCGCTGCTCCGGCATCCATGCGTCATAGCACCAGTCATAGGCAATGGCAACACCCATGGTCATTTCAGCAGTATCCAGAAAATGAACGGTTGAATTCCAATCCTTAAAATTACAAACTGCCTCCATCTCACCCCAGAGGTAATCCAGATACTTCTGCTCTTTGGTCAGGCGATATGCCATACCTAAGGTTCTGGCACGGTTTAAAAGCTGTCTTGACATCTCCAACAATCTCGTGCCGTCAGGTATATAATAGTAGGTATGTTTTAAGGTCAGCATATTATCAGCAGATTTTATCATGGATGCATACCATTTCTGCATGTTGGCATCAGTCTGCAGATTCTGAGCAATCGCTTCAAAATCCTCAGCGGTTGCCATGAGACGAGGATGCACATTCTTCATAGGCTGAAAGTCTTTTAAGATTTGCTCTGCCGCAGGACGGCTGTAAGTTGTAAAATCGTAAATATCCTTCAACTGCTCTGCTGTTATATTTTTATTGTCCTTGTCCAGCACGACAATGCCGTATTTATCATTTTGAGAAATTTGAAGATTGGGCAGTAACCGTTGTAATTCTTCTGCGGGTATCATTCCTGTATCTTCATAAATACAGGCTGCCGCTTCAATCGCAATTTCATTGCCGTTCAACTGCATGGTCAAAGAATCTATAGGATAAACTGCAACATCCTCCCCTAATTGTACCGTAATGGCTTGGTTTTCCTCTGTCCATGTCACCGTGCCATTCAGTGCTTCTGCAACGTATCTTACCGGAAGATACAATTTATGGTTAATTTCCGTTGCACCCTTGGACAGAACGGTCTTTTCATCACCTGCAGACGCTTTACCGCTATACATTTGAACTGCCACAGCATTTTGAAGAAGTGCTTTTACCTCATCTTCATCTGCAATCAGTCTTCTTGTCGCCGAGGAACCGTCTGCCGTTTGACTGAGTTCTTCCTCGGTCTTTCTCTCGCTGCCGGCATAAAATCGCACATTATCAATGAAGGTAACACCAGCTGCAGAGGATGCCGGTATCTGGATTCTCATTGTAGCAGGTTCTTCCGAGTTCATGTTGGCAAAAGGAATACCTTCACAAACCTTTTCCTGATTGATATAACCGTCCACCGTCATGGTCTGATAGTTCATAATCAAAGCAATATCATACCATTTACCTGCGGTGTAGTTTCCGGCAGTCTTACCGCAGATTCTGATTTCACCGTTCTCCGTAAACCGCAAAACCTCGTTAAACTTTGCATTACTGTCTCTAAACGTAATGATTTTCACAGAACCCGCATCCTCCGGATAAAAGGATGCCTCCAGCACCGCCGAAGATGCGGCAAAGCTACTGATGGAAATATCCCCGTAAGGATCAACGCTTTCGCCGGTTCCTTTGCTGATCATCAGACTTTTATTTTCTTCATCAGGAAACTCCCGAACCTCAAAAATATTCACCGCTGATTTTGTATTCAGACTAACATCTGTAGGTTTTTCTCCCGCAACATCCTGATTGAAATTCAAATTCGCATATACCGTGCTTTCATCCGACTCCATAGAAATGGTAATAGGTTCCATCCATTCCTCATTGAAGGTCTCATGGATAAATGCGCTTTCGTCAGGAAGAGAAGTCCCTTTACAGCAGCGAATGTTATCCAGACAATACTGTGAACCAACACCACCTACACCGGCTGAAAATCGAAGGAGCTTCGCGCCGTTCAGAGAAGTACTTTTCTCCATCAGTACCATGGACGCCTTTAAGCTTCCGTTCACATATACATCATACCTCTTTTCTGACAGACGGCATACCAGGGTAAAGTTATACCAGGTCTCCGGCTGCAGATTGACCAACTGTTTGCCGCCATAGACCGAAATCTGACCCTGCGTATCAATGGAAAGCAAAGAGGAAACTACCGCATTGGCATCCACAAGCGAAATGCTTCTGGCAATTTGCGTATCCTTTTGCATATAATCGAAGGAAAAGGTCATGCTGTCTGCGCTTTCGGTCAATGATATATCCACCGATGACTTTCTTGCAGGTTCCGTTATTTCCAGCACCTTATTTTTCACCTTTTCGTCGGGCTGACGCACATACGCCTGTGACTTTGATACAGTCACGCCAAAGGGTGCCGCATTGGTAACCATAGAATCAAACTCCAGATTCACAACCACTCTGCGGGCAGCTTCCGTCTTGGTTTCTGCATAACCAAAAATCGGTGTGCACATCATGGAAACGCAGGCTACCGCCGCAATCCATCGTTTACTTCTCATTTTCACATCGTTACCCCCTATCAAATTCTTTATTTAAAGGTCAGTTTCCGTCCGTCTTTGTAAACCGTAAGACCTTTACCCAATCCGTATTTTTCGCCGGTTTTGTCATAAATTACAGTGTAGCAGCTTCCGCGGAAGTAAAGCCTATCCAGCTTCATGTAATCCCAATCCTCCGGAATGTTTGGATTTACCGCAAAGTAGTCCGCCTTAGGGTCAATCCCTACAATACCACAAATAACTAAGTCGCAAAAAGTTGAATGGTTATAGTCCTTACCACGTTCCATACCACCCAACTCTTCCTTCCAGCCCCATTCCTTCAACAGGGTTCTACTTGTCCATTCATCACGATAAGGGTGTTTGACTTCATCAATCCACGGTATTGTTTTTCCATCCTCGGTGGTTATTCTATGGCATAATGCATATTGCTTCAATAGCTTTTGGAACAACGCCCGATACTTTGGATTCTTGTCACAATGATGATTTAGCGCCATTAAGGTCTGGCTTGTTGCAAAGGGCCAGATGTATCCATTCCACAAACATTCATGGTCTACCTCAAACAAGAATCTCGGATCACTCTGTTCCACAGTGGTAAGACCGTATTCGGTAAAAAATCCTGTATTGCTCTCCAGATAAGAAAATGCTGATTCCTGTTCTTCTGTTGGAATATCAAAGCACCAAGGGATGTACCCAATCAATTCTCTCGGAATGTTATCCTTATCCCCGTCAAAAGCGGTTTCTGAGGCTTCACCATCATAATGAAAGGCTTTGAAGAAATCTCTGTCCCAAAGATTCTCTAAAATTTGATTTTTTAGTGTTTCATGCTTTTGGCGGTATGCTTTAGCAACCTCCGGCATATCCGCATGTTCTGCAAAGATTGCCAAGGCATTAGCATCGGCACACATGTAGGCATTCAATGTGGGACGAATCCCTTTTCTGTGCTGCATATCCTTGGTACCGCTGACGGAGTACTCCATGGCATCTCTGTCATCGTAAGACCAAAACATTCCATTTGGCAACTGATGGGTTCTCTCCCATTCCTCATAGTAGTCACACATAGATCTTACCAGTTCTTTATCCTTGGGCATCTGACCAACAACACGGTAAAAATCTAAAATTGCAGTAAGCATCCATGAACTATAACGATGAGAATCCTCAGTGTGATTCAAAAAAAATTTTATGTAATCTGTTAAATAGGTTTTGGCATTTTTGAGCCATCTGCCCTCTGTAAGATGATGTCCCACCGCTGCATTGATAACATTATACTTTCCGCTCCATGGAACATCAGGGAGAAACTCAGTAATCACATATCCATCATCTGCCGTTTCTCTCAAATGCTTGCGATACGTCCACCAACGGAAATAATAGGTCTCTTCCAGTTCCTTGTCAGGACATTCAAAAATCGGTATCTCTTCTTCAAGCCATTGAAGTGCATGCGCATTGTCTATCTTATTGATGTATAACTCATTGTCGTTTTGATTAAAGAACTCTACATACCGCTTGATTTTTTCCATATATCTTCCTCAACTTATACAAACAAATCTTTCCGGTCAATTTCCGCCAAACCAATGAACTCATCGGTTCCGTTCCTACCGTTATACCAGAGCATCCACTTTTGTTCTTCCTCGTTCCAGATTACTGAAGGCTTGTAACACGCCTCCGCGTCCCACATTCCGGCATCCGGACTAACTATCGGATTCAAGGAAGACTTTTCCCATCCAATAATGCCATCCTTAGACTTGGCAACACAGATTCTTGCGGTGTCAATGTTTTCATATCCAATATAGAAGATATAGTATTCGTCCTCTACCTTAATCACTTGACAACCGCCCACGCGCTCCTGCTCGTAAGTATTGTTCGGGTCACACACAAAAATCGGATTAAACCGTATCTTATTCCAATGAATACCATCTTTGCTGGTAGCATAAGCCAAAACATTGGGTTCATAGGTTTCTCCTGCAGAATACCACATTCTGTATTCCCCGTTTTCGTATAACACGCAAGGGTTCATCACCGATTCTCCCTCCCAAGGATACTCAGAAATCATAATCGGTTCAGCGCATTTGCGTTCGAAATGAATCCCGTCAGAACTCTCTGCATAGCCAATATAACTGTATCCTCTTGCCTGACCTGTGTACCACATTTTATATACACCGTCAATCTTTAACACACAATTGCGGTTTATATCATCCTCCCAGCCAGTGGATTCATCATATGACAGTGTTATCTGTGGTTCTGACCAATGAATGCCATCATCACTGAAGGTCACTGCGCACGCCTTTTTTTTGCGCCAGGAAAAATCCATTCTATAACGATTTTCCTCACGGGTAACATAGACATCAAAAGCTGTTCCAATTTCACCGCTTCCAAATATAGGATTGTTTTCATTTTTTTTGAAGTTTTTCATTTTCGTTTCCCTCTTTATTGACTTTTATTTTTTTGTATGCTATATTGATTTTAGCATTAATCCTCCTACATTAAGTATACATCTTAATAATTCCTTTTCAATAACACATTGTTCGAAAAAATATACCAATTGTTCTGTCGAGGTGTTTCTATGGATACATTAAATGAAAGCTGCTATCGCAAGACTAATCTTTTCCGGGTTTCTTCCGCCACCGTTCAACAGCTTTATTACTATGTACAATGGGTGGGTCATTTTGTATGCCGCAGCGATTTTTACATCAAGCGCAGTAATTTTAATAGCTTTTTGTTATTGTATACCATCCGCGGAAATGCCGTTTTAAAGTATAAAGGTAAAACACATCGCCTATCCGCAAAAAGTCTCATGCTTATTGATTGCAGATATTTGCACGAATACTATCCTTTGGATGATAATTGGGAATTTAAATTTCTGCACTTTAACGGAAATATGAGCCAGATGTACTACGAGTACCTCTTCAAGCTTTACGATTCCCCCATTCTTCCCACCAACAGAAGCATTGAACATTACATTGATGAACTTTATCGTCTGACAGTCGAGTCAGGCCCAGAAGAAACCTGTTCCGACTACATTTACCGTATCATAATCAAGTTAATTCACTGCTATCGGCTAGAACAAAACGCCGATGTCTCACCGGCTTGGATGACACAGGCAATTGAGTACATTTCACGTAATTATCATCACGAAATTCAGGTGGATCATTTGGCACAGATGTTCCATTTCAGCCGTTGCTATTTTTCTACCCAGTTTAAAAAGCACACAGGCTTCTCGCCCCATCAGTACATCGCCAATTATCGTATCGCTGAGGCAAAGTGGCGTCTTTATAACACCAACCTTTCGATTAACCGCATTAGTTCTCAGTGTGGTTTTCAAAACACATCCTCCTTTATCCGTTGTTTTAAAAAGCAAGAGGGAATCTCCCCGTTGGTATACAGAAAAACAAAAACCTCCTCCTCTGTTCAAAACGATGTATAAGAATATGAAAAATGATTCAAGACGGCAAAACTGCTTTCTTGAATCATTTTTTCACATGTTTATTCCGGATTCAAGTAAAGAAGTTCCCTAACTGACTATCTGCTAATGAACATTTGTGTCCAGTAGTTTCCGCCGGAAACATAACCAACTCCGATTCTGGTATAATTTTTATTTAAGATATTGGCACGATGCCCGGAAGAATTCATCCAAGCATTCACCACCGC
>JAXJVM010000149.1:0-2437 GCA_036308515.1 Clostridia bacterium | reverse complement strand
GGATCCACGGTATTAGTATAAGTAATGGCAGTCTCATCCAGCGTATCCTTTAACAGATAATCGGTACTGACGCCAAAGATCTCGCTCAGGCGAAGAATCTTGTCAAGCTCCGGTATGGAAGCGGCACTTTCCCATTTGGAGATCGATTGTCTGGAGACACCGCATTTTTCAGCCAGCTCCTCCTGAGACCAATTGTTTTGTTTTCTTAAGAAAATGATTTTGTCAGCGAGTATCATATCACAGGCTCCTTTCAGTTTTTGGTAGTGTCAAAAACTACCTGTTTTTTATTGTTAAAACTTAATAAAAACCTTGATTTTTAGGGAAATCTGCAATAAAAAGAGCATTGACCTCCCTTTTAGTGTATAATGTCAATCGCCAAACCAACTCTATACAAAGGAGCCAATGCTCATGAACATTATACTTTATTTACTACAAACAATTCAAGACCTTTATCGCCTAAATTGCTGGTTAATTCAATTTATCTGCAGATATATCCCTCTCAAGCAGTGGGCTTTTGATGATTCCCACTCTCCAGAGTACCAAAAGTTCAAAACAGATGAACTTCCCAAGATCGAATTTCATCACCATGAATGGGACTGGCGACTGCTCATCCCTTACTTCGAACATCGCTACAATATAAAGATCAAGCCTATTGCACGACGTAAGGAATGCAACATCCCCGATGACTGTACCTGTCCTTTTTGTAATGCTCCAAAGCCTTATCTTTACCGCAACAACGGTGACAAAGGACAAATCCTGTGCAAAGTCTGTGAAACAAGGTTTGCTCCACAGGAGAACCGTTTTTCAAAACTGACCACCCTCCGTTGTCCTCACTGCAACCACTCTCTGGTCCATAAAAAAGACCGCAAACACTTTATCGTACACAAGTGTGTCAACCCCAAATGCCCTTTCTATCTTCACAATCTGAAGAATGTTGACAAGGAACATCTGGAAAAAGACTACGGCAAGAACGAATACAAGCTCCATTACATCTACCGTGAGTTCACTGTGGATTTCTTTAAGGTGGACTTAAACTCACTCCCGAAAAATGCCTCTTCCTTAAAATTCAGCAAATTTGACTCACAGATCATGTCCTTGTGCCTGACTTTGCATGTGAACCTCGGTCTTTCCCTACGCAAATCCGCACAGGCGCTGAAAGACTTATACAACATCTCCATATCACACCAGCAGATCGCCAACTACTGCAAGACCGCCGCCATCTGCATCAAGCCCTTTGTTGATAACTACGATTACAAGGCAGGTGATACCCTTACTGCTGACGAGACCTATATCAAGATCCGCGGAGTAAAAGCCTATATCTGGTTCATCATGGACGCTGCCAAACGTTCTATTATCGGTTATCAGGTGTCTGACAACCGTGGTGTCGGTCCCTGTATCCTTGCCATGAGAATGGCTTTCCGGCACTTTAAAGAGCTTCCCGGAAAGTTCCGATTCATCGCTGACGGGTACAGTGCATATCCTCTGGCTGCACAACAGTTTTTCCATGAATTCGGTGATGCTTTTAAATTCGATATTACTCAGGTCATCGGACTTACCA
The DNA here is from genome assembly GCA_036308515.1 of Clostridia bacterium. Lineage (GTDB taxonomy): Bacteria > Bacillota > Clostridia > Monoglobales > Monoglobaceae > Ructibacterium. The sequence continues at coordinate 879 of JAXJVM010000149.1, read as the reverse complement.
ACGACGACGCTGTTTCAAAAGAATTCCGACCATTTAAACAGATGATTGAACGTCTCAACCGGACCTACAAAGCTTCTTACCGGTCTACAAATGGTTTTGACAACATCGAAGGTGCCAACTACGACCTGGCTCTCTGGGTTGCTTACTACAACTTCCTGCGTCCACACAAACATGCCGGAAACAAGGTTCTGAATGAAGTAGACCTTCTAAAAGGGGCCGATAACATGCCCGGGAAATGGCAGTTACTCATCTTCTTCGGACAACAGACCATCCTAAATCTGCAAAACCAGACCCCAAGCTCATAAAAGGAGCGGAGCTGTTGTCAATAGAACCGTGGAATACCGCAACAGACGGCAACGCCGGTTGTGAGGATATGCCGCGAAAGTCTATTGACATAAAGCTCACGGATTATCCTATTCCTGCAGAAAAGGGGCAACTGCACCCTTTTCCTGCCTTCCGACGAGGACGGGTTCGGGCAGAGCCCGATAGCGGGTCAAGGGACGAGTCCCTTGCAGGTTCTTAGGGCAGCGCCCTAAGCCCTCGGAGAGCAATATCTACAGTTTTCAAGGTTCATTGAAGCCTATTTTTTTGAGGCTCCGTTTTCATAAATCATTTGACACTACCATACACAAAAAGGGCGAAGAGGCATACTGCCCTTTCGCCCCTATTCAGATCAACTTAAGCCCAGGGATCCTCTGCAACCGGTACCCGGATGTCCGCAAGACACTGAATATCATTTAAAAACCACTGACCGGTGGACGGCTTTTTGCGCAGCTTGATCGGTCTGGGATTATCCGCTCCTCCGCTTGTTACATACAGCGTTGCCCAGTTCTCCGAGTCAAAGGAATACGGGGTCTCGCTGACAGAAATTGTATAAGG
>JAXJVM010000148.1:0-2072 GCA_036308515.1 Clostridia bacterium | reverse complement strand
ATGTTTCTATTGTCAAGATGCTGGAAGAAACATTTGAAATACCAACGTTTTTACAGAATGATGCAGATGCCGGAGCACTCGCAGAGTGGAAGTTCGGCGCAGGCATGGGGACAAAAAACATGGTCTTTCTCACCTTTGGAACCGGCATGGGAGCGGGACTTATTCTCAACGGTGCATTGTACAGCGGTGCCTGTGGCTGTGCAGGAGAAGTGGGGCATATTCGGCTGATGGACTGTGGTCCAATAGGTTACGGAAAAGAAGGCTCTTTTGAGGGATTTTGTTCAGGTGGCGGCATTGCACAGCTTGGACAGATGTATGCCCGGGAACTGTTGCAAAAAGGTCAAATCCCTTCGTATTGTTCCGGCACACAGATGCTTGAAACAATTACAGCAAAAGGTATTGCAGACTCTGCCAACGACGGCCACTCGGATGCGATTTACGTATACCGTCGTTGCGGTCAGATGCTTGGCAAAGGTCTATCTATTTTGGTTGATTTATTAAATCCTGAAAAGATTATTATTGGCAGCATATTTGCAAGGTGCGAACATTTACTTAGAGCAGAGATGCAGCAAGTGATGGAAAAGGAATGTCTTACGATGAATGCAAGCGCTTGCAAAATTGTTCCCGCAGCCTTGGGTGAGAGTATTGGCGATATTGCCGCACTTTCTGTTGCAATCAATGGCCTTGTAGGCAGAGGGAGAATGGATGATGAATAACAATATGCTATCAAAGGACGCTGCGCTATTTGAAATAAAATATGAGGGGAAAGATTTTTATGAACCCTCAACAGCCGGAGAAGTTTTTTGGAAGGAAAATGGAGTCTATCTTTCTGCCAAACAACCCGTATGTGCGATTCGTATCAGTTGGGAAAATCCGGTTCCAGAGCCTGAAAAGGTGTTTGGAGATGCATGGGAAAGAGGCTATGGAGATCTTGCGTGGAAGGATGTAGATAAAAAAGCGGTTTTTCCATGGTATTGCGCACAAATAAAGAATGGAACTGTTTATACGTATGGGGTCAGGACACAACCCAATGCCATGTGTTGGTGGAGTATCAGTAAAGAGAAAATTACGTTAACAGCGGATGTTCGATGCGGGACAAAGGGCGTTTGTTTACAAGATAGAATTTTGCATGTTGCAGATGTTGTTTCAGAAGAATACCATGAAGAATCGCAACGGGCATTGAGCCTTTTTTGTAAAAAAATGTGCGATGCGCCTCGACTTCCAGAGCATCCAGTTTACGGAGGAAACGATTGGTATTGTAATTATGGACATAATTCCTATGAAAAAATAATAGAACATACAAAGCGAATTGTTTTCTGTGCAGGTAAAACAGAGAATCCTCCATACATGGTCATTGATGATGGTTGGCAGCTTTGTCATTTTCCTAGTATAAAGGACGAAGAAAATTATAATGGTGGCCCATGGAAATACTGCAACCGTAATTTCGGAGATATGCAAAAGCTGGCAAAAGAAATTCGCGATATTGGCGCCCGTCCGGGGATTTGGTTCAGACCGTTACTTACCGCCGAAAAAATGCCTGAATTTATGATTCTTCGCACGGTGTACGGCAAAAATGTATTGGACCCGTCTGTTCCTGAGGTCTTAAAACAAATAGCAGATGACCTTGGGCAAATCACAAAATGGGGTTATGAGCTCATTAAACATGATTTTACCACTTTTGATATTTTCGGATTATGGGGCTTCGAAATGGGAAATGAATTGACCTTCGGAGACTGGTCGTTCTATGACCGAACTCGTACTACAGCGGAAATTATCAAGACATTATACCAAACCATTCGGGAGGCAGCCGGCGATGCGGTGATTATAGGTTGTAACACAGTCAGCCATTTGTCTGCAGGCTTCTTTGAACTCCAGAGAACAGGCGATGATACAAGCGGAAAGGAATGGGCGGTAACCCGCAAAATAGGAGTAAACACATTGGCATTTCGTATGTGTCAGCATGAAATGTTTTATCTGTGTGATGCAGATTGTGTTGGTATTACAAAGCAAGTTCCATGGGAGAAAAATAGGCTTTGGTTAGATTTGCTTTCCAAAAGTGGCACTCCGCTATT
>JAXJVM010000147.1:0-2915 GCA_036308515.1 Clostridia bacterium | reverse complement strand
ATTCCATGGCGAGCAACTACAACCGGATTCCTCGTCCCCCCATTGTGATGGTGAAGGACGGCAAGGCTTCTCTGACAGTACGCCGGGAAACCTACGAGGATTTGCTGACTTGTGATTTATAAGGAAAGAAGATAGGCAGAGGGAGCAAGAGAGGAGAGAAAAACCATGTTGTTTTCTGTACTTCGGAGCGGCGGCAGCTTTTCGGAAATACTGCTGACCATTCTGATTCTGGCATTCTGCGTGCTGCTTTCTTTGACGGTGCATGAGCTCTGTCACGGGCTGGCGGCTTACTGGATGGGTGATAAAACCGCCAAGCAGTCTGGGCGGTTGTCCATGAATCCCCTGCATCACTTAGAGCCTATGGGTGCCCTCTGTCTGTTTCTGTTCGGCTTCGGCTGGGCACGGCCGGTGCCGGTGAACCCATGGAACTTCAAGCATAAAAAGGTAGGGATGGTGCTGACCTCTTTGGCAGGCCCCTTTTCCAACTTTCTGCTGGCGTTTCTGGCGCAGGTGGGTGCGTCCTTTTTGCTGAACTTGACCTTTGCGTCGGATACCTCGGCAACCTTCCGGCTGGCTACGGTCTGCTATATTCTGTGCCAGTATTTGGTTACCATCAACCTTGGTCTGGGACTCTTTAATCTGATTCCCATTCCGCCCCTGGACGGGTCTAAGGTGCTAAATTCCATTTTGCCGGCGCGGATTTATTTTAAGCTTATGGAATATGAGCGGTATGGGTTTATCATTCTGATTATCCTGATTAACCTGCCGTTTTTCAACCAATTTTTGTACTTTTGCGAGGATGGCATTTTGAGCCTATTCAATAATATTATCAGTCTTTTTATACACTAGAGAGTAGTTAGGTGTGCGTATGGAGCAGTTAAAGTTCAAACTGGAACATTTTGAGGGACCGCTGGATTTGCTGCTGACCTTGGTGCGTAAGAACAAGGTCAGTATCTATGACATTCCCATTTCGGTCATCCTAGACCAGTACCTTGCGGTGGTACAGGAAATGCAGGAGATGGATTTGGAGGTCTCCAGCGAATTTTTGGTTTTGGCGGCCACCCTGCTGCAGATTAAGTCCCGGATGCTGCTCCCCAAGCCCGAGGAGGAGAACGAAGAAGAAATTGACCCCCGGGAAGAGCTGATTCGCCGTTTGGTGGAATACAGCAAGGTCAAGGCGGCGGCAGAATACCTCCGTCCCCGGCAGACCATCGGTGCGTCCATGTTCTTTAAGGCACCGGATTTGATTGAGCAGCCTCCGGCGGAGTGGAACCATGCCGGTATGACCCCGGAGAACCTCATTGCGGCATACAAGCGCGCCTACCAGAAGTTAGAGCGTAAGCAGCCGCCGCCTAAGCATTCCTTTGCCGGTATTGTGGGTCACGAAAAGGTCTCGGTACGGCAGAAGGTTGCCGGTATCTGGAAACGGCTGGTGCAAAAGAGCCGGATGAAGTTCAAGGAACTTTTTTCCGGTGTCAAGTCTAAGCCCGAAGCCGTTGCTTCCTTTTTGGCGGTGCTGGAACTGATTAAACTGAAGAAAATCCGGGTAGAATACGGAGAGAACGAAGATATTTCCAATCCTCAGATTTTTCGGACGGACAACGCCGAGGAAGCGGACTGGAATGCCATAGAAGATTAGAGGTAAGAATATGGAAATCAGAGAAATACAGTCCATCCTAGAGGCGGTGCTCTTTGCCGCCGGTGACGCGGTGGAGCTGGAAAAGCTGGCGGATATTGTGGATGTGGATAAAAAATCCCTCCGTGAAATCTTAAAAAAGATGATGGACAGCTATAACTTCGAGCGGCGGGGCGTACATATTATCCAGATGGAGGATTCCTACCAGATGTGCACCCGTGGTGAGTACCATGACTATGTTGCCATGCTGGCAGAACCCCGGCGGAAGCAGAGCCTGTCCAATGCCGCCATTGAGGTGCTTGCCATTGTGGCGTACAAGCAGCCGGTGACCAGAAGCACCATCGAGCATATCCGCGGTGTCAACTGCGATTATGTGGTAAACCGCCTCATGGAACGGAACCTCATTGAAGAAAAGGGTAGACTGGACGCGCCAGGTCGTCCCATTCTCTTTGGTACCACCCAGGAATTTCTGCGGTGCTTTGGGGTGGCGACCCTGCAGGATTTGCCGGAGTTTGAATCCTTTGGCAGTCCTGAAGGCGAGGGCGAACAACTGAGCATGGAGTTGGGTGCCGAGCAGATTGGAATGATGCCGCCCCAGGAAGAAGAACCTGTGGAGGATGCAGACGCTTCGCAAATGAAGGAATAAAGGATGGGAGGATGAAGAGCCGATGCGTTACATATTGCTCGTTTTATTGGCGGTTCTGCTGCTGGCAGCGGCAGTGCTCGTGCTTGCAATATGGCATCGCTGGACGCTGCATCTGCATTTTAGGGACAAGCGATTGACCATCCAGCTACGTGGCTTTGGATTGCGCAGAACCCTGCTGGACCGTGACTTTTCCGTGGAGGAAAAGGAGGATGAGTCCGAGAAGGCGCCGCAGACATCCACCAAGAAAGAAGAAAAGGAAAACCGGTTTTTGACCAGACTTAAGGCGGATAAAAAGCGGATTTATGACCCGGATAAGGGTGGATATCAGCACGGCGGCGCAGGCGAGGTCATTACGGAATACCTGGAGCTATGGGAGGAGACCAAGGAGACCTTCCGCGATATCTTTGACGGATTGCGGTATAAGATAGAGGTTGCGAAAACCGAAATCCGATTAGACTTTGGTACCGGGAATCCGGCACACACCGGCATGGCTTACAGTGCGGTGTGGGGGGCGGTGGGTATTTTTTATCCCCTTCTTTGCCGGCATATCAAGATGGACTACCCTTACATGGCGGTCACCCCGGACTTTTATCAAAAGCGGTTTGATTTAGAAATCAAGAGTATAATTAAGGT
>JAXJVM010000146.1:0-4230 GCA_036308515.1 Clostridia bacterium | reverse complement strand
TCATTGGCAAGCTGACCCACAACCGGTCTTTCCTCGGGAGAAAGCTTACCCATACCCTTCATCACGGCAGTGAGCTCACCCTTTTTACCAAGATATTGAATCCGCAATTCCTCTAAGCGCGCCAGAGTGTCTGCCTCATTGAGGGCAGCTGCGGCAGCTTCGCGAATCGCAGTCAGTTGTTCTTGCATTGTTAAAACCTCCATCTATCTTCTTCCTGTTTGGTCATTTGGTATCATAATAACACACTTTTTTCCGAATGACAAGCATTTCACGCCAAAAAATTAAAAAAATCCGCCGATGCCAGGCGGATTTCATTGTTAAAATACATCTTTTTTGTTACGGATATACCTACGAATCAAAATACCAACCGAAAGCAGTATACAGATTGCCATAAACAACGGTACCAGCCATTGATTGACGCTCTTGGTCTCTGCGCTCTTCATCTCTGTCCAAAGCTCCTGCATTTTCAGGTTGGTCTCGTCAGAGAGATTACAGAACACGGTGGTTTTCTCGGTCAGGTAGCGGTCATCAGGATAGGCAATTGCATCCGTTTGGGTTTCCTCGTCCAGCAGGTCAAAGGCTCCCTGATTGGGGGTAGAATAGCCAATGTAGTCGGTGACTGCCCAGGCAACCTCCGGCTCGCACAGGAAGTTGATATACATCTCTGCCGCTTCCTTCTGCTTGGCACCCTTAGGGATGCAAACGGCATCAAAGAACAGGTTGGTGCCGCTTTCGGGAATCACAAAGCTCAAATGGTCGTATTCCTCCATCAAGGTTGCTGCATCCCCGGCATAATAGGGAGCCAGCACCGCTTCCCCGGCGCCCATTTTGTCGAAGATTTCGTCCATGACATATGCCTGTACCAGCGGCTTTTGTTCCACAAGCTTTTTCGCCGCATGGGTAAGCTCTGCGGCATCCTCGGTGTTGAGGGAATATCCCAGCGCCAGTTCCGCAATGGCAAAGGCATCACGGGGATTATCAAACATCAGGATGGAATCCCGATACTTTTCATCCCAAAGGATATCCCAGTCGATGCTCCTTTCCTCTGCATCAATGGCGGTATTGTCATAGATGATGCCCACCGTACCCCAGGTATAGGGGACGGAATAGCGATTCTCCGGGTCGTATTCGGGGTTTAAGAACTTTTCCATGATATAGTTCCGGTTGGGAATGTTGTCAAAGTTCAGTTCCTCCAGCATTCCCTCGTGAATCATCCGGGAAATCATGTAGTCCGACGGAATGATGATGTCGTAGCTGGCACCGCCGCCCTTGAGCTTGGCGTAGAGCTCCTCGTTGGTGGCATAGGTGGTATAGTTCACCTTGATGCCGGTAAGTTCTGTGAACTCGGCGTTCAGGTTCAGAACCCCTTCTTCACTGCCATCGGGGATATACTCGCCCCAGTTATAGACATTGATAGAGACGCCTTTTCCCTGAAACCGCTGATAATACGCCGGATCCTCTACCGTGAGCACCGCTTCCTCTACGGCTTCTTCCACGGGCGTGCGCTCGCAGCCGCAAAGCTGCAGGGAAGCTACCAGTAAAAACAGAATTGCAAGCCAACGCTTCATCGTGCAGCCCCCCTTTTCTCTGCCCGCCGTTCTATGAGATTCTTAACAATCAGCACCACCAGTACCACCACAAAGATGATGGTAGACAGGGCGTTGATTTCCGGGCTGATTTTACGCCGGGTCATGGCGTAGATGGTAATGGGCAGGGTCTGCGCCGTGGAACCGCTGGTAAAATAGCTGACAACAAAGTCATCCAGCGAAAAGGTAAATGCCATAAGAAAGCCCGAAATCACACCGGGCAAAATCTCCGGCAGCACCGCCTTAAAGAAGGAGCGCACCGGGCCGCAGCCCAAATCCTGTGCCGCTTCGTAGAGGTGGGCATCCATCTGCCTGAACTTGGGCATGACATTGAGCACCACATAGGGCACATCAAAGGTAATATGCGCAATAATCAGAGTCACAAAACCGAACTCCAAATGCATCCGTGCCGCAAAGAACACAAACAGCAGCATCAGGGACACACCGGTAACGATATCCGGGTTCATGACCGGAATGTTGGTCACCTGCATAATCAACGCCTTAGGGCCTTTGCGCATCCGGCTGATGCCGATGCAGGCAACAGTGCCCAGCACAGTGGCAATCACCGATGCCACCACTGCCACAATCAAGGTGTTGCCAAGGGAGGTCATAATCAATTCGTTCTGGAAGAGCTTTTGGTACCATTCTAAGGTAAAGCCGGAAAACACCGTTTTACTCTTAGAGGCATTGAAAGAAAAGACAATCAACACCAAAATGGGGAGGTACAGAAACGCCAGAATCAAGCCGATATATACTTTCGATAGTTTCTTCATGCCGACCCCTCCCTTACATGAGTACCCGGTCATCATCCACGTCAAACTGATTCATCAAGGTCATAATCAGCAGGATGATTACCATGAGTACCAGAGATATGCCTGCCCCAAGGTTGGGGTTATAGGAGTTCCCCAGGAACTGCATCTCAATCAGGTCACCGATGAGCAGATTGGAACCGCCGCCCAGCATCCGGGAAATAATAAAGGTGCTGATTGCCGGCACAAAAACCATGGTAATGCCGGACATAACACCGGGAAGGCTCAAAGGCAGTACCACCTTAATCAAAGTTCTGAAGTTGTTGCACCCCAAGTCATGTGCCGCCTCCAGAACCCTCTTGTCAATCTTCGCCATGACGGTGTAGATGGGCAGAATCATATACGGAATATAGTCATAGACCATCCCCAGCACCACCGCCCCCTGGGTGTTGAGCATCTTAAAGGGGCCGAGACCGATATACCCCAGCACCGTGTTGATGATTCCTTCATTGCCAAGGAGGGTCATCCAGGCATAGGTACGCAGCAGAAAGTTCATCCACATAGGCAGAATCACAATCATAATCATGGTGCTTTGTACCTTGGTATCCATTTTGGAGAGCATATACGCCAGAGGATAGGCAAGCACCAGACAAATCACCGTTGCCAACGCTGCCAGCCACACCGAGCGCACAAAGATATTGGAATACTGTGCCACATCTGCCACGTATTCCAGGGTAAAATGCCCATCGGCATCAAAAAACGCAAAGTATGCCACCATAACCAGCGGCACAATCACAAACACCGCCATCCACACAAGATAGGGTGCAGAAAGAAGCTTTTGTTTCATCCTCCTCACCTAGCCTTTCATCTTGTGCATGATATGAATGTCGTCAGGTCCAAAGGTGATGCCGACGGCAGAACCCAGCTCTGCCGAACGGGTGGACTGAATCAGCCAATGGAAGTCATAGGCCTCCACCACCATTTCATAGTGAACCCCCTTAAAGGTCACCGAGGTCACCACGCCGGTAATCTTAGCATTTTCCGGAGAGGTCAGGGTAATATCCTCCGGGCGGATGACCACATCCACCGGGGTATTGTTCCCGAAGCCCTTATCCACACAGACAAACTCCCGTCCGCTGATTTCCACCAGACAGTCCTTGAGCATAATACCGGGGAGGATGTTACTCTCACCGATAAAGTCCGCCACGAAGGCGTTTTCCGGCTCATTATAAATATCCACCGGAGTACCGATTTGCTGAATATTGCCATGATTCATAACCACAACCGTATCGCTCATGGTCAGAGCCTCTTCCTGATCATGGGTTACATAAATAAAGGTAATTTCCAGACTCTGCTGAATCCGCTTCAGCTCAATCTGCATCTCCTTGCGGAGCTTCAGATCAAGGGCACCCAAAGGCTCATCCAGCAGAAGCACCTTCGGCTGGTTCACCAGTGCCCGGGCAATGGCAACACGCTGCTGCTGACCGCCCGAAAGCCGGCTGATATTCCGTTTCTCATAGCCGCGCAGGTTGACCAGCTCCAGCATTTCGCTGACGCGTTTGCGGATTTCCCGCTCCCCCATCTTTTTGACCCGTAAGCCAAAGGCGATGTTTTCGTAAACATTCAGGTGCGGAAACAGTGCGTAACGCTGAAACACCGTATTAACGTTCCGCTTATATGCCGGAAGTCCGTTTATCTTTTTCCCTTCAAACGTAACCAAGCCGCTGTCAGGTTCAAGAAAACCGCCGATAATCCTCAATGTAGTTGTTTTACCACATCCGGACGGACCCAACAGAGTCACAAACTCTTTATCCTTGATATCAAGATTGATATGGTTAAGAATCTGCTCCCCGTCAAAGGTAACAACGATGTCCTTAAGGCTGACAATATTCTCC
>JAXJVM010000145.1:0-13944 GCA_036308515.1 Clostridia bacterium | reverse complement strand
TGAGTGGGCAAGCGACCGTAGTCTTAAAAATATTGTGTTGTATATCCTTAACATTTTGGTTGAGAATAAGGATGAGTTAAGAAAAGAGATTATTAAAGATATTGCAGAATTGAGCATTGAAGAAAAGACAAAATCTGCTGATGATATACAGGGTAAAATTGATAGATTAGAACATAAAAAAGACAATTTACTTGATATGTGTTTAACAGATGTAATATCAAAGTCTGATTTTAAGATAAAAAATGATAAGATTAATGCAGAGATTTCAGTATTACAGACAGAATTAGAAGAAATTAAAGAACTCGCAACTACAAAACAACGTCAGCAAGATAGGATGGATAGTATTATCAAGGAAATTGACAGAGTGTTGCAGTTAGATAGTGAAGATTTGGATGGACTGTTGGGTACAGTTACGCAGAGCATAACAGTTTATGAAGGTCATACTGTTGTGGTAAGGCTTAAAGACATCCCTTTCAATTTTAGGGTTGCTTATAAGTCAACAGGCAAGTTAGATACATATAGGACAGAGATTTTAGATTTCAAGATAGTATAAGAAAAGGGCAAAGCATACTGATTTCAGTAGGCTTTGCCTATCTTTGCATAAGGGAGCAAAATCATCACGGATAGACCGATATCGGTCAAAAGTCCTTTGGTCATATCATTGGGCATCGAAAATCTTTGGGACAAATAACGCAGGCTGGCTGCAAGCTCTCCATCCGGTCCACCGTACTGGCTAATAATGTATTGTGCCAGCCGGGGATTCGTGTTTTTAATGTTTACCGGATACTGTAATCTTTTTTGATAACTCCACATACTCTTTTCCCTCCTTTATGCCTTTTCCCAAGGCCACGGGTCATCCAGCCAATTCCAGCGCTCCATATTCCGGGACTCCCTTGCGGTAAGAGGTCCAAACTTGGCCTCAAACTCCTTACGCAGTTCATCGGCTTTGTTCGCCATTTTATGGAACATGGCAATGGCATCTCGGTCATTGGGATGGGTATCCAGATAAAGATTCCAGTCGTACGCCGCAAAGGCATAGGCGTTTAGTTTTTTTAGCAAAGCAGCGCGTTCACTCATGGCGGTCACCCTCCATAAAGTTTCTGTCTCCGGACACCTGTTTGCCGTAGACCCCTAAGGGCTTTGCCAGAATTGGGAAGATGGTTCCCTGCATCAATCCCTCTTCTGCCGAAAACAAATTCCGCATCTCTGCCGTCTGCATGGGAACATAGGCATAGCCCACCATAGGCATAGCGATGGGCCGGGTTTCATGTTCAAAAGGCATGCATATCCTTCCTTTCTCTGATTATTCCGCCGCAGGGAAGACCGCGAGAGCCGGGAGAGCCTTACCATATAAGCGGTCATTTACATAATATGCCGCTTTTGCTGTTATGTGCAGAGAAAAGCACCCCTGCGGACAAAATTCCGCAAGGGTGCTCTGGGCTGCCTAGCCATTGATCATTTTGCTAATATCCCGCCTCAGTCGAAGAATAATTCGCTTTTCCAGCCGGGAGATATAGGACTGGGAAATACCCAGCATATCCGCCACCTCTTTTTGGGTACGTTCCCGACTCTCCGGATGGATACCGAACCGAAGCTCCATGATATTCCGTTCCCTCTCGCTTAGGTTCTTCATCGCCAGATGGAGCAATTGTTTATCCACCTCTTCATCCAGCCGCCGCTGGGTGACATCCTCATCCGTTCCCAAAATATCCGACAGAAGTAGCTCATTGCCGTCCCAATCTACATTTAGCGGCTCGTCAATGGAGACCTCTACCTTACTGCCATTGTTCTTTCTGAGGTACATGAGAATCTCATTTTCGATACACCGGGAGGCATAGGTCGCCAGCTTGATTTTTTTGTCCGTCTTAAAGGTATTGATTGCCTTAATTAGCCCAATGGTGCCAATAGAAATCAAATCCTCTACGCCGATACCGGTGTTTTCGAATTTTCTGGCAATGTACACCACCAGCCGCAGATTCCGCTCAATCAAGGTTTGCCGGGCATTTTGTCGGTTTTCCTCTTGATCCAGCTGCTTCAGCAGCTCCGCTTCCTCTTCCCGACTGAGGGGCGGCGGTAGTGTTTCGTTTCCGCCTATGTAATGGACATGCCTTGCGCGCCGGATTCCCAGCCGCTCCGCCAGTCTTAGCAAAAAAGTGATAAGGGCAACTCTCCCTTGTTTCATGATGTCTTCCTCCATTCTCTTTCCTCTCCCTTAACATATCCGGATTCAATACCGCCGTATAAAGTCCATCCCCCGAAACTGCAGTCTCCGTCACTCCGATTGCCGGAATCCCTTGTATCTCATACCGCCTATCCAGGCACACCAGCCGCTCCGGGTAAAATCCGGGCACGGTATTTTGCCCTGTCGCAGTTGCAATGGGAACCGCAAAGCTTTCCTTGGGCTTCGCCCCCTCTAACACCTGCCGGGATAGCAGCAGCATGGCATCCCCCGTAACCGGAACGGTGAGTTCGCATCCGGTATCCATCAGTGCCGTAAAGGAGATTTCTCTCCCATCTATGGTCAGACAAAAGGGCACCAAAATACGCTCCCGGCTAAAATTGCGGACGGAAAGCCTGCAAAAGCCCCAAATCAATCCGTAAGTTACTCCAATTCCCCACAACAGTGTACCCAGACTGACATCCAAATACAGACTGCCGTTCACCATGACCGCCCGAAGGCTTCGTCCCAGGTTGGTCATCATGGTCAGTGCAGAAACCGCTCCACCCAGGCAGGCGGTAACCAGCCAGAATACCAGCACCGCTTTTCGCCATTGTCCGTTCCCGTTTTTGGGGCATAGCAGCTTCAGGGCAAGCAAAGATATCCCTACCCTACCCAGAAGGGAAAAACATCCATGTAATTCCGGGAAAACGATCAGGGTTCCGTAAAGTGCCAGTATGGACGCAGCGACGGTCAGCCGCACCATGGAAATCCGCAGTTTAACCGCAAGGAGGGTCAGAAATACCATTACCAAATCCATCAAAAAGTTCAGGGCAAACAGAACGTCTGCGTAAATCACGACCTCCATACTGTCGCCGCCTTTCTGATTCTATTTTAGCACGATTTTCACACAAAGAATGTCAAAATCTGGAATCCCTTGTGCAAAAAAATAAGACAAGATGCGACATCTCGTCTTATTTTTCCTCTTTTACAGTCCAACACGAAACTCCAACTGTCCCAGTGCCAGTACATCACCCTTGTGAAGCTCTGTCTTTTCGGAAATCCGCTTTGCGTTCACAAAGGTACCATTTGTGGAATCCTTGTCGCAAAGATAGACCTTGTCCTCCTCCACAGTGATTCCGCAGTGAACACCGGAAATGGTCGTATCTGAGAAAACCAAGTCATTGGCAGGCCGTCTGCCAAGACTCACCGACTCCTTCAGTGGCAAAATCATGAACTCTCCGTTATTGATACCGGTCAGGGTCAGCGTAGGATAAACCTTTTCCGCAACCTCTTCTGCCACTTCATCCGCTTCAGGAGTCACAGGAACTTCTTCCTCCACCGCTTCAGTCTCTTCGGCTTCTCCCGCCGTCGCAGCTTCTTCCGGAGCCTCGGTTTCCGGTTCTTCGCTTACCTCAGCGTTGGTTTCATCCACAGATTCTTCGGCTTGCTCTACGGAGGGTTCCTCCTCAACCGCTTCTTCCTCTATGTCTGCAGCAGGCTCTGCCACCGGCTCCTCTTCCGGCACGACTTTTACCGGTTTTAAAAATGCAATACACAGAAGCAGCACACCAATGAGTGCAAGCCCTATGCCAATCAGAAGCAGAGAATCCAGAACGGACAAGCCGCCGCTGAACAAATTCAAATCCACCGTCAGCGCAAACGCCGACATCATCAAAACCGGTACCGCACCCAAGAGCGCGGTCAAAACTTTCTTCATCATGATTTTCAAAGCCTTTCTTTCCTCAAATTTTAACAGTGATGGCACTGTAATCATCCTGTGTTCGTGTATATTTTCCTTTTTCCCGATTCTTTTTTACAATCTTCAGCATACGATCCAGCCAATCCTGAGCGTTCTTCGCACGCTTGAGGGTCTTTTCAATCTGGCGCTCATGAATGTTTCCCCAGAACCCATCGGTGCAAAGCAAAAAGCTATCGTTCTTCTTCACCACCGTAGGCTTGGAAAAGGTAGGAACAAAGCTCTGTTCCAGACCCATTAGATGGGTCAGTCTGTTTCGGGTACGGTCGGTGCGAATTTTGGGATAGCGAATCTCGCCGGCCTCATACCGGGAATAAGCCTCGCTATGGTCAGGGGTAATGTCATAGAGCAGATTATCCTGCAGATGATAAATACGACAGTCTCCCACGTGTGCCCAAATCGCCAGTTCGCCATCGGTCAGCATCACCGCCGCGGCACAACCGTCGGTCAGCGCCATTTTTGCTTGAAACTCCGTTACTGCCTCCTGGGCGTGGTCAAAAAAGGCAGGCAGGGTTGCCGTGGTAATCTCCGACTGCAGCTTGAAGTCCTCCATCATGGTTTTGACCGCAAGCGCTGAGGCGTCGGATAGCTTCTTTCCGTCTGCCACCGCCAAAAAGGTACAATGGGCTTCTTCCAAAACTCCAAGAAAATCATGGTTTTCTTTTCGCTCTCCCTTTTCGCATACGGAAGCAAACTCCAGCATCCTCTCACCCTTTCACGCCGTTTTCCCCAGTATACTACAAAACCAAACAAAAGTCAAACCTACTTTCTTTTGTTCCTCTCTGCACGTTGACAGGGGTGGCTTTTCTGTGATACAATGAGAAAAACTACAGGAAAGGATCAGACTTATGAAACTGATGATTGCCTCTGATATACACGGCTCTGCCGCTTACTGCCGGCAGCTGAAAGCAGCCTTTGACCGGGAACAGCCGGACAAGCTTCTGCTGCTTGGCGATATACTCTACCATGGCCCCAGAAACCCCCTGCCGCCGGACTACAATCCCCAGGAGGTTACCGAGCTACTCAACGGCATCCGGGAGCACATTCTCTGTGTCCGCGGCAACTGTGACACCGAGGTTGACCAGATGCTGCTTCAATTCCCCATCCTGGCGGACTACTGCACTCTCTTCTGGCAGGGAAAGACCGTCTTTGCCACCCATGGTCATCGCTTTCATCCGGAGGCGCTGCCTCCTCTCACAGAAGGGGATATTCTTCTTTGCGGACACACCCATGTCCCAGCCTGCGTGGAGACCGACGGTATCCTGTATCTGAACCCCGGCTCGGTTTCCATCCCCAAGGAGGACTCTCCCCACGGGTATATGACCTTTGAGGGCACCGCCGCTCTCTGGAAAGACCTTACCGGTAAGGTCTGGAAACGGGAAGAAATTTTTTAGGTAGAGGATGTTCATACTGACAAACGGGAGCCCACACAGGAGCTCCCGTTTAGGTTATTCACTTTTTACCCATAGCTGTACACCGTAGGTTTGCTGAAAATAGTTTACGTTGCAGCGTTGATGGCCGACTGCTTTGGAGACCTGATTTTTGGGGACTGTTACCGTCCAGCTTGTGGGGCAGTTTGACAGGGCGCAAAGCTGTCGCTCCATCCGGTCACGCCAGATACGGCTCTCCACCAGCTCCCCAAAAGCCGGATGGAAGGGACCTGCTACCACATTACCCTCCTCACGCAAATCCTCACCGGCGTGAAGTCCCAGCCGAATCACCGGGATATTCTGCTGCCGGAACACCAGCAAAACCTCTTTTGCAGTTTCTACTGCCGCCTCCATGGTTTGGGGGCGGTATTTCTCTGCCCGATACAGGGTTTCCAATGCAGTATCTTTGAGCACCAGCACCGGATAAATCCGCACACAATCCGGTTTCAGCTTCGCCAGACACCGGGCGGTTTCTAAATCCAGTTCCTTATCCGAGCCATACATACCGGTCATCATCTGGAGTCCCACGCCGATACCGGCAGTACGAATCATTTTTACTGCCTCGCAAGTCTGGGCAAAGGTATGTCCCCGGTTATTGGCACAAAGCACCGCATCGGACGCCGACTGGGCTCCCAGCTCAATCATAGTCACGCCCCATTTTCTTGCCAAAGCCAACACCTCCGGGCTGATATAGTCCGGGCGGGTAGAAAGCCGGATGCCGTCAATCTGCGGGCGGAACTCATTGGCCGCGCCGTAAAAAGCCTCCTGCATGGCAAGGGGAAGGCCCGTAAAGCTACCGCCGAAGAACGCCACCTCCACATAACGCTCCCCTTGGGGGAGGAAGGACAGGTATTCCTCCACAATCCGGGTCACCTCTGCCGGGGGCACGGTGGTCTGCACCCCGGTTATTTTGCGTTGGTTACAGAACACGCAGTCGTGAGGACAACCCTCATGAGGGATAAATACAGGGATGTTATAGGTTCTCATAGGTTGCCAAATGCCTGCTTTGCCGCACGTTGTTCTGCCTCTTTGCGGCTGCCGCCGGTACCTTTGCCGATGCCCTGACCGCGATAAACCGCCTCCACCGTGAAGGTGGGCTTATGATCCGGACCCTTGCGCTCCAACAAGCGGTAGCTCACCACATCGGTGCCTTTGTCACGCTTCTGGAAGTAGTTCTGTATCTCTGACTTATAATTGGTAAAGTCCATATTGGCAGAAGCCTCAATGGTTTCTTGCAGGTGGGTCATAATCCACTTTTCCGCAGGCTCAATACCGCCGTCTAAGAAAATAGCGCCCAGCACTGCCTCAAAGGTGTCTGCCAGAATGGAATCCTTATTTTTACCGCCGCAGACGGTCTCTGACCTGCCAAAGAGGATGCTGCTGCCCAAGTTCATCTTTCGGGCGGCTGCCGCCAGAGATTTCTCGCACACGGCGGCGGCACGCATCTCGGTGAGCCGCCCCTCATGCAGTTGGGGGAATTTTTTATAAATATAGGTTGCCACCACAAAGGACAAAATGCTGTCTCCTAAAAATTCCAGCCGCTGATTGCTTTCGATGCCGCGCTCGTTGGCGAGGGAAATATGCGTCATTGCCGTCTGCAGCAAGGACACATCTTGAAAGGTATATCCAATATCCATAAATATCTCTCCATTCAAAAACGCCGCCGGTGAGGGCGGCGTTTTTTTGTTTTACTCTGCGTATTTCTTCATGACAATGGAGGCGTTATGCCCGCCAAAGCCTAAGGAATTGGAAACGGCATATCTGATTTCCGCTGCACGACCCTCATTGACCACGTAGTCCAAATCGCACTCCGGGTCGGGGTTCTTGTAATTGATGGTAGCAGGCAGGAAGCCATCCTCAATAGCAAGTGCAGTAATGATACCCTCTACACCGCCGGCAGCACCCAGCATATGTCCGGTCATGGACTTGGTGGAGCTAACTGCCAGCTTATAGGCATGGTCACCGAAGACGGTCTTGATTGCCGCCGTCTCGTACTTATCGTTATAGGGGGTAGAGGTACCGTGAGCGTTGATGTAGTCCACGTCCTCCGGCTGAATGCCTGCACTCTTCAGTGCCGCAGCCATACAACGGGCACCGCCCTCACCATCAGGTGCCGGTGCAGTCATGTGATAAGCGTCATTGGTGGAACCGTAGCCCACAACCTCGGCGATGATATGCGCGCCGCGAGCCTTGGCGTGTTCCAGTTCCTCCAGAACCAGAATACCGCTACCCTCGCCCATGACAAAGCCGTCACGCTCTGCATCAAAGGGGGAACATGCGCCCTTGGGGTCGTCATTCCGGGTGCTCAGCGCCTTCATGGAGGAGAAGCCTGCCAGAGACAAATCCACAATGGTGGCTTCACTGCCGCCGGTGAGCATCACCTCAGCATCGCCCCGCTGAATTGCCAGAAATGCCTGACCGATGGCATCGGTACCCGATGCACAAGCAGAAACGGTGGTCAGGTTCACGCCCTTACAGTTAAAGTGAATGCCAACCTGACCCACTGCCATGTTGGAAATCATCATGGGAATCATAAAAGGACTGACCTTGCCGGGTCCCCGTTCGGTCAAACGCTTATACTGCTCGCACAGAGTCGCAATACCACCGATACCGCTGCCAATCATGCAGCCAACCCGGGTAGGTTCTTCCTTCTCCATATCAAGACCTGCATCTTCTACTGCCAGCTTTGCGCCGGCAACAGCGTACTGGACAAACAAATCCATCCGCTTTGCCTCTTTTTTATCCATGTAAAGGGAAGGGTCAAAATCCTTGACCTCCGCCGCAATCTGACAGTCATACTCGGAAACATCAAATTTTGTAATCTTATCAATACCGCAGACACCGGCTTTGATATTCTTCCACATTTCCTCTTTACCGGTTCCCACCGGGGTCACTGCCCCAACGCCGGTAACTACTACTCGTTTCATGAAACTATCCTCCTGTTTTTTTCTGTTCAGTTCCTATAAAAGATTTTACAGAAGCCCTATCCCAAACAAGATACGGGTTCTCTAAAATCCCGGCGAGCTGTGTGGGATAAAACCCCACACAGCCCGAATGGAGTTCTTACTGTCTTTCTTTGATGTAGTTGACAGCGTCAGCTACGGTAGAAATCTTTTCAGCGTCTTCGTCCGGAATCTCGATGTCGAACTCTTCTTCCAGTTCCATCATCAGCTCAACGATATCCAGAGAGTCTGCTTCCAGATCCTCGATGAAAGATGCTTCCATAGTTACTGCTTCTTCGTCAACCCCAAGCTGATCTACAGTAATTTCCTTTACTTTTTCAAAAATATCCATTCTAATTTCCTCCTTTTACATAACTTTGAATATAATGGAATACTTTTTTCTATCCAACTATATCACATAACCAGTCCGCCGTCAACATTTATTACCTGTCCCGTGATATATTTTGCTTTTTCACTTGCCAAAAACAGTACCAGATTGGCAATATCCTCTACCTGACCGAAATGTCCCAGAGGAATGGACTTGAGATAGGTCTCCTTGATTTCCTCTTTGAGCTTGTCGGTCATAGCAGTCTGGATGAAGCCGGGTGCCACCGCATTACAGCGGATGTTCCGCGCCGCCAGTTCCTTTGCCACCGATTTGGTAAGTCCGATAAGTCCTGCCTTGGAGGCGGAATAGTTCGCCTGACCGGCATTGCCCATCACACCGGACACGGATGCCATGTTAATGATGGCACCGCTGCGCTGCTTGGTGAGGGTTCTTGCCGATGCCTGAATGACATTAAAGGCACCCTTTAAGTTTACCGCAAGAACACTGTCCCAATCGGCTTCGCTCATGCGCATAATCAAGTTATCCCGGGTGATTCCGGCGTTGTTGACAATGACGTCAATGCTGCCGAACTCTGCCAGGGCAAACTCCACCAGTTTTTTGGTCTCCTCAGCCTTGGAAACATCACAGAGTATGTAGCTTGCCTTGCCACCGGCGGCGGTAATCTCACTGCACACCTGCTCTGCCATTTCCTTCTGCAAAGGAATATCTACACCGTTTACTACCACATTAGCGCCCTCAGCACCGAACTTCAGGGCAATGTCTTTGCCGATGCCCTGGGTACTGCCGGTAACAATGACTGTTTTATTCTGAAACTCCATGTCAATTCCTCCCTATGCCAGTGCAGCTTTCAACTTTTCCAGAGAAGCCATGTCCTCTACGTTGTAAATCGCCACATCCTTGGTAATCTTCTTTACAAATCCGCTGAGTGCCTTACCGGGGCCGATTTCCACAAAGGTATCTACGCCATCGTCCAGCATTCTGCGCAGGCTTTCCTCAAACAACACCGAAGAGGACACCTGACGAATCAGCAAATCCTTAATATCCTCCTTGGATGCCACATAGTCTGCAGTCACATTGGTAATCAGCGGTACCTGCAGGTCAGACACGGTGATGTTCTCCAATGCCTTAGCAAGCTTTTCACCGGCACCCTTTAGCATACTGCAGTGGAAGGGTGCGCTCACAGGGAGCAGCATTGCGCGCTTTGCGCCCTTTTCCTTGGCAATTTCGCAGGCGTATTCTACCGCTGCAACCTCACCGGCTACGGTAATCTGACCGGGGCAGTTAAAGTTGGCAGGCTCTACGATGCCTTTTTCGGACGCCTGTGCACAGATTTCACGGACAGTATCTGCATCCAGTGCCAGAATCGCTGCCATGGCACCAACGCCCACAGGAACTTCCTCCTGCATATACTTACCGCGAAGCTTTACCAGTTTCACCGCTTCGGTGAAGTCCAAACTCCCTGCCGCCACATGGGCAGAATATTCACCCAGACTCAGTCCGGCAACCACATCGGGCTTTAAGCCCAAGGTTTTTACCGCCTCCAGTGCCGCAACTGACATGGTCAGAATCGCCGGCTGGGTGTTTTCGGTAATCATCAGAGTTTCGCTATCCCCGTTGAAAATCATATCCTTGATGTCAAAGCCCAGCGCTTCGCTGGCGGTTTCAAAAACCGCATCACACGCCGGAAAGTTCTCACAAAGTTCTTTTCCCATGCCAATGGCTTGTGCGCCCTGACCGGAAAACAAAAACGCAGTTTTCATACTCTCTCTCCTTTGTTAAAATACAATCCCGTCAAACAGGTCTTTCACTATTTCACTGCAGGGCTTGATATCGTGCACCAGACCGGCACTCTGGCCTGCCATTACGCTACCCATTTGGGTATCGCCCTCCACAACAGCCGCACGAAGCGCACCCATACCCAGCTTTTCAAACTCTTCCAGATTCCCCTCTTTTTCCAGCTTATCCATGAGCTTGGTAGCTTTGTTCTTAAGGGTTCTCACGGGATGGCCGGTGGATCTGCCGGTAACAACCGCATCACGGTCTTTGGCTTCAACCACCATATCCTTGTAGTTCTGGTGAACGGTACACTCATTAGAACAGATGAACCGGGTACCTACCTGAACACCTTCGGCTCCCAGTGCAAAGGCTGCCTTTACGCCACGGCTATCTGCCACACCGCCAGCGGCAATCACCGGAATATCTACACCGTCTGTCACCATGGGAATCAGGGTCATGGTAGTCAGTTCGCCGATATGACCGCCAGCTTCGCAACCCTCAGCAACCACCGCGTCAGCACCGCTTTTTTGCATTTTCTGCGCCAGTGCCACGCTGGGAATAACCGGAATCACAATGGTTCCAACCTCTTTCAACGCCGGAATATATTTACCGGGATTTCCTGCACCGGTGGTGATGACCTTCACCTTTTCCTCCACCAGCATTGCCATGACCTCCTCTACATAGGGGGACATCATCATCACGTTGACACCAAAGGTCTTGTCGGTCAGTTCCCGTGCTTTGCGAATCTGGTCACGCACGTAATCAGCCGGAGCGTTGCCTGCCGCAATCAAGCCGGCACCGCCGGCATTGGCAACGGCCGCCGCCAGTTCTGCGGTGGCAACCCATGCCATACCGCCCTGGATCACGGGATATTCTATCTCTAACAATTCACATATCCGATTTTTCATTTTTTTCGTCCTTTCTGTCCGCTTCTTAAAGCTCTATCAGCACACTGCCCCAGGTGAGACCGCCGCCCATGCCTACCAGGACTGCCAAATCACCCTTGCCGATGCGTCCCTGCTCGACTGCCTCGCACAGAGCGATAGGAATACACGCCGAGGACATATTGCCGTACTTATCAATATTCACAAAGGTTCTGTCGCTAAGACCCAACCGCTTTGCAGCAGAATCAATAATCCGCATATTTGCCTGATGAGGAACCAGAAGCTTGACATCCTCCAAGGTTTTCCCTACTTTTTCTACCACTTCTTGAGCAGAGGCGGACATAACCCGTACCGCAAACTTAAACACCGCACTACCGTCCATCCAGATGGTTCTGGGATTGCCGTAGGGGCGCTTTTCCAGTTCTGCGGCATCACAACGGAGACCCGGTGCGGTCAGGCAATCGCCGCTGGCACCGTCAGAGCCCATAACACTGCTGAGCACTCCTGTTTCTTCCTCCGTAGCCTGAAGCACTGCCGCTCCGGCACCGTCGCCGAAAAGCACACAGGTCTTTCTGTCCTGATATTCGGTGACCTTGGACAAAGCGTCCGCACCGATAACCAGTGCATTTTTAAACATACCATTTTCCAGATACTGGGCTGCAGTCACAACTGCAAACACAAACCCGGTACAAGCCGCGTTCATGTCAAATGCCACTGCATTAACGGCACCCAGATTCTTCTGTACCATACACGCCGTAGAAGGCGTATACATATCGGGCGTAACCGAAGCAAGCACAATCAGGTCAATCTCCTCCGGCTCAAGTCCGGCGTTCTGTAGTGCCTGTTCTGCCGCCTTGGTGGCAAGGTCAGAGGTAAAGGTGTTCTCGTCGCTGATGCGGCGTTCCCGGATACCTACACGCTTGAGAATCCACTCGTCACTGGTATCTACCATCTTCTCCAGGTCGGCGTTGGTCAATATTTTTTCGGGAAGATATTTCCCGAGTCCGATGATCTTTGCATTCATTTCTCTTCCGCCCTTTCACTATCTATCTTTGTCTCTGCGCCGTAGCGTTCAATATTTTCCGCCATGGCATCTGTAACCCCATGCTTCACCAACCGCTCCGCCTGACGGATGGCATGGTAAAAGGCATTGGCATTGGAGCTGCCGTGAGCCTTAATAACAGGCTTTGCCGCACCCAGAATGGGCGCGCCGCCATATTCGGTGTAGTCCATGGACTTTTTCAGTTCCTTCAGTCCACCCTTGACCAGCCCTGCCGCCGCTTTGGACGCCAGGTTCCGCAAAAACACCTTTTTCAGCATGGTGGTAAAGGCACTGCCCATACCCTCCATGCATTTGAGAATCACATTCCCGGTAAAACCGTCGCAAACTACCACATCTGCACCGCCCAGAGGGATATCCCGACCCTCAATATACCCTTGATACTGCAAGGGGAGTTCCTTAAGCAGCGCATGGGTTTTGGTCACCAGCGGAGTTCCTTTTTCTTCCTCCGAACCAATATTCACCAGCTTGATACGGGGATTTTCCACCCCCATAACCTTCTCCATATAAATGGAGCCCATAATGGCGAACTGCTTCAAAAACGCCGGTGTACACTCAGCATTCGCCCCGGCATCCAGCAGGAGAAAACAGCCGTCCACCGCCGGCATCACCGGTGCCATAGCAACCCGGCGTACGCCTTTGATTCTTTTAACCAATAAGGTGGTGCCGGAAATCAATGCACCGGAGTTACCGCCGCTGACCACCACATCGCCTTTGCCCTCACGCAAAAGCGAGAGTGCCACACGCATGGAGGAATCCTTCTTTTTACGGATGGCATCCACAGGGTCGTCCTCGCCCAGGATAACCTCCTCGGCATTGACAATCTGTATGCGTGTATCCGTCAAGCCGCAAAGCTCCATTTCACGGCGAATTTGCTTTTCGCGACCCACTAAGGTCAGATTGATATCCATGGCACTCAGTGCCAGTTTACAGCCGGCAACCACCGCCTCAGGTGCGTGATCACCGCCCATTGCATCTACAATGATGTTCATGTATGCGTTCCTCGTATTTTCTAAGTTTCTTATCGAAAGGTAATCAGGCTGCGGTTCTTCCAGATATAATCAAAGCCGGAGTACACCGTCAGCGCTGTGGCTACCACGGTCAGCAGCAGCGTAATGCCGTCACAGATACCCGCCCATGCCGGTTGATGGGTTTTCACCAGTTCAAACACCATCACCGCCACCACCAGAATAAACTGGGAGACGGTTTTGGACTTGCCCCACATACTGGCGGCAATGACCTTGTTCTCGCCCATGGCAAGCATACGAACACCGGTAACAATCAGTTCCCGTGCCAGAATCACCATGACCACGCCGGCATTCACATAGGGTATCCCCCGTGCCACAAAGGAAATCAACGCCGCCATAATCAGGATTTTGTCCGCTAGGGGATCCATCAGTTTGCCAAAGGTGGTAATCTGGTTATGCTTCCTTGCCAGCTTCCCATCTAGATGATCCGTCCAGGTTGCCAGTAAAAAGGTGAAAATGGCAAGGTAAATACCCACCGTTCCGCAGCAAAGATACAGAATCATAAAAACAGGAATCAGTAGAACCCGAAAAATCGTCAGTTTATTGGGTGTATTCATG
>JAXJVM010000144.1:0-10263 GCA_036308515.1 Clostridia bacterium | reverse complement strand
TACACTTTCTTCATCATTGACAATCCGGGTTCCCTATTGTAAAATAGAAGAAATGTAAGCGGAAAGGAGTCGGCTATGAAACGCAAAATCACAGACATGTCTGTCTTTGAATTTTTCTTGTGTATGTTTGTTATTTTGATCCACTTGTTGTCC
The DNA here is from genome assembly GCA_036308515.1 of Clostridia bacterium. GTDB lineage: Bacteria > Bacillota > Clostridia > Monoglobales > Monoglobaceae > Ructibacterium. Next base: position 10,110 of record JAXJVM010000144.1, on the reverse strand, counting down.
GAGGGTGTTGACACCTTCCCCAAATGGAGCTTTTGGTCTATTCTCTTTTCCTCCCTGACGAGGCTTACCACCTTTGCCGTTCCCGGCTTTGTGTTCACCAGTGCGGTAAAGCTGTTTTACAAATACGGAGACATGAAGCATGTTTCCTATCCCCGGTTCCTCTGGGGCAGATGTCGCAAGGTGGTTTTCCCCTACATCCTCGCCGTGGTGGCATACTACGCAGTGTTTGTCTGGGTTCTGGATATGTACCGGTTTGACTTCGATCAGCTTCTGGGCTTTCTCATCAGCGGTAATATCTCAGCGCAATTCTATTTTGTGATTCTGATTATCCAGTTCTATCTGCTAATGCCCATATGGATGGTATTCAGCCGGGTAAAAAGTAAGGTCTTTGGCGTCATACTGATTCTGGCAGCCTTTGCCCTTACCATCCTTTGCAGAATGTACTTTCCGCACACCGAAAGCATCACCAAGATTTTCCCCTCCTACCTGATTTTCTGGATTCTGGGCACCTATGTGGGACTCCACTACGAGGCATTTGAAACCATGATTGCCCAAAACAAGCTCCTTATCTACGTAGGCTGGCTGATTCTCGCCGTGGCACATTGCATCCTGTCCTATATGCAGTTCGGCGGGCTGATTGTCTACAAGTTTGCGCCGGTCATGGTGGTGTTCTTCTGCTTCTTCTCTATTTTCGGCTTTTACTCCTACGCCAGAGAGCTGACCATTTCCTTAGAAAAGCGCGGAAAAGGCCTGCTTACCAGTATCTCGCAGGCCTCCTATGATATTTACTTGATTCATTGCTTGATTATTATGGTACTGTACCGTATTCTCACAGAGATGGAAATCGACGGTATTCTCCAGCGCTTCGGCATTGCCTTTGTGGTAACCTACGGTCTGTCTATCATCTTCTGCGTACTCAAGACCACCATCTTTGCCAACATGAAAGCCAAGCGTCTCCGCGCTTCAGCAACTAAGGCCCGCAAGATGGCCCGTCGAAAACGCTATCTGTAGATTAAAGCCGCCGGTATAGGCGTCCACATCAATGATTTCCCCGGCAAAAAACAGACCGGGCACCAGCTTGGATTCCATGGTGGAAGGATTGATTTCCTTGACGCTGACACCGCCGGAAGTGATAATTGCCTGGTCGATAGGGCAAAAGCCCGTCACATGAAACTCCAGATTCTTTAAGATTCTGCCCAAACAGCTCCGTTCCTCTTTGGTAACGGAGTTTACTTTTTTATAGGGGTCAATACCGCTCAGGGCAATGACCTCAGGAATCAGCTTCGAGGGCAGAAGTCCCCCCAAGCTATTGCGGAAGTCCCGGTTCAGATTATTCTGAAAATCCCGGCAGATACGGGCATCCAGTTGTTTTTCATCCAGTGCCGGCTTTAAGTCCACGGTAACGCGGTACTCTTCCTCGCCCATGCTTCGCATATGGGCGCTGGCGCTAAGTACAATGGGTCCTGTCAGCCCGAAGTGGGCAAACATCATCTCCCCAAAATCGTTGTAGACCTTTTTCCCTTTTCGGTTCCAGACCGTCAGTTCCACATTCTTCAAGGAAAGCCCGGCAAGCGCACCAATCCAGTCCTCCGCCACCTCAATGGGCACCAGAGAGGGGCGAATGTCAGTGATGGTATGCCCCAAATCCTCCGCCCAGGTATAACCGTCGCCGGTGGAACCGGTGCTCTGGTAAGAGAGTCCGCCGGTTGCCAGAATCACACTGTCGGCATAAATATTTCCGCGTTTTGCAGTCACAACCCCACAGGCGTGTCCCTCCTCGGTGAGAATATCATCCACCCGGTCACAAATCAGCTCCACATTGTTGTCTACCAGAAATTTCCGCATGGCGGTCACAATATCCCGACTCTTATCGGAGATCGGGAATACCCGCTCCCCCCGTTCAATTTTCAAAGGAACTCCCAGATTCTCGAAAAATTCCATGGTCTGCTGGTTGGTAAAGCCGTAAAAGGCACTGTACAGAAAAGACCCGTTGGTGGGAACGTTGTGAATCAAATCCTGCACATCCTCGCAGGCATTGGTGACGTTGCACCGTCCCTTGCCGGTAATCATCAGCTTTTTCCCCAGCAGCTTATTCTGTTCAATGAGTTTGACGTTCATCCCACGCCCTGCGGCAACCCCTGCCGCCATCATCCCGGCAGGGCCACCCCCAATCACTATCACACGCTTGCTCATGCTTTCACCTCTGTATCAAATTCCTCCTGCTGTTTACGGCAGGACAATCGCCTCGCTACCCAGTTCAAAGACATAATCCCCCTGCTTTAAAATCTCCGCAAGGGCAAAGGAATCCTTGGGTAATACCTTGGTTCGCAACGCCGCCACCCCTTCGTGTCCACGGTTCAAATGATGAAAATCCGAGCCGGCAGTGGTGACGGAAAGTCCCTGTTCCTTGGCGTAACGAATTGCAATTCCAATGGCAGCATTGTGCCCCGGATGCATATTAAAGGTCTCCATGCCGTCTAACAATTCCGGTGCAACCTTCTCGATGCCCTTGCGGAAGGGATGTGCCTGAATCAGCAGGCTATGTTCCAGCTTGACCTCCCTGCGGAAAGTCTCAAGTCCTGCTTCCAGATAATCGTAAGCAGTGCTTAAAACATCATAGTCCGCTCCATAGAGCATATAATCGTTGTGATTCTGCGAAAACCGCAGTTCCGCGCCCAGGAGTACGTTTATTCCGTACTTTTTCGCAGCTTGCACGGCATCCTCATAGTCTTTCAAATAAAGCTCCAGGTGTTCTTCCTTGCTTAAGCTCTCATCACCAAAAAATCCATATTGATATCCGAAATGGTTGGTCAGCACAAGGGCATGATAGCCAAGCCCTGCATAAATCTCCATCAGTTTTTCCGGCGTTGCCTCACCGCACTTGCTGGCCGGTGTGGTGTGTGCATGAAGCTCTACCCGATAGGGGTACTGCCCTTTGAGCTGTTCTTTGATATCTTTTGCTGTTTGCATACTGATTTCCTCCGCTTTAGTAATTCCATAATATCAATCTCTTGTCAGCAAAGCAACGGTCTCTATATAGGATAAAACCCATATTTGTTACATTTGATTTTACAGAACTGTATGCATAGTTTTTGATAAGTTCCATTACAACATAGTTCTCATAGTAATGTCCGCTTACTGCACCATTCATTAACTGTTGTGGTGTAAGCCACATTGATAGAAAAGCACACAAGCCTGTATCACAGAAATATAATTTCGGTGTTTTGGTAAGCCTTTTGAGTTCGTTATTTGCATAAGGTTCAAGGAGAACCAGAGAGCCAAAACAATCCTTTTTCGAAGGATTTCTACATATTTTGTCTTTGTAGCAAAACCACTGTCTCCACGTGCTCAGTTTTGGGGAACATATTGACCGGAACGACCCGCTGCACGGTAAAGCCGTGCTCGGTCAGGTACTTCAAGTCCCTGGCAAGAGTAGAGGGCTTACAGGAGACATAGACAATCCGCTTTGGCGCTACCTCCGCAACGGTTTGGAGCAGTTTTTCCTCACAGCCCTTGCGGGGCGGGTCAAGAATCACCACATCAGGCCTGCCGCTCTGCTTCACCAGTTCAGGTGCCAGGTCTTCTGCCTTTCCGCAGTAATATTCCGCATGGGAAATCCCGTTAAGCTTTGCGTTTTCCTTGGCGTTTTCCACCGCCGCCGGGACAATCTCTACCCCAATGACTTTTTTGGCTTTGTCCGCCATAAACAAGCCAATGGTACCGATGCCGCAGTACAAATCCCACAGCGTTTCCCCTCCGGTAAGACCGGCAAAGTCTTTTGCCAGTTGATATAGCTTCAGGGTTGCACCGGGGTTCACCTGATAAAAGGAAAGGGGCGAAATCCGAAACTTTACCTTACCAATAGAGTCAATCAAATATCCCTCACCCCAGAGGGTTTTGTTCTCAAAACCCAACACTACGTTGGTGGGTTTGGGATTGATATTCTGCACAATGCCGCAGATAGGAAGCCGAAGTTCCAGCAAGCGGTCAATAAGCTCCTGTTTTTTGGGCAGTTCGGCTTTTGCAGTAACCAGCGTAACTAAAATTCCGTTTTCACCGCTTCGGGTGTAGATATGCCGCACCAGTCCGGTGTGCTTGCCCTCATCATAGGCAGGAATCTGAAATTCCTCCATCCAGTCTGCCACAGCACGTTTGATCACTCGGTTCCAATCTCCTTGAATCAAGCAGTCCTCCATAGGAATCACCGCATGGCTATTCCGGCGGTAAAAGCCGATACCCTCTGCCGTCACCGGGAACTGCGCCTTGTTACGGTAGCGAAGCTCCTCCGGGGAATTCACCACTTCTTCTGCCTCTATGTCCAATTTCCCTAATCGAGTCAGGCAATCGGTGACCTTTTGGCGTTTATATTTCAGCTCTGTTTCCATATCCATATGCCAGAGCTGACAGCCGCCGCACTGGTAAAAGTAAGGGCACTCTGCCTTTCTTCGATGGATGGACGGCTTGATGACGTCAAGCAGCTTGCCGAAGGCATAGTGCTTCAGCACCTTGACAATCAGAATCCGCACCCGCTCCCCAACAATGGTATAGGGCACAAAGACCGCCATAGTCCCTACTCTTCCCACGCCGTTTCCTTCGTCCGTCATGCCGGTGATTTCCACCTCGTAGACTTCGTTCTTCTGCATACAAACTCCTTATTCTGTCACAACAGTAACTTTATTTTCACGCTCTACCCAGTCAACCTTTGCCTTCAGCGCCTCGCTGACGGCACGCACCGGAACCATAGTTCTTCCGTTTATCATCCGCGCCGGAGTATCCAGCTCTACCACCGTACCGTTTTGCATCAGGCGGTCCTGGTCAATGGTGATTTCCACAGTGACGCCATGCTTCACTGCCTTGGCGGTCTGGGTAGCATCGTCCCAGCTTACCTGTGCCCCCAGCTTTTCAAAGATGGTCCGCATGGGAACCAAAACCCGGTCATTTTCCATCACGGGCACTGTGTCACTGAGAAGTTCCTCCCCGTTGACCTCTACTTTAATATTTTCTGTCACATAAACGGTATAGTCGGCACCGGCTGCCACATAGCCGTTGGAAACCGCCTCCACACGCAGGGTGTGCTCTCCAATGGCACAGTTTGCAAAGTTATAGTCCAGCAGGTACGGAACCTGAGACACCTCAGCAACGGTATTGCCATCCAGAATGTAGCGAACCACAGGATTATCATCGCCGTAAACATGGGGATATGCATAGAGGGGCGTCTGCTTCTGTACCAGAACCATACCGTCTGTCAGAGGTTGATAGGTCTGGCTGGCCTTGGCTGCATATTGATTTTGGATAAAATGGGGTGCACACACCAAGCTTTCATAGGTGTTCTCAAGTGCAGTATTATGGTTTAAGGCATAGTCATTGGTCTCAGGTGCCACATAGGTATTAAAATACGCAATCAGCTTCACCTGAGGATATACCATAGGCACAAACCAGTACATCCGCCGCAGATGGTTCACCGCCCAGTCGGTGTTATCCATTCCCATAGATACCGTAGTATGAGCACTGCCACACTCTGCCAGCATAATGGGTTTTCTGTCACCGAACTTCTCGATAGCCTCTTTGACTACCATAATGGGGTCAGCCGCATCACCGGCATTGAAGCAAACCTCGTTAAACCTCTGGTCTATCGGCCATTCCTGACCCTGAAAATGCCGAATCAAATAGGCGGAAATACCTACCCAATCCACATACACATCTCCGGGATAAAAGTCTTCCATGTTGGTATTCCATTCAGACGCATGGCTCACCGACCATACCGTTGCCACATGCTTGGTCTGATTGTGCGCTGCATCCGCCAGGAACCGAAACGCCCGTTGGAACGCCTCCGGGTCGGGCTTGTCCCCCCAAATATTCATTTCCGCACCAATACGCAGATACATGGGAACATCGGAATATTTGTTAAGCTCACTCATGAAGCTGCTGACATAGGCACTCTGGTTGGGGATATCCCACAGAGCAGAACCCTGTCCCTGAATGTTCCAGGCAACTTCCACCGCCTGATTGCGCTCCCGCGCCTGATTCAGGATATGATAGTCCCAGTCGTTGGGCATATTGCCGTAATCAATATATAAAAGAATCATAGATTCGTTTGCCTGGCTCTCTTCGGACACCTGACCGTAGAGCACCCCCAGTTCCGGCTCATTGCGGCTGCCGAAGTACTTCTGGGGCTGCACCGCCTTGGTATACGCCTGAACACTGGGCGCATACCGTTCTGCCTTAGCCTTGGCAATCTTCACGCCGTCCGTCCAGCCCATCAGTTCCCCATAGGGGATGTATTGGCTGTAATAATATCCGGCAGTGGGGAAATCCCCCCGCCGGTCATAGGCATCAGCAATATCGTAGTATCTGGACGCCAGAATTTCTTTGACCTGTGCCGTCTGTTCCTCAGCGGAAAGGAGTTCAACCACCGCTTCACCGTAGTAAATAATACCGTCATCATCACCACTGTTCTTGGCGGCGGCGTAGCTGTCATTCAGTCCCCAAAACCGGCTGGGAAGCTCTGCCGCAAAAGCCTGCTGCAGCACCATAGGCACTGCCAATACCGCCGCGAGCATCATGGATAACCATCTTTTTTTCATCAAACGTCCTCCTTTATAATTCTATCCGCCATTGCATGGCTTTGGATAAGGTTACTTCATCTGCAAATTCCAACTCGCCACCCACCGGAACACCGTGGGCAATCCGGGTCACCTTGACGCCAAAGGGCTTAATCAGCTTAGAGATATACATGGCGGTAGTTTCACCCTCTAAGTTGGGATTGGTTGCCATAATAACCTCTTGTACCTGGCCGCTGCCCACCCGGGTGACCAGCTCCTTGATACGGATATCGTCCGGGCCAACGTTATCCATAGGAGAAATCGCCCCGTGAAGCACGTGATAGACCCCCTTAAATTCGTTGGTACGCTCCATCTGCAGCACATCCTTGGGGCTTTCCATGACGCAAATCACACTGTGGTCACGGGCAGGATTGCCGCAAATATTACAAACCTCTTTGTCCGAAAGATTCTGGCACTCCTTGCAGTAGCAAAGGGACTTCTTGGCGTGCAGAATAGCACGGGCAAACTTCTCCGCCTTTTCCTCCGGCTGGTTCAGCACATGAAACGCAAGCCGCTGGGCGGTCTTACTCCCGATACCCGGAAGCTTTTCAAACTCTTCTATCAGGTTCTGCAAAGGTGCTGCAAAATATTCCATGATTTCTCTCCTCTAAAATATCTGTAATTTATCCTTCAGCCCGGAGAACCGGCGCTGGATGTTGTCGTTGTCCACAAAGGTTTTGATGTACTGCTCCTGTCCCACCAGCACCACCAGAGACTTAGCACGGGTAATGGCGGTATACAAGAGGTTTCGGGTCATGAGCAGCCGATGGGTCTCGAACATGGGCATCACCACCACATCAAACTCACTGCCCTGGCTCTTATGTACCGTCACGGCATAGGCAAGCTCCAGCTCGTCCAGAAGCAGAAAGTCATACTTCACCAGCTTATCGTCAAAGACCACCGAAACCTTTTGACTGCGGTTATCAATATCCATAATAAAGCCCACATCGCCGTTGAACACGCCCAGCCCCTTCTCACCGTCACTGAGCCGTTCCCATTCCTGCTGGTAGTTATTCTTAATCTGCATGACCTTATCCCCCACCCGAAACACACAATGTCCGGTGAGCTTTTCTGCCTTGTCAGGGCTTGCCGGGTTTAAGGCATCCTGCAGCACGGCATTAAGGTTCTGCACCCCAATCAGGGATTTTCGGGTAGGTGTCAGCACCTGAATCTGGGACAGGTTAGAAAGTCCGTACGCCTTAGGAAGCCGCCTTGCGCAGAGGTCGGCAATGGTCTCCGGCAGCGAAAGGGGATCCTTTCGGGTTACCAGAAAGAAGTCATTATCCTTATCATTAAACAAGGGCATTTCGCCACGATTGATACGATGGGCATTGACCACAATCATGCTCTCCCGTGCCTGACGGAAAATCTCAGTCAGCCGGATGCAGGTCAGGGCGTCACTGTCGATGATATCCTTCAGAACGTTGCCTGCCCCAACCGAGGGAAGCTGGTCACTGTCCCCCACCATAACCACACGGGTGCCACGGGGTACTGCGTCCAGCAGGCTATTCATGAGCAAAATATCCACCATGGACATCTCGTCAATAATCAGAATATCACATTCCAGAGGGTTCTGGGCGTTTCTGGCAAACTGCGAGCCCACCGCGTCTACCCCGGGGGTAATCTCCAAAAGCCGGTGGATGGTTTTCGCCTCCACGCCGCAAAGCTCGGTCATTCGCTTTGCCGCACGACCGGTAGGCGCAGTGAGCATGACACGCTTGCGTGAGCGCTCCATCAAGGCAATAATCGTCTTAATGATGGTGGTTTTTCCCGTACCGGGGCCGCCGGTAATGACCATAGCGGAGTTTTCAAAGACCGCCCGGACTGCCTCCAACTGCTTTTCTGCCAGTTGAATCCCGGTTTCTGCTTCCACCTCTTCAATGAGTTCGTTGATTTCTTGGATATCCGTATCAAAAATCAGCTGAGACATCTCCAAAATCCGCTCTGCCACCCGCTTTTCCGCATCGTAAAAGAGCCGGAGGTAAAGGGCATCATAGTCCCCCATGTTATTGAGAATCAATTCCTCCTGCAAGAGCATTTCTGCCACGGTTTCCTCTGCCACGTTTTTTTCTACCTCTAGAAACTGCGCCGCCTGACCTACCACGGTGCTCCGGGGCAGAAAGGTGTGACCGCTGAGGTAGCCAATCTGCTGCATGAGATAGCGAATGCCGGAGGACACCCGGTCAAAGGAGTTCTTGTCAATGCCGATTTCCGCCGCCATACTGTCGGCAGTTTGAAAGCTGATACCGTCCACCTTATCCGCCAGAATATAGGGATTCTCCGTTACCATCTGGACGGTGTTAGCGCCAAAAAGCTTAAAGGCCTTCACCGCCGCCGAGGGAGAAACCCCAAACCGCTGAAAGAAAATCACAACCTCGCGCACTCCGATGAGCTCTACGTACTTTTTGTAGATGGCGTCCACCTTTTTCTTGGTAAGTCCGGAAATCACAAGAAGCCGATCCGGCTCATGTTCAATGACGTCCAAGGCTTCGGCACCGAAAAGCTCTACAATCTTCCGGGCAGTGGCTTTGCCGATGCCCGGCAAAAGCCCGGATGCCAGGTATTTTTCAATTTCCGTTTCAGTGGAGGGCATTTGCCGTTCGTAGTATTCCACCTTGAACTGGTCGCCGTACTCCACATGGGTGATCCATTGCCCATGCACCAGAATCCGTTCACCCTCGGTGAGATTGGGCATATACCCCGTCAGGGTAATCAGCTGACCGCCGCTGGAAATATCACAGACGGTATAGCCGTTTTCGTGATTTTCATAGATAATTTCTTCCACCACACCGTCAATCTGCAGCACGCTTTTCACCCTTTCGTTAATCAAAATGTCATATAGCGTTATTATACTCTAACAACCAGCAAAACACAAGGAAAATTTCATAATCTCTTTCTCTAAAAGGGAGGGTTCATAGATTATGCTTTTGACTTCTTTGGCAAAAATCCCCGACTCTGCAGAGTCGGGGATTTTTGTTTGCAATTAGTTTTCTAATCTTCTCAGGTTGATTCTGCCCTTATCGTCAATTTCGATGACCTCTACCTTTACGGTGTCGCCCTCTTTGACTACATCCGTAACCTTTTCCACTCTGCCCTTTGCCAGCTTGGAAATGTGAATCAAACCGTCCTTACCGGGGAGAATCTCTACGAATGCACCGAAGTCCATAATCCGGACAACCTTGCCCTCGTAGATTTCACCGGCTTCCGGCTCCTTAACAATGGCTTCAATCATCTTCTGTGCTTGGTCACCGGCTTCGCTGTCAACGGCTGCGATGAATACTCTGCCGTATGCGCCTTCTTCCTTGATGTCAATCTTGGTACCGGTCTCTGCCTGGATGCCCTTGATGGTCTCGCCGCCGCGGCCGATCACCTCGCTGATCTTTTCAGCGTCAATGGTCATGGTAATCATCTTAGGTGCATAGGGAGACAGTTCTTCTCTGGGCTGGGGAATTGCTTTGAGCATAACCTCGTCCAGAATATAGTAACGGGCATTCTTGGTCTGCTCCAG
>JAXJVM010000143.1:0-7872 GCA_036308515.1 Clostridia bacterium | reverse complement strand
TTACATTACTGGGTTGCACGCTTGTGCCTATACTGATTACGTTATCGTAAAGGTTGGTGTCGATGACAGGCAATTTCACGAGTGCTCCCATTGCCAGTAACGTTGGATAGATGATACGAACCTCCTCACTTTGCAGCCATATTTTTAATTCGTCCTCATTAGTAAATCGGGTATCCTTGATGCACAAGGCTTGCTCAGTTCCATCTATCCAAAAGCTTTGGTCAAGCGTAGCATCCCCATATACGTAATGACTGCACAGGGACGACTCCATAGCCGAAGTATTGGCTTCACGGCTAAGGGCTAGTTTAAAATAATCGCCATCGACAACATACGCCCAACTCTCATTTCCGGTCAAGACGCATTCAGCCACCCGATAGTTAACCATTCCGGTTTTATAATCCATGTAGTCCGCAGCCTCGCCCACCTTTCGCAAGGGCGCATCCAAAGAAACGGTGGTGGTAACTGGTTCGATGTATGGTTCGTAGTCGGTAGGAGTATCGCCGATTTCAAATTGTACTTGAAACTGCGGCGGTTCCGACACTACATAGCTTCCATCAATATATATCATTAAATGTGTTATTGTATCGGTTGCAGTTGAAACTGATGTAAAGGTACGCCCTGCCAAGGATTCGTTGATGACATAAGAGGACCCCTCTTTTGTTTGCACTACACACTGATGAGAATCAGAAGCTCCGCGATGGAAACCACCGACCGAGAGAACGCCTTTTGCCATCTCACCCGCAAGCATCTTTAGCGTAACTGCACACGTAGTTCCTGCAGGAATCGGCATGGGAAATTGATAAAAGAATTGTTGTACTCCCGCCCCCTTTATTGTAAAAGTCTGGCTGTCTTTTTCGTAAGTTACCGATGGATGCAACACAGCACTATCCGGACAATGCCACCAATTCTTATAATGAAGTACAATGGGCACATCGTACTTTCCGGTATCCTCGTTGTAGTCACCCACGCTTTGAATGGCAACCGATGTTTCTGTTGAAGGAGTTCCATCCTGCTCGCTATTGCCGTATATCTTGTAATCTCTCAACGCTTTTCCGGCACTGCTTGGGAGTGCCAAAACCGTCCCCTCCACATCCGCGGAGGTATACCCGGCAATTTTATCTACTCTTGCACGGACACCGTTGATACCGAGGTTTTTCACATCCACCTCATAGGTAGAAAAGGGTTCAGGAACAAATCTTCCGTCCGAGGTCACATCATCTCCCTTCCAGTCCAAAGGCGTATAGCCATACACAAGTGAGGTTGCATTCTCCCCACTCTGGAAACTGAAGGTGCTCCGGTACCAGTCGCCGAGGTTCTCCGGCATGGATAGCACAAGGGAAGATGTTTCCCCCAGCCGTGCATCCTGGTTTTCCTCGAGCACAAGGGTGTTGTTTGCCGCTTCGGTGACCATGGTGTCCTTGTCAAGTTTGCCGTTTAGATCCGTTTTGATCTCCGCAATTGTCCCGGCATGTTCCTTCCGGCTAACCAGCCCTCTATAGCTATCTTTCTCCCAGTCACCCCATACACCGCTTTGTTCCCAGGTATCTCCTGCCGTATAGGTTCCGGTTCGACTGTAATGAAATATGGCTTCGCCATCCAAGATATCCTGAAACAAAATGACTGAATTGCGAATATACACAGAGCCGTTTTCTCCATTGTCGGGTCCATTATCCGGGCGCCAGTAAACCCAACCATAAACGGGAAAGCTATTGCCCTCATTTTCCACCAGGTAGATTCCACCCTCCAAAACATCCTCAATAACGTAATACGTGCAATTTCCGCGTATCACACACATAGACGTTTTGGTAGGGTCAATATCCTGTGTTAAAGATGCAACTCTTTCCAGAATGAAATCCACATCCTCCTGGAAGGATGATGCATCTTCTTTATACAGCCCAAAGCTCCCGATGTCGATTTCTCCCTGGTAATTGGTCATCCCCGGCAAGGAGGCATTTGCGATTGCCAGCTTCTCCTTACCCTCGCCCACATATACATTTCCTGCAAAGTGGCCATTGCCTTCCCAGTCTAAGGTATAAGCATTAGAACGTTCCGTATCGCTTGTGCCGTTGCCGACAATATCGACATAGCTTCCCTTATCATCCTTCTCGTTAAATCTGCCTCTGGCACTCTGGCAAGGACTTGCTGCAACGGTACCATAATTTTGCGCATGGGAACGAGGGCCTGTTGCTTCACAGTCCTTTCCCAACTGTATTGCATCCTCACCGGCATCACCGGAGGATCCGGTACTGCGTAAACTTCCGGAACTACCTCCATTTTTTAGATTTAAGCTGCGCACCTCGGTGAGAATATTGTTGTTTGCGGTTTCTCTGGCAGCGGCTTCCCCCAACAGAGCAGTTTCCAGTGCAGCGTCCGCCTTTGCCCGTGTTTCTGTTTCGGTATCCAGGGCAGATTTTACCGTGGTTTGGTCAAAGTCAATATCCTCTGCCCGATGCCGATGGCCGGTTCCCGCAAAATGCAAGGACAAATTCGCATCAACTTCCTGTTTGAGGGAGTCCGTCAGACGATCGGCATACTTTTTTAACCAGGCATTCTGCCCGGTGCCTGCATAGGTTTCTCCTTTCGGATTCAACCAGATAGACATAAAATCACTCCTTTTTTTGTTATTCCGGCTACAAGAAAAGTATACAAAAAGAAGTGTGACAAATCGTGCCAAACAAAACCGCTTATCATACAAAAAACGCCCGTGCAACGAGCGTTTTATCGTAATATTACAATCCTAGCCTATCGATAAGATTGGCTGTATTTTTCATCTTTGCATCAGACATCGTACTGTTGAATTTTAGCTCAGCCACAGAACGCTTTCTATTTTTCCAGGATAATAGCCGAAACCACCTGCGTACCTCACACAAGGGTAATAGCCAGCAATATTTTTCAAGTATGGGGTACTGATATTTTAAATCGTCATAGGGAGCTATGAGTCTGGATAGTACATATTTCACTTTGCTCCCCCGTTTATTCTGATAAAAGGCCACTTTATTTTGCACACTACCGTAAACTCCTGCATCGGTGATATAGTCTTCGATATCTTTTGCCAGTTGGTCATATTCTACGCCATCAAGCCAGACGGAAGACAATTTTCGAACCGCATTTGCAAAATCTAGCAATTTTCCATCTTGCAGGAGCTTATCCCTTTTACTTTTGTCATACACCACGGTGTTGTCAAGCAGCCAAAGATCAAGAAACGGTCTCATCCCACACCCTCCGTTTTCAAAGTGTTTAGCCATATGAGCAATATGATAAAAGTAAAACAGCTCATCGGGCATGGCATATTGAAATTGAGTTCCATCTACGACTGTTGCAGTACACCATACATCAGCAAGGCAGGCAGCACTCCATCTGCGTGGAAACCCTGATTTTTGCGCAATCAAATCAAAATGTAATTCTATATAGGTTTTGTTTTTCGATAAAAATCCCCAATCATGCGCTTCCTTAATGGTACTGTCATAACCGAGATGTTCTATCAGCAATTCGGAGGCACGTTGTAAATCTTCTTTCTTGACCAATATATCAATATCACAACTTGTACGCAGCCATGGTTCCGGATAATATCGGCGAATAACAGAACCCTTCAGAGGCAAATATGGAATCTGATTTTCTTCAAAACTCCTGCATATTTTTAAAAACTCATAGTGCATCTGCTGATAGCGCAGTACCGAACGTTTCAGGCACGTTCGGTAGATATCCGCAATTTCACCATCGGATATCAAATTTTTTTCAAATAAAACCTCTGCCACAATTTGTGCCAAATCATGCTTTTTTGCAAGAATAAATAAATCCAACAAACTATCTTCGGTAAGTGCCGTTGTAATTGATGGATCCATTTTTGTATCGCATATTCCGGAACGCAAAAAAGCAATCAACATCTTTGTATCTGTATAAATGTTATTCACCACACTTTTTTAATCTCTGAAATATAAATCTCTGGTATAAACCTTATCAAGCACATCTTCAATATCACTATGATATCTGTTTGCAAGAATAATATCTGACATTCGTTTAAATTCTTCAAGATTCCGAATCACACGGTTATCGAAGAAAGTCTCCTCATTCACAGTAGGTTCGTAAATTACCACGTCAATCCCCTTTGCCTTAATACGTTTCATAACCCCTTGGATCGAGGATTGACGGAAGTTATCCGACCCCGATTTCATGGTGAGACGGTAAATCCCCACCACCTTTGGATTTTGGGCAATGATTTGTTCAGCTATGAAATCTTTTCGTGTTCCATTTGCCGCCACGATCGCAGAAATAATATTCTGCGGAACATCGGTGTAATTCGCAAGTAATTGCTTAGTATCCTTTGGCAGACAGTAGCCACCATAACCAAAGGAAGGATTATTGTAGTGATCACCGATGCGGGGATCAAGCCCTACGCCTTCAATGATTGCTCTGGTGTCTAAGCCTCGAACCAAGGCATAGGTATCCAGTTCGTTAAAAAAAGAAACACGAAGTGCCAGATAGGTATTGGCAAATAATTTTACCGCCTCAGCCTCAGTAGGGTTCATAAGGCGAATTTCTATATTTTCTTTTAACGCACCATGTTGCAACAATTCCGCAAAGTTTTCGGCTGCTTCTTTTAGCCGGGTATCATGCAAAGGTACACCAACAATGATACGGCTGGGATACAGATTGTCATACAGTGCTCTACCTTCACGCAAAAACTCCGGACTGAACAAAAGATTATTGCAGTAATATTTTTTTCGCATTGTTTCGGTAAACCCTACCGGAACGGTGGATTTAATGATAACCATTGCCTTTGGATTGACTGCCAGAACCTGTTTAATTACACTTTCAACAGACGAAGTATCAAAATAATTTTTCGTTTCATCATAGTTAGTTGGCGTTGCTACTATAACAAAATCTGCATCTTGATACGCAGAATCTCCATCGGTTGTTGCAACCAGATTCAATTCTTTGGTTGCCAGAAATTCTTCCATTTCTTTGTCAACAATCGGCGTTTTTTTCTGATTGATCAGTTCAACTTTGTCAGGTATAATATCAACAGCCTTTACTTCATTGTATTGTGCCAGTAAAACGGCCATGGACAGACCAACATACCCCGTCCCTGCTACTGCAATCTTCATTTTAAAGTTCCTTTCTCCAAACCATTTTGTTTACCACACCTGTATAGGATTGTATCAATTTCACAACCTTATCCGAAACATTCTCTTCTACATAATCAGGCACCGGGATTCCGTAATCCTTATTCTCATTCATCATTACAGCAGTATCAACAGCTTGCAGCAGAGAATGTTCATCTATGCCCGCAAGAATAAAGCATGCTTTGTCCAATGCCTCCGGGCGCTCCGTACTTGTCCGGATACATATGGCAGGAAAGGGCTTCCCGATAGAAGTAAAAAAACTGGATTCTTCTGGCAGGGTTCCACTGTCAGAAACCACTGCAAAGGCATTCATCTGCAAGCAATTGTAATCATGAAATCCCAAAGGTTCATGTTGAATCACACGCTTATCAAGCTGAAAGCCACTCCCCTCCAACCGCTTTTTGCTTCTTGGGTGACAAGAATACAGAATGGGCATATCATATTTTTCCGCCATTTTGTTGATAGCAGAAAACAGGGAAAGAAAGTTTTTCTCCGTGTCAATATTTTCTTCACGATGTGCCGACAGCAGGATATACCTTCCTTTTTCAAGACCAAGCCTTGCATGAATATTGCTTGCTTCAATTTGCTTTAAGTTGTTATGCAAAACCTCCGCCATTGGCGAGCCTGTCACATAGGTGCGTTCTTTTGGAAGACCGCAATCTGCAAGATATCTTCTTGCATGCTCAGAGTATGCCATATTTACGTCACTAATGATGTCTACAATCCGTCTGTTTGTTTCCTCTGGCAAACACTCATCCTTACAACGATTCCCGGCTTCCATATGAAAAATTGGAATATGTAATCTCTTTGCTCCGATTACAGAAAGACAACTATTGGTATCCCCAAGCACCAGAACTGCATCAGGCTTGAGTTCTACCATCAAATCATAGGATTTTGCAATGATATTCCCCATGGTTTGTCCCAAGGTCTCTCCTACTGCGTTTAAATACACTTCTGGCTCGTCTATCTGTAAATCCCTAAAAAATACACCGTTTAGATTATAATCATAGTTCTGTCCGGTATGCGCAAGGATTGTATCAAAATACTTTCTGCATTTATTGATCACCGCTCCAAGGCGAATAATCTCAGGTCTGGTACCAACAATAATCAAAAGCTTTAATTTCCCGTTGTTTTTAAACATTTATTCTACCACCTCGAAAAAGGTATCCGGTTTTTGGGGGTCAAAGCATTCGTTTGCCCACATCACCGTAACCAAATTTTCTGTATCAGACAGATTCATAATGTTATGGGTATAACCGGGTAACATATGCACTGCCTCTATGTTTTCACCGCTCACTTCAAAATTTAATACCTCATCGGTGCCGATTTTGCGTTGCTGAATCAGCCCGTGACCGGAAACAACAATAAAAAATTCCCACTTAGTGTTATGCCAATGCTGCCCCTTGGTAATGCCGGGCTTTGAAATATTTACCGAAAACTGTCCGCATTTTTCCGTTTTTAACAGTTCTGTAAAACTGCCCCGGTCATCCGTATTCATCTTCAGCGGAAAAGCAACCTTTTCTTTCGGCAAATAAGAGAGATAGGTAGCGTATAGCTTTTTCGCAAAAGAATTGTTTGGCATCTCAGCCATCATCAAGGTCTGTGGAAGATCGTGAAATTGATAGAGCAAATCCACAATTTCACCGAGTGTAATTTGGTGTTCCACAGGAACTTTACAATAGCCCCCGTCTTTGGTTTCTTTCGATTCAAGAGCCGCAATCAGCTCAGCGACCACGTCATCGATATACACAAGGGTCATCAGATGCTCACGGTTGTTGACCGTGATAGGAAGCTCATGGGCAATATTATGGCAGAAAGTTGCCACCGCACTGTTATAGTTGGGTCTGCACCACTTTCCAAAAACATTAGGCAAACGATATACAAGAACTCGTACATTGTTTTCTTTTCCATAAGCAAAGATTAAATCTTCACCGGCTTTTTTGCTTCTGCCATACGGATTATCAAGAGATGCCTGAATGGAAGAAGATATCATAATCGGAGCCTTGTTTCCGCACATTTTTAAAGCATGCAGCAAATCAGAGGTAAAACCGAAATTCCCTTGCATAAATTCTTCTTCGGTTTCCGGACGGTTGACCCCTGCCAGGTGAAATACAAAATCTGCGTTTTTGCAGTAATCATCCAGCAATTCCGGACTGGAATCAACATCATAAAGATAAAGGTTGTCTATCTTTATATCAGGATGAGTTCTATCCTTACCTTCTTTGATATTTTGCAATGCCATTGAAAGATTCTTTCCCACAAATCCTTTTGCGCCGGTGATTAGTATATTCATTATTTAGCCTCCATAGCCGCCATTTCGTTACGGATATATTCAAGTGTCAGCAGCTTTTCCTTTACTTGTTCTACGGTAAGCAGTTCTGTATTATTGGAATCAAATTCCGTCAAGGGATTGCGGTTTTCGTTGCCTTCCTTGAAGTACTTGTCATAGTTCAAATCTCTCTGATCCGCCGGAACCCGATAAAAGTCGCCCATGTCGATGGCGTTGGCACACTCCTCGTTGGTCAGCAGGGTTTCGTACATCTTTTCGCCGTGGCGAATGCCAATGACCTTGATTTCGCTGTCCCCGGGGAAGAGTTCCTTTACTGCCTTTGCCAGCACCTCAATGGTACAAGCCGGTGCCTTTTGCACTAGAATATCACCGCTCTTGCCCTCTTGGAAGGCAAAGAGCACAAGGTCTACTGCTTCTTCCAGGCTCATGATGAACCGGGTCATATTGGGTTCCGTCAGG
>JAXJVM010000142.1:0-2969 GCA_036308515.1 Clostridia bacterium | reverse complement strand
CTTTCCGTTGATGCAGAGGAACAGATTCTTAAGAATCTGCGTCTGCTGAACAAAACCGTGGTTTTTGTCACCCACCGGCAGACCGCGGTAGAGCTTTGTGATACCGCATGGCGAGTGGAAAATGGAAAGTTGAAAGTTGAAAGTTGAAAGTTTTTTTCAACGGAAAAAATCAACCGAAGTTTTACATTTTCAATTCTCCATTTTCAATTTACATTCCCCACGGGGAATGTTGACGTAGTAAAATGATGAACCTTTATATAAACATTCCTAAGGAGGAGATGTATGTGTTAAAAAAAGCAATTAGTTTAATCGTAGGCGCTGCATGTTTGGTATCCATGACCAGTGCGTTTGCAGCAACCTATACCGGAACTACAACAACGTATAAGAGTGATGGCACTATTCAGGTTGATTCTACTGTTACCGGTGGTACTACCGGCGAGGTTGCTACTTATCTGGTATACAGTGAGGATTTGAACTCTGCAAGTGAAATTACAGATGGTTCTGATATCGTCTATGTAGATCAGTACAAATTTGTGGCTGATGATAGTGGTAGCAAGACCTTTTCTTACCAGACCAGTTCTGCAAATGTAGGTGCTAAGATTGCTGTTGGTGCTAGTGTTACATCTGTTTCTGGCGCTACTATTCCCGGAATCCCTGTTTCCATTACCGAAGATAACAGTGCTCCAACTACTGTTACTGCTACCTTGCCTGAAGAGGAAGATGGTTGGGTTAGTGTTCCCTTTAACACTACGGGAAAAACTGTTACAGCTTTAACAGTCAATAGCGCTTCAATCACTGATGACAAGTGGTTTGTTGGCGTTAATGCAATCTGGATTGATGGTGATCTCGTAACTGGTTATACCTCCGAAAATGGTTTTAGCATTGCGGTAACGACCCAATCTACTTCGGCGGACATTACTGCTTCTACCATTGGTATGGCATATTTTCCGGCTGAAGATGCAGATACCAATGATGACGGAAGTACAGCTCCTTCCATAGTAGTAGTTGGCGATGTTGATGGCAATGCTGAGGAGTTTGGTATTATTCTGGCAAAGTCCGAGTCAGATGCCGAACAGACAATTTTCGGCTTATCTGAGGATGGTACCAGTAGCAATGCAGTAAAACTTGCTGCATTGGGTAGAAACACTGATGGTAAGTTCGCAATCAGAGTTTATGATGAGAATGGATTTTCCGGTGCCCTGTACGCAGTTACTTATTATAAAGATAATAGCGGCTATAATGCTGCCCAAACTGGTAAGTGGATTACCATTCCCACTGCAGAGTAATTTCGGATGAATCATAAGGAGGTAAAATCATGAGAAAATTAGCATTTGAACATGCCGGATTTGAGATGCCGAGTCTCCGCATGGTCAATCTGGAAAAAGAAAATAGCAACATTGTTTTCGCAACACCCAAGACGGTATATAAAGGCTCCAGTTTCAAGTATAGCCGTTCAGCTGCATTGAAGCTTGCGTTAGCAGATGAGGAAAATACAACTATTGGCAGCAACTGGTCATATACAGAAACTGAATAATCAGCGTGCTATATTATGAGATTGCCGGGCTTGTGCTTGCGGTACAGAATGCCGGCGAAAAGTCAAAAGAACATATGACGGAGTATATGCTCCCTCTCGCTAAAGAGGGGGAGCATTGCTTTGATTATAGGGTAAATATTCACAGACTCCCCGTGCTCCCCGAAGTAGCAGGAGAGGAGCGTCTCATTGCCGGAAGTATGTGGAAGGTTGCGGATAATTGCCCCAAAACCATCTACCGTGGATTGATTGGCATGGAGGAAGAGGTAGGTGCGATTCTGCAGCTTACTGACAAGGGGGCGGAGGTATTCGTGCTTTCTCCGGACGGTGAATTGTGTGATCTGCGCGATTATTTCTGTATGGGATTTGCTCTAGAGGATTTTGCCCTTCGGCAAAAGCGGATGGTGATTCACGGCTCCTGTATTGAGGTGGACGGCAAGGCAGTTGTCTTTGTGGCACCCTCCGGTACAGGCAAGAGTACCCATACCGGTCTCTGGCAAAAATATCTGCCGAATGTCACCTATATCAATGACGATACCCCCGTACTCCGTCTGGACAGACCCGAAGCTGTTTATGCCTGCGGTAGCCCATGGAGCGGTAAAACCGACCTTAATGCCAATAGGCAGACACCTCTTGCAGCAGTGGTTCTGCTGCGGCGCGGGACAGAGAATAAGCTGACGCCCATCTCCGGCATGGATGCTTATGCGCGGATTTTAGGCGAGACCCGCAAGCTGCCTTTTAAGGATAGTATTGAACGCGCTGTCGATCTCGCCGCTGAACTGATGGAGCGTGTGCCGGTGTATGACTTTACCTGTGATATTTCCAAAGACGCGGTGAAAGAAGCGCGAAAAGTGCTTTGGAAATAGATGTACCCCTCATCCGTCGGCTGCGCCGACACCTTCTCCCCAAGGAGAAGGCCCCCCCCCTCATCCGTCGGCTACGCCGACACCTTCTCCCCAAGGAGAAGGCATAATGCGGAAAGGCTTCCCCCTGGGGGGAAGCTGTCACCGAAGGTGACTGATGAGGGGAGTTTTTTCACAAAAGAGGTAGACAACTATGAATTATATCAAAAATGGACGATTGACTTCCTTTTCGCAGAATTTACGAAAGAACATGACAAAGGAAGAACGGCATCTTTGGTATGATTTCCTGAAGTTATTACCAGTTACCATTCATCGGCAAAAAGTTATCAACGATTATATTGTTGACTTTTATTGTGCAGAAGCGAAGCTTGTGATTGAACTTGATGGATCCCAGCATTATGAAGAAGAAGGGAAGCGGAAGGACAAGCAGCGAGATGCTTTTTTTGCGGAGTTGGGATATACGGTTTTAAGGTATTCCAATTTAGAGATTACTAGAAATTTCGAGGGCGTGTGTCAAGATATCGGGCGACATATTACCCCTCATCCGTCGGCTACGCCGACACCTTCTCCCCAAG
>JAXJVM010000141.1:0-10716 GCA_036308515.1 Clostridia bacterium | reverse complement strand
TCATTGGTCTGCCGCTGATATTCCAAAAATCCTGTTGCTTTACCCATTCTTCTCGCCTCCTATACCGTTTGATTGAGGTAAAACGCCTCAAGTTCCGCTTTCTCACGAGAGACGCCTTTTTCTTCCAGCTTGCCGATGGTAATCAGCATCTGCCTAAAGTCGTTGGGGACAATCTTCTTAAACCGAGGCAGATACTCCTCCAGATTCCCAAGAATCTCCTTACCGATTGCAGAGTCCGTCGCCTTTACATGCTGGAAAATCAAATCGGTAAGCTCGTCAATGTCATGGGATTCGGTGACATTGCTCATGGTGACCATCTCCTTATTAAGCTTGAGATACAGGTCATGGTCTCTGTCCAGCACATAGGCAATACCGCCGCTCATACCAGCTGCAAAGTTCTTCCCGGTGCTGCCTAAAATCACTGCTCTGCCGCCGGTCATATACTCACAGCCGTGGTCGCCGCAGCCCTCTGCCACCGCAACCGCACCAGAGTTACGAACGCAGAAGCGTTCCCCGGCAATACCGTTGATGAAGGCACTGCCGCCGGTGGCACCGTACAGGGCAACATTACCGATAATGATATTCTCCTCTGCCTTGAAGGTACTCTTTGCATCCGGAACAACCGACAGTTTACCGCCGGAAAGTCCCTTACCGAAGTAGTCGTTACTGTCACCGCAGAGGTTCAACGTGAGACCCTGGGGTATAAACGCACCAAAGGACTGACCGCCGCTGCCGTGACAATCAATGACATAGGTGTCCTCCGGAAGACTGGTGCCGAACCGCTTGCTGATTTCCGAGCCCAGAAGAGTTCCCACCGTACGGTTGGTAGCGGAAACCTCCGCCTTGATACGATGGGTTTTTTTCTTCTTCATAGCCGGTTCAAATGCCGGCAGGAAGGTCTTTAGGTCAATAGTCTTTTCCAGTTCAAAGTCAAAAGCATCCTCCGGCTGATGATGAATCGCATAATCTGTACAACCGGCACCCAGAATACCGGACAAATCCAGCATTTCCGCACGCTTGGTAAGCTTTTTTTCACGCACCGAAAGCTTGTCGGTTCTGCCCACCAGCTCGTCAACAGTTCTGACGCCCAGCTTTGCCATGATTTCACGCAGTTCCTCTGCAATGAAGGTCATAAAGTTCATAACATACTCGGGCTTACCGCAGAAACGGCACCGCAAATCCGGGTTCTGGGTTGCAATACCCACCGGACAGGTGTCCAGGTTACAAACGCGCATCATCACACATCCCATGGTAACCAGCGGCGCAGTGGCAAAACCAAATTCTTCTGCACCCAAGATACAAGCAATGGCTACATCACGTCCGCTCATGAGCTTACCGTCGGTTTCCAGCCGTACCCGGGAGCGCAGACCGCTCTGGATCAAGGTCTGGTGTGCTTCTGCCAGTCCCAGCTCCCAGGGCAAGCCTGCGTTGTGAATGGAGCTCTGGGGGGCGGCACCGGTTCCGCCATCATAGCCGGAAACCAGAATCACACCGGCACCTGCTTTGGCAACACCGGCAGCGATGGTTCCCACGCCTGCCTCGGACACCAGCTTTACGGAAATTCCGGCATCCCGGTTGGCGTTCTTCAGGTCAAAAATCAACTGTGCCAAATCCTCAATAGAATAAATATCATGATGGGGCGGCGGCGAAATCAAAGATACGCCGGGGGTCGAGTACCGGGTTTTGGCGATCCAGGGATAAACCTTCTTGCCGGGCAGGTGTCCACCCTCGCCGGGCTTTGCCCCCTGTGCCATCTTAATCTGAATCTCCTTGGCACTGACCAGATATTCCTCGGTCACTCCGAAGCGGCCGGACGCCACCTGCTTGATGGCACTGTTCTTCTCGGTGCCAAACCGAGAGATTTCCTCACCGCCTTCCCCCGAGTTGGACTTACCGCCCAGCCGGTTCATGGCGATTGCCATACAGGTATGCGCCTCTTCGGAAATGGAGCCGTAGGACATGGCACCGGTCTTAAACCGCTTGACTATCTCGCTTGCCGGCTC
Source organism: Clostridia bacterium (assembly GCA_036308515.1). GTDB lineage: Bacteria > Bacillota > Clostridia > Monoglobales > Monoglobaceae > Ructibacterium. Next base: position 8,713 of record JAXJVM010000141.1, on the reverse strand, counting down.
CACCTCCTCCAGAGGGATACCACCGTTCTCGTCATAGACAAATTCCAACAGACCCCGCAGCGTATGGGGCTTGCGTTCATCGTCCACCATGGCGGTGTATTCTTTAAACTTTTCATAAGAGCCGGTATGGGTTGCCTCGCGCAGAGCAATGATGGTCTGGGGATTATACAGGTGATCCTCGGTGTCCTTGCCGTTGCGGAGCTTATGGGCGCCCATGCTGTCCAGAGTGGTATCCACCCCTAAAGCCAGTGGGTCAAAGGCATGACTATGCCGCCATTCTACGCCCTCGTTGATTTCATTGAGGCCGATACCCTCTACGGGGCTGACAGTATTGGTGAAGTATTTCTCCACCACCTCCTGACAAATACCTACTGCCTCAAAAATCTGTGCGGACTGGTAGGACTGCAGGGTGGAGATTCCCATCTTGGAGGCAATCTTGACAATACCGTGCAAAATGGCGTTGTTGTAGTCGCCGATGGCGGTATGGTAATCCTTGTTCAAGCGATTGCTGTCGATAAGCTCGGCAATACATTCCTGGGCAAGATAGGGATTCACCGCTCTTGCACCGTAACCCAGCAGCGTTGCAAAGTGATGCACGTCTCTGGGTTCTGCACTCTCTAAGATAATGGAAACCGCCGTCCGCTTTTTGGTGCGGATCAAATATTGCTCCATAGCAGAAACCGCCAGCAGGGACGGAATTGCCACATGGTTTTCATCCACGCCGCGGTCGGACAGAATTACAATATTTGCACCGTCACGGTAGGCGCGGTCACAATCCACAAACAGACGATCCAGCGCCTTTTCCAGAGAGGTGTTTTTATAATAGAGCAGAGACACGGTCTCTACCTTGAATCCAGGTTTGTTCATGTTGCGGATTTTCATCAAATCCACAGAGGTTAGGATGGGGTTATTGATTTTCAATACCCGGCAGTTTTCCTTCTGTTCCATGAGCAGGTTACCGTCAGAGCCCACATAAACCGTAGTATCAGTAACAATTTCTTCACGCAGGGCATCAATTGGCGGATTGGTTACCTGGGCAAAGAGCTGCTTGAAGTAGTTAAACAAAGGCTGGTGCTTCTCTGACAGAACTGCCAGCGGAATGTCACAGCCCATGGATGCCGTTGCCTCAATGCCGTTCTTTGCCATAGGCAGAATGGCGTTGGTGATATCCTCATAGGTATAGCCAAATGCCTTATAGAGCTTATCCCGTTCCTCCTGCGCGTAATGGGGTACCCGTTCATTGGGAACTGCCAGTTCCTCCAGGCTGATTTGTTGGCTATCCAGCCACTCCCCGTAGGGCTGGCGTGCGGCATAAAATTCCTTACATTCCTCATCGGAGACCACTTTGCCGGCAACCGTATCTACCAGCAGCATCTTGCCAGGCTGCAGTCTGGACTTGACGGCAATGTTCTCTGGCGGAATATCCAGTACGCCTACCTCGGAGGAAAGAATCAGCCGGTTATCCTTGGTGATATAGTACCGGGCAGGGCGCAAACCGTTACGGTCAAGCACCGCACCCATCAGGTCACCGTCGGAAAACAGAATCGCAGCAGGCCCGTCCCAGGGCTCCATCATAGTAGCATAATACCGATACAAATCCCGCTTTTTGCGGCTGATGTTGGGGTCGTTCTTCCAGGGCTCCGGAATGGTAATCATCACTGCCAGCGGCAGGGGAACCCCGTTCATGACCAAAAATTCCAGTGTGTTGTCCAGCATGGCTGAGTCTGAACCGGACTGACAAATTACCGGGAGTACCTTGTCCATATCTTTCGCAAGGTAGGGGGACTGCATGGTTTCCTCTCTTGCCAGCATACGGTCGGCATTACCCCGAATGGTGTTAATCTCACCGTTATGGAGAATAAAGCGGTTGGGATGGGCTCTCTCCCAACTGGGCATGGTATTGGTAGAGAACCGGGAGTGTACCATGGCAATGGCACTGACGTAGTCCTCGCTCTGCAAATCCTTATAAAAGCTGCGGAGCTGGTATACCAGAAACATTCCCTTGTATACAATGGTACGGGAAGACAAGGAAACCACATAGGTGTTTTCGTTACTCTGCTCAAAGATTCGGCGAATCACATAGAGCTTGCGGTCAAATTCCAGACCCTGAGTCAAATCCTTCGGACGCTTTACAAAGCACTGATAGATGGCAGGCATACAGTCACGGGCACGCTTGCCCAGTACATCAGCATCCACCGGTACCTCACGCCAGCCAATGAACTCAACGTTCTCTTTCTGGCAGATAACCTCAAACATCTTCTGTGCCTGTCTGCGCAACAGAGTATCCTGGGGCAGGAAGAACATACCGATGCCATAGTCCCGGCGATTGCCTAAGTCCAAGCCAACCTTGGAGAAAAATTCATGGGAAATCTGGAGCATGATACCTACGCCGTCACCCACCTCACCGGTGGCGTCTTTTCCGGCACGATGCTCCAGCCGTTCTACGATGGAAAGGGCATCCTCCACAATCTGGTGGGTAGGCTTGCCGTCTATACTGATTACCGCGCCGATACCACAGGCATCGTGTTCAAATTCGGGGCGGTATAAGGTTCTTTGATTCATTTTGTTCCCTCCTCTTATTTTCCGCTGTCGCCATAGTTGGAAAGCACCCGTGCAGACGGGTCGTTCACGTCACAGCCCTCCCACTCCTTGTTGGGCATCCAGAAGTCTGCAATCATCTCTGCCTGACCGGGGTAGTAGGTCTCAAACAGTTCCCGGTAGAGCAAGGATTCCTTGGTAAAGGGCTGGGCAAAGGTGTAAGCCTTGCGCTTTTCTTCAAATTCCGCCTCGGTGTACTTTTCTTCGGCATAGCGTTTCAGGTCATCCACCATAGAATGTCCTACCGCGTCACTGAATGCCGCCTTTTCACGCATGAGAATGCTATAAGGCAGGTAATCTCCCTCAAAGGCGTGGCGCAGCAGGTATTTCCCCTTGCCATAGGTGTTCATTTTCATAGCAGGCTCCAGACTCATGACATAGCGTACAAAGTCCAAATCTCCAAAGGGTACTCTCGCTTCCAGAGAATTTACCGAGATACACCGGTCTGCCCGGAGCACATCATACATATGTAGCTCCCGGATGCGCTTCTGGGCTTCCTGCTGGAAGGCTTCGGGGCTGGGTGCAAAATCCGTGTATTTATAGCCAAACAACTCATCGGAAATTTCGCCGGTAAGCAAAACCCGAAGGTCGGTGTTTTCGTGGATATACTTACAGACCAGATACATACCGATAGACGCCCGGATGGTGGTAATATCGTAGGTGCCCAGCAGGGCAACCACCTCAGGAAGGGCTTTGAGTACGTCCTCCTCGCAGATGATAACCTCGGTGTGGTCAGCACCGATATAGTCCGCCACCTCCTTGGCATATTTCAGGTCAATGGCGTCCTCGCTCATACCAATGGCAAAGGTTTTAATGGGTTTATCCGTAAGCTTTGCCGCCACAGAGCACACCAGAGAGGAATCCAGACCGCCCGAGAGCAGAAATCCCACCGGAGCATCTGCGTCCAGTCTTTTTTCAATTCCGGCGACCAGCTTGTCGTGAATCTTCTTGCAGGCGGTCTCCAAATCGTCCTGACAGACCGTCTCAACCCCAGCAACGTCACTGTAACAAGCAAATGCGCCGTCTTTATAATAATGACCCGGAGGGAAGGGCTTGATATGCTCACACAATCCCACCAGATTCTTAGCTTCACTTGCAAATACCGCCGCACCGTCTTTTGCGTATCCGTAATAAAGAGGACGGATACCGATAGGATCCCGGGCGGCAAGATAACTGTCTGTTTCTTTGTCGTAGAGAATCAGGGCATACTCTGCATCCAACATAGCAAACATGTCTGTGCCATATTCCTGATACAGGGGCAGCAGCAGCTCGCAATCGGATTCACTGACAAAGGTGTAGCCCTTCTCCATGAGGGTTTCCTTTAGCGCACGGAAGCCGTAAATCTCACCGTTACAGACCAGATACCGGTTATCCCGGATGAAGGGCTGCATCCCTGCCTCGTTAAGACCCATAATGGACAACCGGTGAAAACCAAGCAAGCCATTTCCTGTGTTGATGATACGGGACATATCCGGTCCACGGGAAATGGTCTTGTCAAAGTATTTTTGAAATTCTTCCTCTGCTATTGTACTGCCGCAGTAGCCCATAATTGAACACATAATCTAATCTCCTGTTTTCTCAATCCATCATTCTATCTGTCGGCGTTGAGAACGCCACCTCTACATAATTCGTTGTACATTTATATCATGCATTCCCCCTCATCCACCGCTGAAGCGGTCCCCCTTCCCCCCAGGGGGAAGGCTTTCTCCAAAAATCCCACAGGGCTCCTAAAAAGCACCGAGCCTACGTCAACGCTCGTGTGCCGACGCAAGAGGGGGGTGCCCCGGGAAAGTTGTCTTTCCATGGCTGTCCATCGGTTTTCCCGGAGCGTTAATCATGCGGGAAGTCCCGCTAAAATCCGCCTCCCCATAAGGGGAGACAGGATTTTACGTAAGTTAATCCTCCAAATCCTGGAGTGCGTCATAGCCTTCTTCACCGGTACGAACCTTCACTACGTTTTCAACATCGTAAACGAAGATCTTACCGTCGCCGATGTGACCGGTGTAAAGCACCTTCTTGGCGGTTTCGATGACGCTGGAAACCGGAACCTTGCTTACTACAATATCCACCTGTACCTTAGGCAACAGGGTAGTCTCTACGGGAACACCACGGTAGTATTCGGGCTTACCCTTCTGCACGCCGCAGCCCATGACATGGGATACAGTCATACCGGTGATACCCAAAGCACTCATCGCCGTCTTGAGAGCCTCAAAGCGTGCTTCCTTACAGATAATTTCAACCTTGGTAAGCTTGGGCGTACCGCCGTCAAAGGTGGGAACCTTCTTTACGGGGATCGCCTCAGCCTTGGGCACATCACCAGAAACTACAACCGGGGTTACTACATCGCCGGAGGTTGTATCAGGCTCCTGCGCAAAGCCTGCGTAAGCAGTAACAAGACCGTGCTCAGAAATGTCAAGACCTGCGATTTCATCCTCTGCAGAAGCTCTAAGTCCGATTGTGTGCTTGATAACCAAAAATACTATCGTGATAACCACCGCAACATAAGCAATCACCGATACAACGCCAAGTGTCTGTACTCCCAGCAAATGTGCACCGCCGCCATAGAAAAGACCTTCTTCCGTGGTTACGCCTGTTGCAAAGAGACCGGTCATAAGCGTACCGAGCGCACCGCATACACCATGAACCGAAATTGCACCGACAGGATCGTCAATCTTTGCAACCTTATCAAAGAATTCTACCGCAAAGACAATGACAACACCGAACACAATACCCATAATTGCTGCGCCAATGGGGCTTACTGCATCGCAGCCTGCCGTAATACCAACCAAGCCGGCAAGCGCTGCATTGTAGGTCATAGACACATCGGGCTTCTTATAGCGAATCCATGTAACGATGAGCGTTGTGCAACACGCAATTGCCGCTGCCAAATTTGTGTTGAAGAAAATTCTTCCTGCTGCAGCTATACTTTCGTCGTTATCCATGCTTACCGTCGATGCTCCATTAAATCCGAACCAGCAGAACCAAAGGATGAATACACCAAGCGCTGCAAACGTAATGTTGTGCCCGAGAATGGCACGGGGCTTACCGTCCTTGCCATACTTACCGATACGGGGGCCGAGTATTTTAGCTCCGATTAACGCGCAGACACCGCCTACCATGTGTACTGCGGTTGAACCTGCAAAATCGTGGAACCCAAGTTCGGAGAGCCAGCCGCCGCCCCAAATCCAATGTCCGGAAACCGGATAAATAAGGAGTGAAATAGCGGCAGAGTAAATACAGTATGCTGAAAACTTTGTTCTCTCTGCCATGGAACCCGATACAATCGTAGCTGATGTTGCACAGAACACTGTCTGGAATATCGCAAACGCCCAAAGGGGAACACCGTCTGGAAGAATATGACTGTAATCTCCCAGAATGAACGGATCCAGCTTACCAAACAATCCCGTTCCTGCCCCGAACATAAGCCCAAAACCTACAAGCCAAAAACACGGTGTGCCGATACAGAAATCCATCAGATTCTTCATCAGGATGTTACCTGTATTCTTTGCTCGGGTAAAACCTGCCTCACACATTGAAAAGCCCGCCTGCATAAAGAATACCAATGCCGCACCTAAAAGTACCCAAATCGTGTTTACTGCGCTAAATTCCATAAATAATCATCTTCTTTCTATATGATGTCAATCAAAAAGTTTATTTCTTATCTCACGCCGAACAAAAGTTCACCGTAGGAGGGATAAGGCCACCGATCCGCCGCTGCAATGGTTTCCATCTCGTCAGCAGAAATCCGAAGTGCGGTCATATCCGCAAGAATCTTTTCCTTATAATACAGACCCAACTCGCCGATGTCCTCAATGCCTTTTGCTTCCAGCAGGTCGCTTTCCAGCACTTTTACTTTCTTATGCATTGCGGTCACCATGGCGCTAATTTTCTTTACGGTTTCACGCTCGTATACACAGTCGATGTCCGCAGAGAGTGAATTCTTTTTGATACATGCCTCTGCCAGTTCTTCACTGTAACGGCTCATAGCAGGGAGGATATCCTTGCTGGTCATATCCAGCATGGTCAGGGCTTCGATGTTGATTACCTTGCAGTAGTTCTCCATGAGCACCTCGTAACGTGCTGCCAGCTCGGTTCGGCTATATACCTTGTGCTCCTCAAAAAGCTTCAGGTTCTTCTCAGAAAGCAGATACGCCAGAGCATCGGGGGTTGCTTTCAGGTTCAACAGACCTCTTGCCTCTGCTTCTCTTACCCAAGAATCGTCATAGCCGTCGCCGTTGAAGATGATTCTCTTATGGTCTTTAATGGTCTTTTGAATCAGGTTGTGGAGTGCGGCTTCAAAATCCTCAGCACCCTCTAACTGGTCAGCAAAGCCTTTGAGTTCTTCCGCTACCACGGTGTTGAGTACCGTGTTGGTGCAGGAGATAGATGCCGCAGAACCCAGCATACGGAACTCAAACTTGTTGCCGGTGAAGGCAAAGGGTGAAGTACGGTTCCGGTCGGTGGTGTCCTTGGGGAACTTGGGCAGGGTGTGTACACCAATGCGCAGCAGTTCTTTTTCTCTGGAGCCATAAGCGCTCCCACTCTCGATTGCTTCTAAGATTTCGCTCAAATCATCGCCCAGGAACATGGAAACAATGGCAGGCGGTGCTTCGTTGGCACCCAGTCTGTGGTCGTTGCCGGCACTGGCAATAGAGATACGGAGCAAATCCTGATATTCGTCTACGGCTTTGATCACCGCACTGAGGAACAGCAGGAACTGTGCGTTTTCATAAGGAGTTGCACCCGGCTCCAGCAGATTCACACCGGTATCGGTGGAAATGGACCAGTTGTTATGCTTACCGCTGCCGTTAACGCCGGCAAAGGGCTTTTCGTGAAGCAGGCAAACCATACCGTGCTTTTTTGCCACCTTCTGCATAATTTCCATGGTCAATTGGTTGTGGTCAGCCGCCAGGTTGGTAGTGCTGAAAATCGGTGCCAGCTCGTGCTGTGCCGGAGCCACCTCGTTATGCTCGGTCTTTGCCAGGATGCCCAGCTTCCAGAGCTCGTCGTTCAGTTCTTTCATGAATGCCGCAACTCTGGGCTTGATTACACCGAAGTAATGGTCATCCAGTTCCTGTCCCTTGGGAGGTCTTGCACCGAACAGGGTGCGACCGGTGTAAATCAGGTCTTTTCTCTTATCATAGTACTCCTTGTCTACCAGGAAGTATTCCTGCTCAGGACCTACGGTAGTTTTGATGGACTTTACATCCTCGTTGCCGAAGAGCCTCAGTACACGCAGTGCCTGGCGGTTGATTGCCTCCATGGAACGCAGCAGGGCGGTTTTCTGATCCAGTGCTTCACCGCCGTAAGAACAGAACACGGTGGGAATACACAGAATGCCGTCTTTAATGAATGCATAAGAGGTTGCGTCCCAGGCAGTGTAGCCTCTTGCCTCAAAGGTGGCACGCAGACCGCCGGAGGGGAAGCTGGATGCGTCCGGCTCACCTTGAATCAGCTCTTTACCGGAGAATTCCATAATCACCTTACCGTCTTTCTGGGGGGAGATAAAGCTGTCATGCTTCTCGGCGGTAATACCGGTCATGGGCTGGAACCAATGGGTAAAATGGGTAGCCCCCTTTTCAATCGCCCAATCTTTCATAGCATTTGCCACAACGGTGGCAACGCTGCTATCCAAGTGCTTGCCATTTTTGATGGTATTCTGCAGGGCTTTGTAGGTGTCCTTCGGCAGGCGTGCCTGCATCACCGTGTCATTAAATACCATGGAACCAAATTCGCTTGTTACTTTACTCATTTCACTCGCTCCTTTTCTTTTATAATAGAAAAAGCGACAGGGTGTCATGGAGTATCCCATAACGACGTCCTTGTCGCCTTTGGCATGAGAAACGCAAGCTCCTATGCCTAAAATCACTCTATTGAACAAATAACGAAAAGCCACAGACGAGCATATCGTCTGCGGCTTCCTTGTCGCTTTTTACGCTGGCATTATAACACGGTGATTTTGATTTGTCAACCCCCAATTTCAAAACTTTTTGACTTTTTGGATTTTTCTGCAAAAAGTTCATTGACAAGTCCAAAGGGATATGCTATAATACCTTCGATAAACAAGGATGTTTACTGAGCATGGAGCATTGCCCCTCTGTCAGGAACATCCTTA
>JAXJVM010000140.1:0-5728 GCA_036308515.1 Clostridia bacterium | reverse complement strand
ATATCGTCCTCCAAGCCCTTCAAAAAGATATCCTTATATAGAACAGGAGTTTTATACAAGTACTTATATCCTATCTTAATTCATAGGATTTGTCAAGTGCTTTTTGTAACATTTTTGTAACATTTCTTTATTTTCTTTTTCAGGAGAAAAAAGATTCCCCGCTTCTCCGGCAAATGACGGAAAAGCGAGGAAAGGGCGAAAGAAATTTCGAAAAAGTTAGTATAAAGGAAAAGCCCCACCGTGCCGTATAAGAGGAGTAGTAAAAACCTGGAAACCAGGTGGGGAAACGCCCGAAAACATTACAAGTCCACTGGATGCAAAAAGCATGAGGCATGTGCGCCGCTTTCGGAGACAAGGCCCCTTCGTAAAAGTGTTGGTTTTACATTGAAACCTCGTACACGTACAAAGCAGGGATTTCTTTTCTCTTTCTGGTATTACTATACCACATATTTATGCAAAATACAAGTGGAAATCTATGAAAATTTCGTTTCTAAAGTTTGCGGTTTTGTTACAGGGATTTGCATAAATTTTACAAGGGAATTACAATTTGTTTTTTCCAGAAATTTTGCATTGCAATCTGCATTTATAATAGTATAATTAGTTGTATACAACCGGGTTTTACCGCATAGGTATGACTCGAAGAGAGTTTTCGCTTTATAGGAAATTACGTAATTTCTTATTTTAAAGCAAAATACAAAATAATTTCTGTGCGAAATTTTCGGCTAACACCGAAAGGCACATGGCATAAGAAAGGCATGGTTGCTTCTTGCTCGCCGCGGGCGTGTGGTAAAGCCGCTTTCCTTGTTGCCGAGAACGGAGGGGGGACGCTGAGTGAGGATTGAAAAAATTAACGACAATAAAATTAAAGTAATGATTGACAGTGAAGAAGCAAAAGCGTGGAATGTCTCCTTCAAAAATATTTCTGAGAACACGCCACAGGTACAGGAAATGTTCTGGACCGCAATTCGACTGGCAGAAAAGAACGTGGACTTTTCGGTCAACGGAGCCAAGCTATTTGTGGAGGCAGTGAAGGCGGAGGAAGAGGACGGGGGATTTGGTATGCTGATTACCCGGGTGTGCTCTGAGGATGACCTCAAGGATGCCATTTCCAACTGCTCCTACCGTGGCAGACTGAAACGGACGGAGTTGAAGCGGGAACAGACTGCAAAGAGCCGCAAACATATTTACCGGTTCAGGGATTTTGAGACGGTCTGTGCCGCAGTGGAGGAAATTTCTGAACTCTATGCCGGTGAAAGTGTGCTTTACAAATGTGACGGTGTCTTTTATCTGTATCTGATTCCGGCGGAGGGATGCTTGTTCTATGATGCAGAGGCACTTTTGCTGGAGTTTGGCTCCAAGGTGCGCAGCGAACAGTATACCCATGGCAGACTCAACGAATATGGCGAGAAGATGATTGCCAAAGATGCCGTAGAGGTCATGCAGGAATATTTTTGTCTGCATTAAAAGAAATACATAACGGAAAAAGTGTCGGTAATCCGGCACTTTTATAGTTATTTTATGGTATTTATGCGGAAAACCTTGCATTTAACAGAAAAATGTGGTATACTTCTTATCTAATGCTTTCTAAAAGGTAAAGCTACGAGAGGAGTTTTTTGAGTTATGGAAACGTTAAACAATTTTGTGCTTAGAGCAAGTGATGTTCTTTGGGGATGGCCTTTGATTATCCTGATTCTGGCGGTAGGTTTGTGGCTGACTCTGCGGCTGGGTTTTTTGCAGGTACATCACCTTCCCAGGGCGCTTAAGTACATGGTAAAGAACGAAGCGGACGGCAAAGGTGAAGTTACCAGCTTTGGTGCCCTGTGTACCGCGCTTTCCGCGACCATCGGTACCGGTAACATTGTCGGCGTTGCTACTGCTATCTGTTTAGGCGGCCCCGGTGCCTTGCTCTGGATGGAGATTGCGGCATTTTTGGGTATGGCGACCAAGTATGCAGAAGGACTTCTTGCTGTCAAATTCCGTGAGGAAAAAAGCGACGGACATTTTCTGGGCGGTCCTTTCTATTATATTGAAAAGGGTATGGGAGCCAAGTGGAAATGGCTGGGCAAGCTTTTTGCGCTATTTGGAACCTTCGTAGGTATCTTGGGTATTGGTACCATTACCCAGGTAAACGGTATTGCTACTGCGGTGCAGAATTTCTTTGACCCGGAAAAGGCCGGCATCGCTTTTTCTGCTTTTGGTGCAGATTATACCTGGGCAACAGTAATCAGTGGTCTGGTGGTAACTGTATGTGCAGCTTTGGTTATCATTGGCGGCATCAAGAGAATTGCAAAGGTGTCCGAGGTTATCGTTCCCTTTATGGCAATTACTTATGTTCTGTCCTCCCTGATCATCCTGGTTTGTAACATTACCAAGATTCCGGCGGCAATTGTGCTGGTTTGTAAGAGTGCCTTTGCTCCGGAGGCGGTTCTTGGCGGTGCGGCAGGTATTACCATTAAAATGGCAATGCAAAAGGGTATCGGACGGGGTATTTTCTCCAACGAAGCAGGCCTTGGTTCTGCACCTATTGCGGCGGCAGCTGCACAAACCAAAGACCCGGTTCGCCAGGGCTTGGTAACCATGACCGGTACCTTTATTGACACCATCATCGTTTGTACTATGACCGGACTTTCTATTGTGGTAACCGGTGCACATGAGTTGTTTGTAAGCGGCAGCTTTGAGGGTGTGAACATCACCACGGCGGCTTGGCAGAACGGGCTTCCCTGGGCACCCCAGTTTTCGGCATTTATGCTGATGATTTGTCTGGCTTTCTTTGCCTTTACCACTATTTTGGGCTGGGATTACTATTCCGAACGTTGTCTGGAATATCTGGTAGGCGGAAGGATGGGTGTCGTTAAGGTCTATCGTTGGCTCTACATTCTGGCAATCTTTATTGGTCCGTATCTCACCGTTTCCATTGTATGGAATATTGCCGATGTGTTTAATGCGCTGATGGCATTCCCCAACCTAATTGCACTTGCGGCACTCAGCGGCGTGGTCGTTAAAGAAACCAAGGATTATTTCAGCAAAGATTTGAGTAAACAAGCTTTGAAGAAACAGTAAAATCAATCCCACCGGATTTTCCGGTGGGATTTTTCTTACTATATTAGAAAAAAATGAAAAAACACTTGCATTTTACGAAAAGTATGCTATAATAAAAAAATAGTTCATAAATCAAGAAAAGGAAACAGGTCATGGATCATTGGAAGAAACTATTACAGACAACTGCATATTTCTTCTTTTATTTTTTTAGCTTTAGCTTTTCTGGCTACGGCTATTTTGGCTATGTAAAATCCTGTGAACCTGTGCTTGCCGAAGTGTAAGCAATCCCGATTCCAAAAAAATGGTAGACGAGGGGCAGGTTCGCAAGAATCTGCCCTTTTTTTGGCCCCTTTTTATGGATTTGGGTAAATTCCTGAGAATGGAGGAAAAAACTATGGTAGTAATTATGAAACCGGGCACGTCCCAGGAAAATGTGGAAAAAATGGTGTCCTATATCAAGGATATGGGTCTGGATGTTATGATCAATCAGGGTGTGGACTGCACCGTGCTGGGTCTCCTGGGAGATACCAGTCTCATTGACCCCGATACCATGATGCTCAATGTGCATGTTGACCGGGTTATGCGGATTGCTGAGCCTTTCAAAAAGGCAAGCCGCAAGTTCCATCCGGACCGTACAGTCGTCAAGGTGGGAGATGCAGAAATCGGTAAGGAAAACAGCTTTACCGTCATTGCAGGTCCTTGTTCCGTAGAGAACGAAAACCAGATTATTACGGTGGCAGAGGGCGTCAAAGAAAGCGGTGCAAAGATTCTGCGCGGCGGTGCGTACAAGCCTAGAACCTCGCCGTATTCCTTCCAGGGGCTGGAGCTCAAGGGTATTGACCTGTTGAAAGAGGCACGCAGTGCCAGCGGTCTGCCCATTGTTACCGAGATTATGTCCCCGAATCTGGTGGAAACCTTTGAAGAAAACGTAGATATCATCCAGGTTGGTGCCAGAAACATGCAGAACTTCGACCTGCTCAAGGAGTTGGGTAAGTGCAGCAAGCCCATCCTCTTAAAGCGCGGTTTGTCGGCAACCATCGAGGAATGGCTTATGTCTGCCGAGTACATTCTGGCAGGGGGGAATCCCAATGTCATTCTCTGTGAGCGCGGTATCCGCACCTTTGAGACCTATACCAGAAACACTCTGGATTTGAGTGCCATTCCGGCAGTGAAGCGGCTGAGCCATCTGCCTGTTGTGGTTGACCCGTCCCATTCCGCCGGTATGAGCTGGATGGTAGAGCCGCTGTCTCTGGCGGCTATGGCGGTAGGAGCTGACGGCTTGATTATCGAAGTACATAACTGCCCTGAAAAGGCATTGTGCGACGGTGCACAGTCCCTGAATCTGCCGCAGTTTGAAAGCCTTATGAATAAGCTCAGAAGTGTAGGAGACGGACTTGGCTTGGAAGTATAAATCCTTACAGAAAGGATGTTGATGAGATGGAAAGTGACTTTAGCGACTTTAAGGTTGCGGTGATTGGCCTGGGACTGATTGGCGGCTCCATGGCATATGCCCTGCGAGGGTTTCGCAAGGGAACGGTGGTAGGCTGTGACATCGACCCCAAGGTTCGTGCGCAAGCGGTAAAGGAAAGAGCGGTTAGCCTTGCCTATGCCGACCCCGGCGATGCCATTGACGGTGCGGATTTGGTGATATTTTGCACCTATCCCAAAACCATTCTGGAGTTGGTAGAGAAGCACCGGCACCGGCTGAAGTCCGGTGCGGTGGTCTCGGATGTGTGCGGTATTAAGACCACTCTGGCGCGGGAGATTGTATCCTTGCTGCCGGAGGGCGTGGACTATGTGGGCGGACACCCTATGGCGGGCAAAGAGGTAGAAGGCTTTGCCAACGCCTCGGCAGAGCTTTTTTGGATGACGGGCTTTATTGTTACCCCGGCGGAGAATGCCAAAGCAGAGAGCGTGGCACTGGTGTGCGAAATGGCACAATATATTGGCGCCACACGAATTACCCAGGCATCCCCCGAGGAACATGACAGCGTCATTGCCTACACCAGTGATTTGATGCATGTGGCAGCGGCAGGCCTTTGTCTGGACTATCATCCGGATATGAACCGCGCCTATACGGCGGGCTCCTTCCGGGACTGCACCCGGATTGCCAATATCAACCCGGAGCTCTGGACGGAACTATTCCTTTCCAATAAAGAGAACACCCTTAAGGAGATTGACCGTTATCTAAGTAGCCTGAACCGGCTGCGTGAAGCCATTGCAGGCGAGGACAGCCGGGGATTGCGAGAATTGCTGGCGCAGGTACGGGAAAATAAAAAGACCATGCAGGAAAAAGAACCGCAGCCATGGGATGCGGAGAAAAACAGGTGAACATATGAAAACATTGCACGTAAACATTCCCAAACGGGATTATGATATTCATATCGAGGAAGGAATCCTGGATCGCGCCGGGAGTATGATTTCTGAGATCTTCCGGGGTGAAAAGATTGCGGTCGTGACGGATTCCAATGTGGAACCTCTGTACGGCAAGCGGCTGGAGGATTCCCTGACCGCACAGGGTTATACGGTGAAAACCATTGTGATTCCGGCAGGAGAGAGCAGCAAGTGCCAGGCACAGCTGTTCCGGCTCTATGACGAGATGCTGGAATTTGGGCTGACCCGTGCGGATTTGGTCATCGCCCTGGGCGGCGGCGTGGTAGGCGACCTGACCGGCTATGCGGCGGCAAGT
>JAXJVM010000139.1:0-1955 GCA_036308515.1 Clostridia bacterium | reverse complement strand
TCATCGGAATGTAAATAGCAAGATGAATGCTGCGCACTATTGACATTCCTCATAATTTGCTTTTAAGAATAACTATGGGGTTTAAGGAAAACTATATATTATTTTTTGCTGTTGATGTAACATATGTTTGACAACTACAGAATTTCACAAGTTTTTTCTTGCCACTGTTATTGACAAAATATTGCCACGGGTGTAAAATGAGCAGATAATCAATAAGTTGAAAATGGAAAGTGGAAAGTGACGGATGCACAGACGGTGTGGCGGAAGCTGAACAGGCGCAAAGCAAACCGGATTTTGTCTCAAAAATGAGCATTGTGAAATCTTCCAAATAATTTTCCATTTTCGATTTTTAACTTTTCATTTTACCAAGGGGTGGAATTTCATGAAAAAGAATGTGCAAATTACAACCGGACCAATTGGACGGAACCTCTTGTGGTTCACCATCCCCATTGTCCTGACCGGGCTTTTACAGCTGTTTTACAACATGGCGGATGTCATCGTGGTAGGTCGCTTTGCCGGCAAGGAATCTTTGGCGGCGGTGGGCAGCACCGGCTCCCTGACCAACCTGTTTATCAATCTCTTTATCGGCCTGTCTGCAGGTGCTAGCGTTTGCGTTGCCCAGTATATCGGCTCCGGAAACAAAAAAGCCCTAAGCAAGGCAGTACATACCGCTATCGGCATTGCCATGGCAGGAGGCGTACTCATTGCGGTGGCAGGGCTTCTTCTGTCCAGACAGATGCTGATACTGATGGATGCCCCTGCCGATGTACTGGATGAGGCAGCCCTTTATATGAAGATTATTTTCCTGGGTATGCCCGCCAACCTGACCTATAACTTTGGGGCAGGTATCCTTCGTGCTTCCGGCGACTCCAAGCGTCCTTTGATTTTCCTGGCGGTTTCCGGTGTGGTGAATGTCGCGCTGAATTTGGTGCTGGTAATCTGCTTCCATATGGGCGCAGAGGGCGTTGGTATTGCTACGGTAGCATCCCAGGTGCTTTCTGCGGCACTGGTGCTCTACTTCCTTGCCAAGAAGCACCCCGACTGCAAGCTCTACTTCCGCAAGATTCGGATTCACATGAAGTATCTGCTCAAAATTTTGCAGATTGGAATCCCGGCAGGTATCCAGGGGGTAGTATTCTCCATCTCCAACGTCATTATCCAGTCCTCGGTCAATAGCTTCGGCTCCATTGTCATTGCCGGTGATTCTGCGGCGGCAAACATCGGCAATCTCAGCTTTATTGCCATGAACGCAGTCCATCAATCCATGATTACCTTTGTGGGTCAGAACGTGGGCGCCGGAAAAATGGACCGCATCAAAAAGATTATCCTTACCGGCTGCTTCCAGGTTACCGTAATCGGCATTGTCTCCAGCACAATCCTCTATCTATTTGGCAAACCCTTGCTCGGACTGTATGTCCCCGGGGAGGAAGAGGTTATCGGCTACGGTATGCTGCGGCTGAAATATGTGATGCCCCTGTATTTTGCCTGTGGCGTTATGGACGTGCTGGTAGGCGCTCAGCGCGGTATGGGAACCTCCCTGGTGCCCATGTTCGCCTCTATTCTAGGCGTTTGCGGCATCCGTATTGGTTGGATTTTCACCGTGTTTGCGGCAATGCGCAGTCTGGAAACCCTGTATCTCTCTTATCCCGTCTCCTGGGCAGTGACGGCAGCCATTCAGGCAATCCTGTGCTGCGTGGTCTATAAAAATCTGAGGAAAAAGCACCAACCGGCATAAACACAGGAAAACCCCATCCGATGGATGGGGTTTCAGCGTGTCGATAAACCTATCGACACGCTGGCAGATGTTGAAAAGGGAAGGTATATTTTGTGAAATCGTTTTCGTCGCTGTACGATGGTACTGCAGAGAACGATTTCACAAAAAGCAAGCAATGGTGCGGATTCCTCGATGGGATTCGCACCATTTGTTCTTTATCGGTATGTCATAAATGCCATAC
>JAXJVM010000138.1:0-7827 GCA_036308515.1 Clostridia bacterium | reverse complement strand
TTGTACAGGCTGAAGAAGTACGCCGCCCCTGTTCCCAACGCAATCAATACATCCATGTTGGGGCTGAGCGCCCTAAGCGCCAGAAAACCGTGCTTGTAAAAACGCCAGCCGATGATGAATTGCACCGGAGTTGCCAGAATCAGCTGCAACCATGGGTTATGCAAAAAGGCTATGTGGATGCCAAACCAGCTTAGCACCATACCAAGTATCAGCGGCAGGGTGAGAATTGCTGAAACGAGCAGACTAAGCTTGAGATTTCGGCTTTCCTTTTCTGCGGTGTTGTCCAAAGAATCCTCTGAGAAGGGCTCTGCCTCGAAGCCCAGCTTGATGATTTTTGCCATAATATCCTCGGGAGAGAGGAGGGCTTCGTCATAGCGAATGCTCCCCATACCGGCAGTGAGATTGACGGTGACATCACCGATTCCCTCCGTTTTTGCCAGTACGCGCTCAATGCGCCCCGAACAGGCGGCACAGGTCATGCCCCCGATTTTTAGTTCTAAATATTGCAAGGAATCACCCCCAAAACACTTTCATTGTTGGCAAATAATTCATAAATATACTATCAGTATAGCACAAACGGTTAGTTGTGTCAAACCGTGGAAACAAAAAAATATGTGAGCGTTTGTGCATTTTTGTTTCCCCCGTTGCATCTTATATCAATCCCTACACCCAGCAGAGAGCCCTTACCTTGATTGGCACCGGCAAGATTGATGTTTCCTCTATGATTTATAAGAAAATTTCTCTTGCAGAGCTTCCAAAGGTACTGGCAGATAAGAAGGAACGCGCCCAAGGAAAATACATCGTAGTACCGGAGTAAGTGTTGTGTTGCATCATTGACATCCCTGTCGTTCTATGTTAGAATATAGCAAAAGAAAGACCATGAAAAGGCGGTGCGATTGTGCGAAGAATAGGAAAGAAGATTACGGCGTTGTTCTTGATTGGCGTTTTGGCATTTACCCTTGGGGGTTGTGGTGCCAAGGATGGTGCTGAAAAGGCGTTTCGTGCCATGATGCAGGCACTGTAAACCGGGGAAAAGGAACAGGTGCAGTCCTACTACGATTTTGAAACTGCCACGAGCGAGATTCAGGCGGACAATAAGGCTGAACTGGAGGATGCGATTCTGGGAACCCTGCAACAGATGCAGTACGAGGTAACCGCAGTAGAGAAGATTGACAGTACCAATGTGGTGATTAAGGCGAATGTCACAACTGTGGATTTTTCTCAGGTCATGACACAGTTTGTGGAGCAGCTGACGGCATTGGTGGCTGAAAAAGAGTACCAGGCACGGCTGAGCACCTTGACCCGTGCGGAATATCAAGGCTTGCTGGCAGAGCGAATGATCACAGTGCTCAATCAGGGGGATATTTCTACCGCATCGAGCACCATTGAGGTGCGCATGGTCAAGGAATCCGGCGCATGGAGGATGCAGGCGGGACAGGATGACTTCCTCAATTCCATATTTGCAAATCTGGCAAATGCCATTGCTTCTTTAGCATAACTGAAAAGTCTCTTGCATAGAATGATGCAAGAGGCTTTTTGTATAGTAATAAGAAGTAATAAGGAGCGGTGGCTATGTTTCAAACCATTCATTTACGAAAACTATTGAGCAGTCTGGCACTTACCTTAGGGACAGGTTTCCTGGCAAGTATTCTCTCCGGGAATCAGCGAGAGGTGTACGCTTCCCTGAACAAGCCGCCCTTTGCACCGCCGGGTGTCGTGTTTGGCATCGTCTGGATTATCCTATATGTGTGCATGGGAATCTCCTTGTATCTGGTCAGAACAACACCGGGTAAGCATACGGGTGCAGAAAAGCTTTTTGGACTTCAGCTTCTTTTGAACTTCTGCTGGCCCTTGCTGTTCTTTGGGCTGGGGTTGTATTGCTTTTCTGCCGTTTGGCTGGGAGTGCTGCTTGTTGTCATTGTGTTGACCATGCTGGCCTTTTGGCGCATCAACCCAGCGGCATTTTGGTGGCTGCTGCCCTATCTGCTTTGGTGCGGCTTTGCCCTGTATCTCAACATCGGGGTTTGCCTCTTAAATTGAGCCGCTGACCGTACTCATTTGCTGCCGAAGGGGTTTTAGCCTGCGCATGAGGTTGTCATACTGGCTTTGGGCGGCCTGCAGCTGATAAATGCAAACATCCACCGCCTTTGGCTCACAGAGATGGTCAAAGTTGTTCAGGGCGGTGTGCAGCGCCTGTTCTGCCCGTGCCAGCTCTGCCAGAAGGGATAGGTAATCGGATTTCAATGCGGAGAGCCGGGCCTTTTGTTCACGGCTTTTACGTTTTTTGGAAGAAGCCGGGGCGGATACGTTGACAGAAACTGCATGGGCATTCATAAAATTCCTCCTTGTTTTCCAGTGACAGAGCAATGCGCTCTGTCCTTTTCTTTTTTCTACTTCTAAGTATAAGACAAAATCTTTTGATGTATTCACAGAATCTTCATACATTTCTTGTAATTTGTGTTAAAATGGTATATGATAAAGAAAATACAAAAGAAACGCAGAGCCAAGGAGTGTGATTGTTATGGCAGGAAAGCAGAATGTGCTCATCGTAGACGATGAAGTGAATATTTGCGAACTGATTCGGTTGTATGTGGAAAAGGAAGGGTATCATGCCATCATTGCCAATGACGGTCAGGATGCCATTGATAAGTTTAAGAGTTTGTCCCCGGACTTGATTTTGCTGGATATTATGCTTCCGGTAAAAGACGGCTGGCAGGTTTGCCGCGAAATCCGTGCCATGGCCAACACCCCTATCATTATGCTGACCGCCAAAGGGGAAACCTTTGACAAGGTATTGGGGCTGGAACTGGGTGCAGACGATTACATCGTTAAGCCTTTTGAACCCAAAGAACTGGTGGCGAGGATGAAGGCGGTGCTCCGGCGGACGGAGAATCAGGCAGTGGCAGAAGATACAAAGGATGACGAACTGCGGTTTGACGGCCTTAGAATCAATCAGAGCACCTACGAGGTGTATCTGGATGAGAAAAAGCTGGAAATGCCTCCTAAGGAGTTTGAGCTTTTACATTTTCTTGCCAAAAATCCCAATAAGGTATTTACCCGTGACCAGCTTCTGGATGAAATCTGGGGTTATGAGTTCTTCGGGGATTCCCGTACCGTAGACGTACACGTCAAGCGTATCCGCGAAAAGGTGGAGCGCGAGGATAAAAACTGGCATTTAAAGACAGTGTGGGGTGTCGGCTATAAATTTGAGCTGGAACAAAATTAAAACCGCCGTGGAGGTTGTATTTCTATGAAAGCGTTGTTTGGACGCACGATCTTTGCAAGAGTTTTTTTCATCAATATTATTACAGTGGCGGTATGCCTGATTGTACTGGGTTCTACCCAGATTATCCTGGTGAATCAATATATCTCCAGGCAGAATGAAGAAACTCTGAAAAAAAATGGGGAATCTATTGTTGCCCTGCTGAAGAATGAGAATATAGACGTAGGGACTTTGCGTGGGATATTGAGTGGCTTTTCCAGAAGCAGTCATAGTCACATTATGGTGGTTGACAGTAAGGGAAGGGTAGTGGTGAACACCACTGACAGTGGATTCCTCCCTAATGAACCGGATTATATTCCCAATGAATATACTCAGACGGTGCTTTCGGGGCAGCGAAATTCCATCATCGGTACGCTGGGTGGGATGTTCTCAGAGACCATGTTTACCCTGCAAATGCCCATTCAGCAGGGAAGTTATACCCTCGGAGCGGTGCTTATCAGCATTCCCATTCCGCAAAAGCAGCGGATGGTGAATGAACTGATTCAGATTCTGCTGATTTCGGCTATGGGGGTTGCGCTCATTTCCTTCCTGCTCTCCTATATGTTGTCCAAGCGCCTGTCCCGCCCCATTAAAACCATCCAAACCAGCGCAAAAGCGTTCACCAAAGGGCATTTTGATGCGCGGGTGGGTAAGACGGCAACAGAATCCGGTATTACCGAGATTGCAGAGCTTGCCCAGACCTTTAATGAAATGGCATTTGAGCTGGAAAAGGTGGAGGAGATTCGCCAGAGCTTTATCTCGGACGTATCCCATGAGCTTCGGACGCCCATGACCACCATCAGCGGCTTTGTCTATGGAATGATTGACGATACCATTCCGGAGGAGCGGCAAAAGGAATACCTGCAAATTGTCTATGACGAGGTTACCAGGCTGTCCCGGTTGGTGAATACTTTCTTGGATATCAGCCGGATGCAGGCGGATAAAGCCACGCTGAATAAGAGCCATTTCGACATTAACGAAGCAATCCGCCTGACCATTATCGGGTTGGAGCAGCGGTTGAAGGAGAAAAATGTCGATGTTGCATTGAATTTTGATACGGATAGCTGTTATGTGTTGGCGGATTCGGACGGAATCAAACGGGTGCTGACCAACCTGCTTGACAATGCCGTGAAATTTACCAATGAGGGCGGAACAATCACTGTGACGGTAAAACCCAGGCAGCATGAAGTCTATATTACAGTGCATAACACCGGCTGCGGTATTCCGGCAGAGCAGCAGCAGATGATTTTTGAGCGGCTCTATAAAGTGGATAAATCCCGAAGCATCAATCGGGAGGGAACAGGAATCGGACTTTACTTGGTGAAGAGCATCATTCGCGCCCACGGAAAAAATATTACGGTCAGGAGCACAGAGGGCGAGTTTGCAGAATTTGTCTTTGCGCTTGACAAAGGCAAAGGCCCCGGTAAGCGAGAGGAAAAACGCATGGAACCCATGGAATAACTTTCATGCTATTTTTACAGTTTATTCATAGATTTTTCATAAGTGAGGAATATAATGAACCTGTAGAGCAAAAGTAGATATGTGTAATAGATGGATAGGAGGAATAAGTCATGAAAGAATTTGATGCAATGAATCACCCTGAGGAAGAAAAAACTTCCCTCTGGGAAGGTCAGGAGGCGGATGTTGTCATTGAGGCAGAAGTGCAACCGGAAAAGACCGAGGATGCACCCCTTACCATTGATCTTTCCGGTGGTACGGCATCACAACCGAACTTTGTTCCCGGTGTGGTGAAAGAAAAAGTGTACACCGAGCATGTAGAACATAAAAAGAAAGGGAAAAAGGGCAGACGTTATGTGGCGGCAATGGTTGCCTTGACTGTGCTGAATCTGGCATTGTTTGGCGGTGCTTATATGCTGGGCAGAAACGATGGCATGGAGGCGAGAAAGGTTTCCTCCAAACAGGAGCTGGTCAATACCCTGAACGGCGCAAACGCAGACGGAACACCACTGACCGAAACTGCCAACACTGAGGGCGAGCTTGCTACCACCGAGATTGCCAAGCAGGTAGGTCCTGCCGTGGTTGGTATTACCGGTATTGTGGAAAGCTATAGTATCTTTGGCGGCACCAGCCAGTCCCAGGCACAAGGCTCCGGTATCATTCTCAGCAGTGATGGGTATATCGTAACCAATAATCATGTGGTAGAGAATACCAGCTCCATCTCGGTTATTTTGAATACCGGTACAGAATATGAAGCCAAAATCATTGGCGCGGATTCCCAAACCGACCTTGCCGTTATTAAGATTGAACCTCAGGAGGAGTTGACGGTAGCAAAGCTGGGCGATTCCAACAAGCTGGAGGTAGGCGAACGGGTGGTTGCCATCGGTAACCCCATGGGCGTGGAATTTTTCGGCAGTGTGACCCAGGGTATTGTCAGTGCGGTCAACCGTACCATTTCCATTGAAAACCGTACCATGAACCTGATTCAGACTGATGCGGCTATCAACTCCGGTAACTCCGGCGGTGCGCTGATCAATATCTATGGTGAGGTCATCGGTATCAACTCCGTCAAGGTCACCTCCACCGGTGTCGAGGGTATGGGCTTTGCAATCCCCATTTCCGAGGCAAACCCGATTATTGCCGATCTTCTGCAATACGGCTATGTGAAAGGCCGTCCGGTTATTGGTATTTCCACTCGTGACGTCAATGAATATATGGCTCGTTCTTACTCCTGGCCTGTCGGCGTGCAGGTGATGGAGGTCACCAGTCAGGCTGCTGCCAATGCCGGCCTGCAGCAGGGAGATATTATCACTGCTGTCAACGGCGAAAAGGTCGAGAACGGTGAGGCTTTGAACAAAATCAAAGACCAGCATAAACCCGGCGATGTCCTGAAACTGGATGTTTATAAATACTCCACTGGACGGACGGAAACCGTAGAGGTAACCCTGTCCGAACAGCTTCCGGGCTAAGCAATAAAGAATAACAAAACCCGTTGTCATACCGACTAAGGTCGGTGCGACAACGGGTTTTTATCAGTATGTTAGTATATTCCGGTTTCGGTGATGTTTTTTAAAACGGTTTTCAGCGTCTTGATGTTTGCATCAATGGCATTGGCGTTTTCATCGATACAAACCGAGGCTGCGGCTCCGGCAGCCTGTCCGGTAAGGTAGCAGCAGGGAATAACTCGCACAGATGCCTGCATGCTGCGGTCAGTGCCGATGCATCTTCCTGCAACCAGAACATTGGTAGTATGCTGCGGAACCAAACAACGATACGGAATACTATAGGAGTCCCCGTCTTCATGACGGATTGCTACGGATTTGTTAAAGCCCTCCATGCCGGCTTCGTCTGAAGTCATAGGATGGATATCTATGGGATAGGAGTAACGTCCGATTTCATCATCAAAGCTTTCCTTTGCAAAAAAGCTGTCTGCCGTCAGGGTATATACACAACGGATTCGCCGGGACTCCCGGATGCCGATAAAGTCTGCACTTCGTATCAGTGTAGCGTTTTCACAACCCTCCACGTACTTTTGGTAATAGGTTTCGTATTCCTCCAGAATTTTCCTGCCCTGAAACATGGCATGCGTCAGGCTCTTGACATCTCGGTCATCCACCTGAAAGCAATGTCCCACATTGCCGCCGCCAACGTTGATTTCGGGATAGTTCGCTTTAATGCCGGGCAAAATAGTATCGTAGTGGGAGAAGATGTCGTCCTGATAAGCCTCTTCGTAATGCAGCCAATCCTTTGGCTTTTTGTCAAAGTCCACACCACCCCATAAGCTACACAGGGTGGCACTCATGGTATTTCCGGCTTCGTCGCCATACTCATATTGGGCGCCTGCAAAGCAGGAGAGACTGCCGTTTCCGGTGCAGTCGATGAAAAAGCTGCCCTTTATCACATACATCCCGTTTGGGGTTGCAATCACGGCATATTTTACTCTGCCAGCTTCTGTAATGACATCGGTGAGGTGGGTATAGAATAGAACCTCGACCCCCGATTTGGTCACCATCGCGTCATAGATGCGCTTTAATTGTTCATAGCGGATGTTATGCCAGTCTCTTTGGTACTTGTGGGGATAATGGAGGTTATCGAAAATTTCTTTCCCGATGCCGGTGGATAAAAAGTTTTTCCCATCGTCAAAATTCATGAGTTCAGGCACCATGGCAAGCACGCTTGCGCCACCCAGAGATCCGGTCTGTTCTATGAGAATCACCTTTTTCCCTAAGCGAGCAGCGGTGACAGCTGCGGCAATGCCGGCAGGTCCTCCACCTACGACAACCACATCGCTTTTGCTATATATTTGAAGCTCTTTTTGGTAACTTGGCATGGTAATTCGCCTCCACAATTTCTCAGGATATGTATTATTATTTCATTGTATCGTAAATTCTGTCAAATGAAAATACATATTGTACACGAAAAAGTATAAAAAAGAAACAATATCTTGCGAAAATTTTTTTGCTATGTCTGTAGTTGTCAAACATATGTTACATCAACAGCAAAAAATAATATATAGTTTTCCTTAAACCCCATAGTTATTCTTAAAAGCAAATTATGAGGAATGTCAATAGTGCGCAGCATTCATCTTGCTATTTACATTCCGATGA
>JAXJVM010000137.1:0-5171 GCA_036308515.1 Clostridia bacterium | reverse complement strand
TACCTTTGCACCAACGCCCGCTGCGCACGCATCTAAACTGCTTGTTGTTCCATCACAAGCAAATGAAGTCTCGCCCGTATAGGTATTGATGGAAATGGTATACGTAGACCATTCCGTTTCTGATAACGTGTGGGAAAAGTTGCTATCCCCTTTATCACTGTTCGGAACAGTTTCTCTAAATGCCGCATTGGGATAGTATGCACCGTAAACGGAGCTAGGTTGTTGAATCAATTTAAACATCGGAGCGCCCCAGGTCTCATTCTTTCCTGCTGTTTTTGTCAACGTGTAGCTTTCGCTTTTTGTTCCGTCATCACCTACATACACATATACAGCCTTTGCAGTTCCTTTCAGTTTAAAAGAGATAGAAATATCACCCTCCAACGCCTCGTCAAATACCAATCCGTATCTTTCATTGTTGGTTTCTGTTGTTCCGGAAACCCTTTGCGTAGTATGATTGTATTTTGCTACTTTATTTTCTCCGTCTGCTTCTGTTGTAAAGATATCTTTGTTGTTCGTATTTGTGGGATTGGTATTTGTACTCGTCCATTTCCATGTAGCGCCATTGACAGATGACGGCGTTAAAACTACACCATCTGATACACCTGCAATTCTGTTTCCTGCTATAAATGCAGCATCTGAAAAATCTTCATGATAAGCCTCTTCCGCCTGCGCAAAGGTAAGCGTTGTTCCGCAAAACAGTGTTGCCAGCATAGTCACCATTGTGATGACAGACAAAAATCTTTTTAACATTGTTTTCACCTCATTCAAATTTTTATAAATAGTTGATTCTATTTTATTCTTCCATACGATTCATTTCCGCACACATAAGAAGGTATGCGCCGCTTCCGTGCAAATCGTTAACGCAGGTTTCACGGTTGATATAGTGTGCATAAGTTCCCTCATCGATACAGGTCCCCACGCAAATCCCCGTGAGTAGCGGCTCTCCCTTTTCTCCGCTCTGAAGGCTGTCAATCAGCCCCTCAAATGCACGCTTTGCGGACTCTGCCGCAGGGGCACCCATGATACCAAGGCGAAATGCCTTTGCCATAGCATAAGCAATCAGACAGGTACAAGAGGCTTCACGCCAGTTTCCCTCTGCCTCCGGCTTGTCAATCACCTGACGCCAGAAACCGTCTGTACCTTGCACCTTTAGTAAAGAACAGAGGGTTTTTTTCAGGTTCTCTTTTACCTGCTGTGCTTGAGGATAGGAATCCCCAAGTGCATCCACAATATCCAGTGACGCCACGGTAAACCACCCCAGCGCTCTGCCCCATTTTTCGGCAGAAAGCCCGGTGTTTTTATCCGCCCATTGGGATGTTTTGGTATCATCCCAGCCGTGGAAGAGCAGTCCGTCCTCAGGGTCGCTCATATGATCGTACATGAGAATCGCCTGCTTGAGTGCCAGTTCCCCAAATTCACGCTTGCCGCTGAGCGCCGCATACTTGGCGCAAAGAGGACCTACCATATACAATCCGTCCAGCCACATCTGGTTGGGCTGTGATTTCATATGCCAAAATCCGCCAAAAGAATTCTTGGGAAAATCCATCAGACTTTCTGTCAATTCTGCAATGGAATTCAGGTAATCTACATCCTTGGTTTCCTGATACTTTCTAAAAAGCAGGTTTGCCGGCTGCCGAAAGTCCAAAGAATCGGGAGAAATCCAGAAATGACCTTCCATACGCTGTGCGGTTTTGTCTTCATTTAAGACACATGCAAGGTATGCATCAATATAATCTGCATACGCTTGTTTGCCGTTCTGGAGATAATTTTGTTCCACGCCGGAAAGAAACACACCCTGATGATAGGTAAACTTTTCTTTAGGCGGAAGTTCTTCCGCGGGAATGTTGGCAATATACGCATCAATCATCTCTTCTGCATAAGAAATGGGGCGTTTGCCATTATAAGTATAAGACATACTGTCTCCTCCTGTTATCTCTTGTTGTAACGGTCAAGCGCAGCCTGTTTCAAAGCAATCGCACGTTCCACATTCAACTTCTTGATGTCAGAAATAAAGTTATCGTATTCATCCATAGACAAGGTACCAATGATAAACTGGGTGGTCTTTTCCTTTACCATTGCATCTACTTCCGTCATGATGCTGCTATACTCACTGTTTTCGTCCGCAGACATGGTTGCCTTAGGGAACATCATAGGACCTTCAATCTCATAACGTGCAAGCCATGCATCCAGAGCCGCCTGCTGTTGAGGTTTTGCATAATACTGCTCGATGTACTTTTCACTCTGTACAAAAGGACCAACATTGGATGCTCTGAAATATTTCAGCATTGCCTGTGCCATGGTCAAACCATCAGGGTTCTTATTGATTTCATCGGTATAACGGGGTTCACCGTCAACCATACTATAGCTGACACCCTCTGTACCAAAGTTATAAAGCATACGACCTTCTTCACTGTAGCCATAGTCCAAAAATCTTGCCGCCAGCTTAGGATTCTTACAATTTGCAGAGATTGCCACGCTACCGCTGCCAAAGTAAGGGGAGTCAATGTTGCCGATAATGGAAGCATAGGGAAGGCTAAAGCCTGCTAAGTCATAACTGGGATCTGTAGCAGCCATGGATTCCAACCATTTACCAAGTCCACTGCCGCCTGCTGCGTAAGTAACACCGGTCTTACCGTTGAGCATATTAGAATCCAGAGTCTGGCTGTCAATCGATACAAAATCGTTATCCAAAAGTCCCTTTTCGTACCAATCCCGCAGAGTTTCAACCGCTTTCTTGTAACTGTCATCCAACACACCATAGCGAACATTGGTACCATTCTCAACATAAAAGTCCAGATATCCACCTGCCATAGCAAGAGTCTGTTTTAAGTAACCGGTAGACAAAGGTGCTGTTGCTCCCTTCTTCTCCTTAAATTGAGTCAGGATATTTTCCATGTCCTCAAGGGTTTGCGGCAGGCTCAAGCCCAATTCATCCAACCAGTCCTTACGGATAATCGGGCCAGTGGAAACCAGCAGCTTTTCTGCACCACGAACGAACGGAAATGCATAATATTGTCCGTCATCCGTCTGGATTGCCTTATCAACCTCAGGATGCGCCTCAAGGTATGCTTTCAGGTTCGGCAGCTCCCCGCTTTCCAGCATGTCATTCAAAGGAATAATCAAGTTCTCTTTGATTGCCTGCGCAGGGCCTCCTGTATAACCATACCAGTTATATTCGACCAAATCAGGCAGCTCATTCGATGCCGCATAAAGTGCCAATGTTTGCTTTTCCTGTCCGGCAGCCGGATGTACATATTCAATTTTTACACCGGTTTTTTCCTCTAACTGCTTTGCAATCTCGGTATCACCAAAATTTTCTGCAAAAGAAGTCAGGTTGGTATTGGTTGCCATAAAGTAGGTCAAGGTTGCATCGGATTCAATGGGATAACCGGCAAACTGAAAATCGTCATCTGTCACATTTGAAGCCTTTTGTCCGCATCCGCTCAACAGCATGGTTCCTGCCAGCAACAACAACAGCATTGTTTTTGTGAAAGTGTAAACGTTCTTTTTCATTTTCTTCTTTCCTTTCTACATTTCTTTATTATATAAAATTATTTCTTTACCACAATGAACTGCCTTGCAATTTCTTGTTGAGTGTATTTACAAATATCAAAAGTGCAAAGTTGATAACCGCGTTAAAAAGTCCCACGGCAGAGCTAAAGCTCCAGTCAAGATCAATCAGACCTTTTCGGTATACATAGGTGGAAATAACATCCGCACTGCTCATAATCGCATCGTTATAAAGCAAAATAATCTTTTCATAACCAACATTCAGCATTTGACCCATACGCATGGTCAGCATAATAATGATGGTAGGAACAATTCCGGGAAGGGTAACATGAATCATCTGTTTGAATTTTCCTGCTCCGTCAATTTCAGCCGCTTCATAAAGCTGATGGTCAATGCCCGTCAACGCCGCAAGATAAATAATCGTTCCCCAACCAACCTCTTGCCAGATATTTGAAATCACATATACCGGAATAAAGTTTTCTGCATAATTTAACAGACTGACCGGAGTTCCACCAAACATCGCAACAATGTTTCCTATCAATCCATCACTTTTGGTAAACTCTTTAATTAAACCGCAGACTACAACTAAAGAGATAAAGTGTGGGAGGTAGGTAATATTTTGTGTAATCTTTAAAAAGGGTTTATTACGGATTTCATTCATCAACAATGCCAGAATAATCGGCGCGGGAAATCCAAGCAACAGGGTTGAAATACTGATTTTGACAGTATTCATAAAGATATGTCCAAAAGACGGAGAACTTAAAAAGTTAGCAAAATGTTTAAACCCAACCCAATCGCTTCCCATGAATCCCAGACTGGGACGATAATCCATAAACGCAATCAAAGCACCATACATGGGCAGATAACAGAACAGTACAAAAAATACTATTACCGGAAGCATCATAAGATATAGTTGCTTGTTGCGTTTAAAGTCAGAAGTCACAGTGTTTTTCCATGTCGGTTGTTTTAAATTTTTCTCTTTTCTCATCCCTTCACCGCTCCTATCATTACTCCGCCAACAAAGTATTTTTGCAAGAATGGATATACAATCAATATCGGCACGGTTGTTGTGACGATGGTTGCATACTTGATAACTTCACCGATTTCAACCTGATCGGATGCAGCTGTTCCTGCCGCCATGTTCGAGGTATCATTTGCAATCAAAATTTCACGCAAAATTAACTGTACCGGAAATTTTGCACGGTCCTTAATATAAATGGAGGCATTAAACCACGCGTTCCAATGAGAAACTGCGTAATATAGAATCATAACTGCAATTACCGCCTTTGATAACGGTAAAATAATCCTGAAAAGAATGGTCCAGTGGCTGGCACCGTCAAGCTGTGCAGATTCTACCAAGGAATCAGGAATTGCAGAAAACGAGGTTCGCATAATGATCATGTTGTATACACTAATCAACCCCGGTAAAATAAGTGCCCACCAACTGTTATTCAAATGCAGAATCTGGGTCACAACCAAATAGGTCGGTATCATACCGCCGTTGAAAAACATGGTGAAAATAATAAACTTGCTGAAAAAACCGTTCCAAAGCACCTGTTTTCTGGATAAAACATAGGCGCAAATTGAAGTGAAAATGACATTCAAAACCGTGGCAGAAACCACGATGATTATCGTATTGATAAAGCCTTGCATAATCATCG
>JAXJVM010000136.1:0-11295 GCA_036308515.1 Clostridia bacterium | reverse complement strand
GTACATTGGTACGGCAAGGCTCATTTTGGCAAAAAGCAGTAGCCGCAAGGCTTTTAAACCCCTCCGAGTGCTTCGCACCCACCTCCCCTGAATGGGAGGCTTTTTTTGATGTTACATCATATTTTATAAATATTTCTGCGGTAGACCGACTTTTTCGACAGTCTGAAAGGACTTAGCTACAGCTAAGTCCTTTTGTGATAACTTCTCCTACCGGCTATAAACCTCACACAATTTCTTTAATCTCTTTGCCATGGCAGGGGTGAAGCAATCCATGCTCTCAAGCCGCCACATCCAGTTGCCGCCTAGGGTAGAGGGGGTGTTCATTCGTGCGGTCTTATCAAGCCCCAGTAAATCCTGTGCCATAAACACTACCGTATCTGCCGGAGACCCCAGCATGGTCTCCATAAATCCCCAGTGGAACTGCTTAGACTCAGTGCGCATATATGCCAGAGCGAAATCCTGTACTGCTTCGGGCTCTTCCTCAAACCAGCCATGGAGGGTGTTGTTATCATGGGTGCCGATGTATGCCACAGTGTTTTTGGGATAGTTGTGGGGCAGGTATTCACTATTCTGACCGGGGGTCAGCCCGAACTGCACCACCTTCATGCCGGGAAAGCCGGTGTCTTTCAGCAGGCTGCGAACTCCGTCATCCAGTAGGCCTAAGTCCTCTGCAATAATAGGCAGGTCATCACCCAATTCCCGGTGGAGGATATGGAAGAAGTCCATTCCAGGCCCTGGCATCCACTCCCCAATTACTGCGTCCTCCCGACCGTAGGGAATGGAGTAAAAGGCGGAGAACCCCCGAAAATGGTCGATACGGACAATGTCGTACATGGAAAGTGCCGCACGCATCCGGGCAATCCACCATTCGTAGTTTCTTTCCTTCAGGGTATCCCAGTCATAGAGCGGGTTTCCCCATAGCTGTCCCTTGGCGGCAAAATAGTCCGGAGGACAGCCTGCCACCTTTATGGGGACACGATTCTCGTCCAGCATCAAAATTTCGTTGTGCGCCCAAGCGTCGGCACTATCCTCTGCCACATAAATGGGAATATCACCGATGATGGAGATGCCCTTGTCATTGGCGTAGTCTTTTAGTGCGTTCCATTGCTCAAAGAATCGATACTGCACATAAATCCAGAAGCCGATTTCGTCCGATAGCCGGGAATAAGCTGCGGTCATGGCTTCGGGATTACGAAGCTTGATGTCCACCTCCCAGTCCTGATAAGAAAGCTGGTCAAAATCAAACTTCAAAGCCATGTACATGGCATAGTTTTCAATCCAGTAAGCGTTCTCAGTGCGGAACTCGGTGAGTTCTGTGCTCAGCCTGGTTTTGTCACGGTTCCATGCCTTTTTCAGCACGGCAAATCTCTGCTCAAAAATTCGGGCGTAGTCCACGGTATCTGCCACTTCACCCCAGGATAGGGTGTTGTAATCCTCGGGCTTGAGGGCGCCGTCTTCTGCCAGCAGGTCAAAGTCGATAAAGTAGGGGTTGCCGGCAAATGTGGAAAAGGACTGGTAAGGGGAATCTCCGTAGCTGGTAGGACCAAGAGGGAGAATCTGCCAGTACTTCTGTCCGGCGTTTTCCAGAAAATCTACAAAGGTATAGGCTTCCTTTCCCATGGTGCCGATGCCATAGGGGCTGGGCAGGGAGGATAAGTGAAGCAGAATGCCGCTTCCGCGCTGCATAAAATCATCCTTTCTGATAAAAATACGACCTGTCCCTTAAAGGTACAGGTCGCATTTGTGCTTCTAAAGATTAGTCGATGGTAACAACCCAGTTCATTTCGTCTTCCACAGTGCCGGTCTGGATGCCGGTAATGGTATCAAAGATACGCTGGGTAACTTCGCCAATTTGGTTGTTGTTGATGTTCATAACCACATCGTCCCAACGGAGCTCGCCAACCGGGGAAATGATTGCCGCAGTACCGGTGCCGAAACATTCCTCCAAAGTGCCGTTCTGGTAAGCATCATAAACATCCTGGATGGAAATTTTCTTCTCGGATACCGGAATGCCCCACTTCTTTAATAGTTCGATGGTGGACATACGGGTGATACCACTGAGAATACTGCCGTTGAGCATGGGAGTAACAACCTCGCCGTTAATTTTGAAGAAGATGTTCATAGAACCAACTTCCTCAATATATTTCTGCTCCACGCCGTCCAGCCAGAGTACCTGAGAATAACCCCGGTCATGAGCAATCACCTGTGCCTTGATACTGCTTGCGTAGTTACCGCCGGTTTTGGTAAAGCCGGTAGCACCCCGGACGGTACGCACGTACTTATCCTCGACATAAATCTTAACAGGGTCAAGACCCTCGGGATAGTACAGACCGCTGGGGGAACAGATGATGATGAACTTATAGGTGTCAGAGGGACGTACGCCCAGATATTCGTCCGTTGCAATGATAAAGGGACGGATGTACAGAGAAGCACCTTCCTGTTCAGGAATCCAATCTCTGTCCAGCTCTACCAACTGTTTCAGGGCTTCTACGCAGAAGTCAACATCCAGCTGAGGGATGGCAAGACGCTCTGCGGAAACATTCATACGCTCAAAGTTTTTATAGGGACGGAACAAGCGTACCTGACCGTCTTTGGACTTGTATGCCTTTAAGCCCTCGAAAATCTCCTGGGCATAGTGGAAGACCATAGCAGAGGGTTCCAGCTCCAAAGGACCGTAGGGAACGATACGGGGGTCATGCCAGCCCTTGCCCTCGGTGTAGTCCATGACAAACATATGATCGGAAAAGAACTTGCCGAAGGGCAGACTTTCCATGTCAGGCTTGGCTTTGGGATTCGTTGTTTTGTTAATGGTAATGTTCAACTTGTTCAACCTTCTTTCTTTATTTCTCACAAGTTACATTTCAGTATAGCATATGATTCATGGAATTTCAAGATGAAATTTGCATAAAGAGGGATTTTTTTCGCACTTTTTTGGCAAAGAATCAGTAAAGAAATGGTGAAGGGAAAGGGTGAAAATGCCGATTCTGCTTGACTTTTTTGGGGAAATATATATAATAGTAAACTAGGGATGGTTTGTATCCCTGTCAACAGATTGATGAAAATCGGAGGACGATACCATGGGAGAGAATACAGTAAGCAGCGACTACATCACGATTGTTGCCGAAGAAGACGGTGTGACCATTATCGGGCTGACCAGAGGTAAAGACACCCGGTTCCACCACACCGAAAAACTGGACAAGGGTGAAGCCTACGTGGCACAGTTTACCGAGATCACCTCGGCAATCAAGATTCGCGGCAAGGCAAAGCTCTATACCAAAATGGGTATCGTTCAAACCGGTGAGTGATTTTTAGGTCAGCAGAAAGGGGTAATGACATGAAACGCAAGACAAAGATTATCTGCACGCTTGGACCCGCAACGGATGATCCGCAGGTGCTTCGGGAATTGATGCTGGGGGGTATGAACACCGCCCGTATGAATTTTTCCCATGGGAGCTATGAAGAACACGAAAAGCGCATCAATATGGTAAAGGAGCTCCGAGAAGAGCTGGGACTGCCCATTCCCTTGCTGCTGGACACCAGAGGCCCGGAAATCCGTACCGGTGATTTGAGGGCGGTAAGGTAGAGCTTAAACAGGGGCAGAAGTTCACTCTGACTCCCAAAGAGATTCTGGGAACCAACGAGAAAACCCAGATTACCTATGCAGGGCTCTATAAGGATGTGGAAAAGGGAACCCGAATCCTGATTGATGACGGACTCATTGAGATGGCGGTTACCGCCATTAAAGGGCAGGATGTTGTCTGTGAGGTGCTCAACGGCGGTTTTGTCAGCAACCGTAAGAGTATCAATGTTCCTGATGTCAACCTCACCATGGATTACATGAGCCAGAAGGATATTGACGATATCAAGTTCGGCATTGAACAAGGCTTTGACTATATCGCAGCCTCCTTTGTGCGCAGCGCCTTTGATGTGTTGGAAATCAAACGTATCTTAGAGCAGAATGGCGGCGAGGACATTCAAGTTATTGCTAAAATTGAGAATCGCCAGGGTGTGGACAATATCGAGCATATCATCAAGGCCAGTGACGGCATCATGGTTGCCCGTGGAGATATGGGTGTGGAGATTCCCTTTGAGGAACTTCCGGCAATCCAGAAAACTCTCATTAAAAAATGTTACCTGGCAGGCAAGCGGGTCATTACTGCCACCCAGATGCTGGAATCCATGACGCACAACCCCAGACCTACCAGAGCGGAGACCTCCGACGTTGCCAATGCGGTCTATGACGGCACCTCTGCGGTAATGCTCTCCGGTGAGACTGCCGTAGGGAAATACCCTGTGCGCGCCCTGAAAACCATGGCGCAGATTTGTACCAAGGCAGAGGAGAATATCAACTATGTCAAGCGGTTTGAATCCAGACATTTGCATATTGATATGGGCGTGACCAACGCCATCAGCCATTCGGCGTGTACCACCGCCCATGACCTGGGAGCCGCCGCTATCGTTGCGGTGAGCAAGTCCGGCTTCACGCCCCGGGTGATTTCCGGCTTCCGGCCTAAGGCACCTATCATTGCCGGCTGTATGTCAGATCGCGTGTTCCGGCAGCTTGGGCTCTCCTGGGGCGTAACCCCCATCCGCACCGAGATGAAGGATTCCTCGGATGAGCTCTTTGAGCACGTGGTAGAACAGGCACTGGTACAAACGGATTTGATTGAAAAAGGTGATGTTGTAGTTATTACCGGCGGTGCACCGGTGGGCGTCAGCGGTACCACCAATGTGTTGAAGGTACAGCTGGTGGGCGATGTTTTGCTGAGCGGCGCCAGTGTTTCTCCTAAATCGGTTTGCGGCAAGGTTTGCGTTGCCAAGAACACGGCAGAGGCGTTGAAGAACTTTGCAGACGGGGATATTCTCGTCATCCCGGAGACCAGCAACGACATCATTGCCCTTTTGCGTAAGGCATCTGCCATTATTACCGAGAAGCCGGGACTTACCTCCCATGCGGCAGTGGCTGGCTTGACCTTGGATATCCCGGTTATCTGCGGAGCGGCAGGAGCAACCAAGATTCTTAAGAACGGAACCACCATCACCATTGATGGCATGAGAGGTCAAGTTTACGGAGGCGTTGCAAAAATTCTGTAAAAGGCAGGAGAAGAGGTATGTTTAGAACAAAGATTGAGGTTCGTTATTGCGAGACAGACCGTATGGGCGTGGTGCATCATTCCCGGTATTTCCCTTGGTTTGAGGTGGGGAGGACGGAGTTTTTTAAGCAGTCCGGTCTGTCCTATGACCAAATCGAACAGATGGGGGTGTTGCTTCCCCTGGTGGATTGCTACGGCAAGTTTATTCAGGGAGCTAAGTACGGGGATTCTGTCTGGATTGAGGTCTCGTTGGAATCTCTAGGCGTTGCCAAATGCAAATTTGCCTATCGGATTCTGCGTGCGGAGGACGAAGCCCTTCTGGCAACCGGGTATACCACCCATGGCTTTACCACACCGGACTTTAAGCCTTTGAACCTGAAAAAAATCTATCCTGAGATTTATCAAACTTTGTCTGAACTGCGAGGTGATGCACAGTGATCCCGAATATTCTAACCACCTGCCGATTGGTTCTGGTACCCTTTTTTGCCTATTTGGTTCTGGGGGCGAAGAGTCTACCGACAGCAGCATTTGTGTTTGTGCTTTCCGGAATCACTGATGTGGTAGATGGCTACATTGCCCGGCACTTTAACATGGTGACCAACTTCGGTAAGGTTTATGACCCCTTTGTGGATAAGCTGATGCAGATTACTGCGGTGGTTTGTCTTGCCATTGCGGAGATTATTCCTGTATGGATTATTGTGGTTGTCCTGGTGAAGGAGCTTGCCATGATTGTCATTGGCGGTGTTCTGTACCTGAAAAAAATCGTGGTGTATTCCCACTGGTACGGCAAAGCGGCAACGGTGGTCTTTTATACCATTGTTTTTGTGATGATTCTCTGGAGGGGTATCACGCCGGAATGGACGGCTGCATTGCTGACGGTGTTGATTGTTACCATGCTTGCGGCGGCGTGTGCCTATCTTGTGGATATCATTAAAAACTATGACAAAAAAAGAGTGAAATAATGCAATAAGACCGTCTCGTAAGGGGCGGTTCTTTTGTGAGAGGGAAGAACGATGAAAGAAGAAAAACATTATCATTTACTTCGATTAGTGAAAAATCTGAAATACCGGCTGGTCTGGCAGGGGATTCTCATTGGAATTGCCGCCGGGCTGGTAGTTTCTCTGTATCGGTTCCTATTGAGCTACGCCGAAAGCTTTGCCATCCATCTTTATACTGTTGTAAGAAGCAATCTCTGGGCGGTAGGGTTATTGTTTGTGGGCTTGGCTCTGGTGGGGATTCTGGTAGGATTTCTCACTAAGTGGCAGCCCATGATTAAGGGTAGTGGGATTCCCCAGGTAGAAGGTCAGATTCTGGGATTCTTCCAAATTTCCTGGTGGAAGGTCATCATCGGTAAAATTATCGGCGGTTTTCTTGCCCTTGCGGCAGGACTTTCTCTCGGCAGAGAGGGCCCTTCTATCCAGTTGGGCGCTGCAACCGGTGAGGGGATCTCTCAGACCCTTAGACGTGACGAAACGGAAAAACGATATCTCCTGACCTGTGGTGCGAGCGCCGGACTTGCTGCGGCGTTCAATGCCCCCTTAGCCGGCATGATGTTTGCCCTGGAGGAGGTACATAAGAACTTCTCGGTGAGTGTACTGCTCTCTACCATGGCATCTGCGGTAACTGCGGATATGGTTAGTAAATTCTTCTTCGGCATGGATTCGGTGTTTGGTGGACATAGTATGGTGCGTCTACCTCTGGAGTATTATCTGATTCTGCCCGTTTTAGGAATTTTGCTAGGTGCCTGCGGCTGGTTGTATAACAAGGTACTCCTGCTTTCCCAAAGAGCCTACCGCAAGATTCCCTTTTTGAAAGGGCACTATGTCATGATCGTTCCCTTTCTGGCGGCAGGTGTTGCCGGATTATTCCTGCCGGAGATTTTAGGCGGCGGACATAAGATTATCACCTCCTTGCTGGATTTTCGTTTCGCCATATCCTACGTAGCTTTGCTTCTGGTTTGCAAGTTTGTATTTTCTATGGTCAGCTTCGGCAGCGGTGCCCCTGGCGGTATCTTTTTCCCACTTTTGGTGCTGGGAGCCTTGGTGGGTGCTTTGTTCGGGCAGATTGCCATTACCTATTTCGGACTTAACAGCTGCTATTACGTGAACTTTTTGCTTCTAGGCATGGTGGGGATGTTTACCGGAATTGTTCGTGCACCGGTGACCGGTATCATCTTAATTGTAGAAATGTCCGGCTCCTTTACCCAGATGCTGGATTTGGCAGTAGTTGCGGTCTGCGCCTATCTTATGGCGGATTTACTGGGCTCCAAGCCGGTGTATGAATCCCTGCTGGAGAATATGCGTCCCCATGAGGAAAACAAACCGGAGCTCCTGTCTGATAAGGAAAAGGTGCTGATAAACTTTGTGGTGGAAACCGGCTGCCGGGCGGAGTGGAAAGCCATCCGTGAGCTTTCCTGGCCTAAGGGCTGCCTGGTGGTCAGCATTGTCCGCGGCGGAGAAGAGATGATTCCCAATGGAGAATCCATCCTCCAGACCGGCGATTATGTCATAGTCATGTGCCCCAAAGAACGGGAAGTCAAGTATCGGGAAAAGCT
Source organism: Clostridia bacterium (assembly GCA_036308515.1). GTDB lineage: Bacteria > Bacillota > Clostridia > Monoglobales > Monoglobaceae > Ructibacterium. The sequence goes on along the minus strand of JAXJVM010000136.1, from coordinate 3,648 downwards.
TTCCCCTAGATTTAATAAGCACAGATAAATAGAAAGACGATTGCTACGGCAATCGTCTTTCTTCTAAATAAAGAACACCCAGGAATCAAACCAGGTCAGGATGGTTTCTGCCCAGAACCGAGACACCGGAACGCCGGAGATGACCGGATAGAAAAGGAGAAACAACACCAGGCAACAGGTGGTCAGCGCGGAGGATACATAGCCAAAACGCCCGATGCGTTGCTCTAAATCCTGCATAGCATAGACCACAAATAGAATCAAAAATACCATGGTGGCAAAGAAGTGATACTGCAGGGCATAACGGCTGACCAGTGCCCAGGGCAGATATTGTGCCAGTAAGCCAACCGCCAGGAACAGCACCCGATAATCCCGCTTTTTGCACCCGACCACCAGGGAGTAGACAAAGGCGATGATGCCCAACCAGCTTAAAAGGGGATTCTGGAAGATGGAAATGCAGCCAATTTGGTCTGCCCCAATGCTGGTTTCCGGTGCCATATATGCCCACATGGGCTTGTAGACAAAGGGCCAGGTGTACCAGGGTGAGGAATAGGGGTGGGTGTCTACCAACGTGGAATGATAGTTCAGCATATACTGCTGGTTCTCCCACATGACCTCAAAGACGTTGCTGTAGCCCTCCACCATGGAAATAGGAAGGTAGGACAGAGTGTAAATTCCGGCAGGAACCGCCACAAAGGTCAGCAGACACCATGCACAGATTTTTATGGCAAATCCCCAAAAGCCTGTCTGGGATTTCCTCCTGTATAGCCGCCATACCAATACCATAATGATGATAAACTCTACCGCCAGTCCGGCTGCAGCATAAACCGCCGTCCACTTGGAGGCACATCCCAGCCCCATGAATAACCCAGACAGGGCAAGAAGCCCCAGCAGCTTTTGAAAGGATACCGGTTCGCCTTTTGCCCGGGCAAATGCCTTGCATCCAAACTGATACATAAAATAGTACATACCCAGGATAAAGAATACCGGATAGGAGTCGATGGTTGCCAGTCGCGTCAAGGAAAAGTGCATGAAGTCAAAGGCGAAAAGCAGAGTCCCCAGTACCGCGTACCGGGTACGCCCAAACAGACGCTTCAGGAAAAGATAAAAGATGGGAAGCATCAGAATTCCCGTGAGGGTTCCCATAAATCGCCAGCCAAAGGGTGTCATGCCGAACAGTGCCACGCCAAGCGCCATGATGAGCTTACCGAGGGGCGGATGGGTGGTCTCGTAATAGGGCATCATGTGCAGATGCTCAAAGGCGGTTCGGGGATGATAAATTTCGTCAAAGTAGGTGCTGTTCTCGTAGGTGGGCATATTGGTCACCATGTCCTGCTCATCTGCTATGGCAAAGGTAGCTCCGGAACCACTGATTGTGGAAATTTCTGCTAGGCTTCCCTGTGTATTACGAAAACCTGCTTCAAAGAGCATATAGTCGGTGCTTTCTGCCGTTAAACGAAGATATTTGGCAGTAATGGTCTCCTCCAGGGGTTGTACCTCCCAATAGAACACCGTTTTCAGCCGACACACTGTGTCTGGATAGTCTGTCCAGATTTCTCCGTCCGAAGAATAGCTCAGGTGCAGACCGGGCTGAGTGCTGACTTCTCCCACACCGCAGTAGTAGTCGATTTCGTAAATGGTTTCCGTCTCCAAAAAGGTGATGACAAGACTATTACCTGCCGATGCAGGCTGGTACCAGGTCTGGGGCGCCCGGGTATCTCCGAGATTGGCATATGCCACCAGAGAATATACCAAAACAATTCCCGTAAGCAGATAACAATCTAGGCGAGTCATTTTTTTCTGTTTTTGCGCGGCACTGCCGCGGAGAACCCTCATCACCGGGGAAAAACATCTGTGTTCTTCGAAACGTGCTAGTACCGAAGTATGAGTTTCAAAGTCGTTTTCCCATTCATTTGGAGATTTGGACAGACGGATAAAGTCAGTGTAAATCACCCAAATACTCCACAGGAAGAGTACCACCTCAGCAAGGGCAATGGGAAAAATCATAATGTATGCCGGTGCCTCCTGGGTGGTTAGCGCAAGCTGCCATGGATAGTAGAGGTTCAAAAAACCAACGGCGCTAAACCCTGCAAAAAGATAGAGCAGCTTTCGGTTTTTGGAGGACAAAAAGGCGAATAGCAAAAACAGAACCGGCAGAACGAGATAGCGTTCGTGCATTTTAAAGGCAAAGGTGAATAAGAAGGCGAACAGAAAGTAACTGCTTACCCAGAGCCGGGAAGCCTTGTCTTTGACCTTCAGGAATAACACCACTGCGCCGAGTACGCCCAGGGCGAGAAGGATACTGTTGAGTGCCGATTGCCAGCTTGCACTTAGTTCCACCCAGTTGAGATGCAGTAGACCGTAGAGGTTAAAGGCGTTCACGCTAAAGTAGGGGTAGGAGGCGAGGGTGGTCAGATACTTCTCAATCATCCATAAAGGGCTGAGGGCGTGCAGGAACATAGAAACGCCGGTGTATTCCTGCCATGCAGGAGAGAACGGCATAATCACCAGAAGGAAAGCCATAATCCCTGTCAGTATTGAGAGTAATACGGTTTTTACGCTGCGGCTGTCCAGCAGTGCCAGCAGAAAAATAGGTGCAAGAATCAATCCCTGGGGTTTGATCAGTACCGCAAGTGCATAATAAAGCGTGGCGGAGCGGTAGCGTCCTTGCTGAACGTGGAGCATTGCCAAAACCAGAAAGACCAGAAGGATAGAGTCAATCTGTCCCCAGACTGCCGAATCGAAAAAGAAGAGGGGAGACAGGAGGAACAATCCTGACAGAATACAGGCGGCAGTGTCGTTCATTTGTTTTTTTGCATAGCGGAAAATCAGGACTGCAAGATAGAGATCTGCAAAAACCGCCGGAAGCTTTAACAAAAACTGCACACCGATCTGGGGAAGATGAAATCCCTGTGCCAACCGCGACAGCAGCCCGAGAATATAAAGGTAGCCGGGAGGATAGTCGCAGAAGTAATCCACTGAATAGAAGGAGGAAGTACCCAGCTGCGCCAACCGGTTGCCCCAGGCTGACCAGCAGCTCATATCTGCGGGAAAGCCGGTAGTAAAGCTAGCGGCAAGCAGGCGTATTAAAAGAAATGTGAGAAGCAGTATCCCGGATATCCACGGGAACATTTCTATGTTGTCTGCAGGCTTAAGGGAGTTTTCTTCCGTATGCAGCCGCGAATGAATGAGTACAAAACTCAGTAAAAATAAAAACGCAATCAACCACGCAAAGCCCATGAAATACACCTCTTTCGTATCAATGAATGATACCCATATTGTACCATACCCATCCAGGAATGGCAATCGAAAATTGGAAGAGGATAAAAAGTAGAAAATTTTTTTAAAAAACCCTTGACAAAGAAAAATGGTTGTGATAATATACTACGGTAAAGCAGAAGTCATCCGCTTCTCCCCTTCGCCTCAGGCAAAAGGGCAACCTGGTTACAGGTTTTATTCTATAGCTATGCTTGGAATTTGTGCGGAGTGCTTTTGTACTCCGCCTTTTTTTGCGGAAACAAAGGGGCAACTGCTTTCGTAAGCTTATTTTTGGAGGTGTTTTGCAATAGCTAAGCAAGATTTGATGATTAACGAGGAAATCAGAGACAAGGAAGTCCGCTTAATTGGCCCTGACGGCGAACAGTTGGGAAT
>JAXJVM010000135.1:0-2306 GCA_036308515.1 Clostridia bacterium | reverse complement strand
GCGTATCCGTTCATCTCGAAAAGATAGCCGCCAGTCAGCAATTCGCCCTCGGTGTCAGTAGGCATCATTTCGGTGATGTTGATTCGGTTGGGGTCGGATCCCACCCAGTCAGTCAGCTGATACGTTCCCCGGTATTCACCATTCAGCAGCAAATCCACGTTTCGGCAGAAGGGGGTAAAGGTCATTCCCACACGACGGCTTACTTCAAAAGCTACATTGTTTCGGATGAGCGTCTTGTCGCCAAAGTTATTTATCAGCGTCCATTTCTTTGCCTTGGCGGGCGACTCGTCATTGGCGCTTCCCTTGAAAATGCGATGGCTGTTGCCGTCGTTTATCTTAAAACGGTAAGGCTTGTTTTCATGCGAGGCCGAGAAGTTGCCTCGCACCCTCACCAATATGGGCCACTCCTGCACCAGCGTGCCCTGTTCATAGAGCAGGGTTATGCGGGCCTCAAAATCTTGTTTCTTGTTCTGCGGCACCTTGTCGTCCTTGACATGGATGCTTACCGTGGGCAGACCCGTAACCTGATAGAAACGACTGTCGTCCCCGGCTCCTTCATATCCGTAAAAAGCCAGTTCGGCAACGGGGCTATGCTTGCCGGCCGGACCCACAAATCTTACAAACCGCACGCCACGGCTCACCTGAATGTTATAATAGGTCATGAAACCTCCTATGGGTTCTTCCTGAATCATATACAGGGGAATGGCGTCCATGAAAGAGGGGTCGTTGGCTCCCTCCAGAATGCCCATCATCATGGTTCCGGACGTGTTCTTGCGTGGCAAGACACCAATCTTCGTGATAACATGGGGCGCGCCCAAATCCAGACCAACCCATCCCATGCTTTGGCGCGAGGCCGCATAATATGTGTTTTCATCGCCGTCAAAAGCACATTCCGGACCGTTGCTCTTTGATGTGGTACCGCTGTTACTAAAATCGTAATAGGGAGAAGCGCCCATTGCCTGTCCATGAAGCTGGGTACTTTGCGCCCAAACTGTCTGCACAAGACAAAGGATTACAATGAGTAGAATATATTTCTGCCTTACTAACATTTACCTGTTGACGTATTTGATATGCCTAAATTTACCTCGGTTCTCCACAGATCTGCTTGCGCACCTCTGCACACTGGAGACGTTACGAGAATGCAAATCTAAAAAAAAAAAAAAACGATTTCCCAAAATATTTTTGGCAATAAATATCTAAAAGACAAAAAAAAATACACACCTTCTGCTTAAATCCTTGCTGATTTCCCGACCCAAAAGGTTCAATTCGTGTACAAATATCAATTTTGAAACCATAAAAGTAGCATTAAAATAACATTAACCCCCAAACAATCTTTCTATCACTCATGCCGTTACAGCCGAAGTCTAAAATGTCAAAATAAATGAAAAATCAAACAAAAACATCCACAAAATGCCAAACGGTATTCCATAAGCACTCTCCCATTTGACAATTTGGCGCCATTAGTAAAACAAAACCGACAAAAACGCAAAAGTGTACGCAAATGCAACAAAACACATTAAACACTGACAAACAGCGTATTACATTTACAATTTATTTTCATTAAAATGTAAACGTGTTTACATCGTAGTGTAAATGCGTTTACATAGTTAGGTAAATCCATTTACACAACGATGTAAATCCACTTACACTGAAATGTAAATTCGCGGCCAGCGTACTGCCCCAGCAGACACACAGGCAATCAGGGAATCTTTCAGCCCAAAGTAATCTTTTTGGGGCAATGGAAGAGGTTTATATGTAAAGATTTATTCGGGATATATAAGATACTTCCGACGTTGTTCCCTGAAACGGGCCGCATCCTCCTTCCAGGTTGCTTCTATCTCTTGTGCGGAATGGCCGTCCAGAATCATTTGACGGATATGCCGCTGCCCGGTAAGCAGGTCAAAGAATTTGTTCTTGAGAAAAAACTGCTCCTTATCCTTCATGCGGCGGAATGCATCCACCACATAGCTGAGGTCAATTCTGGCTTTTCTTTGCAAGTCGGCCACATTTACTCCGGTAAGGTCCACTCCATGACAAAGTTTGCCAAGCAAAGGAGGATTCTTGGCTCCGGGCCTACTCTCCGGAGTGAAGCTGAACGAACAGTCTTCCATGTCTGGATGACCGTAAATCTGGAAAGGATGATCGGTACCCCTGCCCACAGAAACACTGGTTCCCTCGAAATAGCAGGTGCTGGGATAGAGATAGATTGATGCCATGTTTGGAAGATTGGGGCTGGGTGCAACGGGCAGTTTATAAAAAGACTGGTGACTATAACCCGAACAGGGTATAACAGTAAGTCCGCAAGG
>JAXJVM010000134.1:0-7513 GCA_036308515.1 Clostridia bacterium | reverse complement strand
GTAAAGCAGTTTCTTGGTGTAATCGGTTCTGAAGCCCAGCAAATGTCCGATAAATGACCAGAAACCGGGGTTCATATTTTCCGGTTTTTCCGGTGGCTCGGGACGCGTTTTAAAGCCCGGGAATGTTTCCAGATTCGGCTCCTCTACATATAAAGGAGAGATCGGCGGTTTTTTATCTTCCGGGATAGGAATATTTGAACCGTGGTCATAAGCCATCATAGGAGGAGATGTTTCGATTTTACCAAATTCATCGGTGTAGATCTGCATCATGGTATTATATCCGCCCAAGGGACCGTAGGCCATCAGCGTGCCTTCCCGGGACATATTGTACAATTCCTGCATCTGCTCGATGCTTGGCTCTTCTGTACGCAGATTGTCCATAAGCCACTTGCTGTATTCGTCGAAATCATCCCAATCAGGAGGCGGCGTAACATACTCGCGGCCATTGCGAGGAACAAAAACATATTGGCAATCTACCTGAGGCGTACTGCACCCTTCCTCTGTCCAGGAAAGAATCTCAAAATTCTTGACACGACCAAGGTCTTCCTTACGGGTAACATCGATATTCGCCTTTTCGTACAGTTCTTTTTTGAAGTTTTGATACCACTGTTTCAGTTGATCATTTGATATTTTGTGATTAGGCATTTTTACCCCTTCCTTCTCTTGAATTACATTATGTTAGGCTGCTTTATTTCAGGAGCTTTCAGTTCATTATTGTTCGCCTCAGGGCCAGTCAACTGAGGAGAAGTCTTCTCTGCATCGACAACCGGCGCTTTCTGCGGCGAATACAATCCCTTGACGAATCCGACCATGGATTCCGCCAGAACACCTACATCTCGCCGTTCCATAGTGGCGAGTTTATCAAGATCGTATTTCGAAATCAGATTTATCTTTACTTTTTCAACGAGTTCGGGCTCGGAAACGAAGTCGGGTACGGTGCCATCTAAGGACATTTTCGTGAGATAATCCTCATATAAAATATCCAGAGCAGCCTGCTTCAGTTCTTCCGGTGTCATGTTCTTCTTATGAACTGCGTATTCCATCAAAGAGGTACGCGCTTCTTTGCCCTGATAAATGGCCTTAAACACCGCTCTGTTTAGCTCGATATCCTTCTGTTCTGCCTCACTGAGATCAACATAATCCTTAATGTCGGTTTTTATTTCCATGGTCTTCATTAGATGATCAATCATGAACATACAGCCGAGGATATGCTGATCCTGCAAACTCCCAAGCTTTTTCACTTCCTGGTTCAGCGCACGCAAACCCATGGTGAACAACTGACCGAGCTTGAGAGGCTCACCATCACCCCAAGCAGCGACCGCTTCCAAGCCCTTGGTACGGGCAGGCCCGATGTACGGAATCTTGTGGGTGCTGTTGGCATGACCCACCGTGAAGAAGCTGGCTGCGAGATCGCCGAAGTTCTCGTTGGCAGCCAGAGCGCAAAAGCCTGCCAGACCGGCCAACACATCCATGTCAGCTTGCCAAGCCTCTCTCTCTCTCTCTTGCTCCGGTGTAAGTTTTTGTAGTTTGTCTCTGAGTTCGTCAATGGAAAGCTTTTCACCCTGTGCACAAACAAAGCGAGGCTCAGGCCTTCTCGGGTCAGTTTTGCTTTTGGTGTTGATCTCGCCTCTTTTGTAGACACCCTTTTCGAGCCATTGGGTCACATCGGATTGGTCAAAGCACATCAGACTTTTCGCAGCCTTCAAAGTGCGCTTTGCGATATTGTCCCGATTCGCTTGGACCTTCTGCAACGCAGTACCCAGCTGACCAAGAGGTGTTTCGTCATGCCAGGCCTTCATGCGCTGATCCTCTTGATTCATAACAGTATTATATCGCTTGTCAGGCTCAATATTTGCAACTGCTTCTTGATCATCAAACATCTTATTCAAGGCATAAGTATTATAGCCACCATTGACACCATGGAGGATCGCCAAGTTCCTGGTTCTGAACTCCTTCATTTCATTTTCGAACTGCCTTCTCCTGTCAAGCGCCGCTTCATAATTTTTTGTCAATTCCGCAGTGTCGATATTCTGCCATGCAGTTAACCGTTCCTGGTAGCGATCCTTTGCCTTATTATACTCCATCAGCTTGCCATAGTCGGTATCTTTGATGCCAAGCTTCCAGCCGAGCCAGGACAACCAACCAGGGTGCATATTCTCCGGCTGTTCCGGTGCTACAGGTTCCGGGGGGCGAGTATACTGAGCAGGATCGGGGGTCGGCACGAATTTGGGTATACCAACCCAAGAAACACCAAGATTTCGTTGAACTTCGTGAGTGCTGTATTCCTCAACCGGTTTCGAGGTGGTAATGTTACCGGTTTCGTCCGTATATACCTGCTGCATAAACTTCGGACCTTTACCGGGTGCATTGATCATCAATGTACCGGCGCGGGACATATTATACAGATTACGAATGTCTTCGAGTCCCAGATCTGTCCCTGTCCTCAAATTATTCTCCAACCACTTCATGTGCTCATCGATAGGCACATACTCCGGCCGCTGGACCAGACACTTCGTTCCGTCATGGGGCATAAACGCATAAGTAGGATGGCCGACCTTGGCTCTCTCGTAATCTTCAGCATTATCCAAGGTGCCCCACTCTTCGATGGCGTAGTTTTTAATACGGCCTACGTCTTCTATCCGGTTGACATCAATGCTTGCTTTTTCAAGCACCTCCTGGGAAAATCTGGCATACCAATCCCGCAGTTGTTGTTCAGTCATATTCGTAGCTGGCATAAATTTTCTCCTTCCAATTCAATGTCAATTAAACCTTCTGTACCTTTTTCTTGCCCAGCTTATCCAATCCGAAGAAAAGATAACCTACAGCCACAAATGCCACCAGTAAAATCACGATCCACTTGATCACGCCGCCCGTGCCCTGGGTCTCCAGATTTACGAAGAAATAGGGATAGATCAGCGGGGTGGTAGTACCGGGAATCAGAATGGATGTATCGAAACCCATGATCGCGGCTTGAATAAAGATGAAAATGACATAAGCAAGGGGGAAAGCGATAGATGCGATTGGATAATACCACTTGCAGTTCCTGCGCTCATAGAACAAAAACCAATCCGCAATGTACATAATGGGAAGAACCACATGGAAGCACAGACTGCTTACACGCCAGTTCAGTTGAGGATCACGGCCTTCTGCGCCTGCCAACAGAATGTTGAACACAAGGAAGGTCAGCAAAATGCCCAGCATACCGATAAACTTCAAAACAGGAGCAGTTGTCACATAGCTGTCTTCCTTCTTCTTTGCGGTCTGAATCAAAGAAGCCAGCATCACACCGATGCACAGGAAGTTGCTGAGATTAGTAAAGTGGACATAGAAATCCCACCGGATCATATTGATATCATCAAAGATACCCAAACATGCCACAAAGCCTACCAAGCCAAGGGTGCAGTAAATCGTTTGGAAAATCAATTGCGCGGTTCTGTTTTTAATCATAATCATTCTCCTTAACACTTCGTTGTTGGGTTGATTTAGCCCATTACAGGGCCTTCTGTTTTCGGAGCGGATATTTCGGGGACTACTCGCTCCACTGCCGGCTTCTGACCGGTGATCTGCTGCAGCAACTCACCACTATCCAGCCGCTGGACTACATTGCCGCCACGAATTGCCGATAAAAACGCCTGCTGCTGCTCCAATTGACTCGCAAGCTGTTCCGGCTGTGCATCCTTCGGCAGTTCCGATACTGTAGCAAGCTGGCCAACCAACACTCGGGATACCAGACCGGAAACGTTCTCCGCCGTCGCGGTTTCCAATTGCTTTTGCGCCGCCACACCCATCACCACTGCCTTCGCGCGGAGGATCACCTGTTGGATCAATCCCTCCGGTGCCCGAGGTTCAATGCAGGCCATTTGGATTTTCTGTTTGATTACATATTCCTCCATATATACACCTCAAACTCTAACAAATAAAACAGTATTCTGTTTCATGTCCTGTATATAAAAGCGTCTTATATCACAAATACCCCCGGTATTTAAGATTGGTTTCATAAATATAGAATTTTTCTCTAAAAATTGTTGAAAACTTCCCACTTTAATGTGTACCATAATCAGATATCACCACAATAAGAAAAACCGCACGATTCGTGCGGTTTTTCTTATTTTAGGTTCATACTATCAGTAGCTGCCGCTGAGTCTTGCCAGAAGCATCATAATGCAGAACCACATACCACCGGTGAATTGCACCAGGAAACTCAACCCCGGTTTTTCTTTTCGGCGAAGGATGACGGAAGCGCCTATACCTGCAACGGAAATCGCCGGCATTAACCTGCCCATGGCAATGGTTGCGCCCTCCAAAAAAATCGACAACGGCTCTGTAGCAAACTGGCCAATTTCAAAAAGCGCGCCTACCACCGACAGTGGTGGGTAGATCATCACGATCAGCACCGCATTGAGAATGATGCCCGAAGTATCCAGCATGGAATATTTGTATTCCTTACGCTTGCGGATCATCCAAACCGCTACCACTGTAACGATCAGCGTCAGCAATGCAATCCATGAATAACCATCCATAAAGTATCTCCTTCGCAAAACTTGCTTTCAATTTACCATATCAGGTCAAACGGGCATCTGTATTGGATTGATCTCGACCTGATTTTCTTGTTGTCCAAGTTCCATTTCCTTTTGCATAGCTTTTTCAGCTGCGTTATAGTCTTCCATGGATGCTTTAACGACCTCATTTCCGATCTTTGTTCCAATACTAAGCGCTTTTGTGCTATTGGGTTTTTTCAAAATCGCTTGAATATCCTCCGGCTGAATTCCTCTTCTGGTGGCAGTATCACTTGTATATGTCTGTAGTTTTTTTACTTCCCACAAGCCTCCACCCATAATCATCTGGGTATTGGTGATGGTCTGACCCAATCTTTTATCCTGTTGGATCATTTTTTCTACAGCATTGCCCATCAGTAGATCACGTACCGCGCCTCTATTTTCCTTGCTGCTTATGTTCTCAAGATCATTTCCCAGACGCTGCCGCGCATCATGATACTTCTGTGCAACATCTGCCAGTGTGCCTGCACCCTTGACAATACTAAACTCATCCTCATCAATGGGAAGCTCCAAGTTGTTTTCATTTGTCATTTGTGCTGCGTTGCTGAGCAGTCTGCCAATCATGACAAGCCGGGGAGAAAGCGTTGTTTCCCGGCTTGCTTGATGACCTAGTTCCCGCATGGAGTCAGCAAGCATATTCACCAAACGTTCTGGACTTCCGCTTGTCTTGCGGGCGATTGCATCATTATATGCTGCTATGCCGTCATCGATCAGTTTCGCATTTTCACTGCCCAGAGGCTTACCGCTCAGCAAGGCATCCATCACCTGCTGCTTCTGTTCCGGGTTTACCGACCTGTTGGACAAAATACCGAAAACTGCTCCTGTCAAATATTCAGCACCGGCTGCCTCGTTATTTTTATTGACGTTTTGGTAAAATTCTTTTGCACTACGGCCTTCTTCATGAGAAAAAAGAGAGTTTGCGACAAAATCCTTCCAATTTTGCACCGCATCCATGGCATCCTTTTCTGCAGCAAGCCGTTCCTGCAAGTCTTTCTGCGCCTGATCCTTGGGACGCTCCTGTGCATTAACCTGATTGGGTTCCAGATCTGCACCATTCTTCAACGGAGAATCTATTTCCTGGTCAGGAACTTTTTCATCAGCAGTGGGTTGAGCTGGATTGTTGGAGAATATCTGCTCAGTTTCCGTGAGCTGAGTTTGGGGGACTTGTTCCGTGACTTGAGGTTCTTCTACAACTTGCGTTTGTGCTGTAGCCAACGGTCCTTCCTGCTTATTCTCGTTCACAACCTGCTGAGACTCCTGTACGGGTTGCTGATTCGTCTTCTCTTTAGCTTCCTTTTCGTTAATATGCTGCTGGATCAGTTTAAAAGCTTCTACTATCTGCGGTGGAAACTGTTTGGCAGTTTCTTCCGTAAGCTCCACACCGTTGATAGTGATCTTATTGTCTCTTGTATTCTCCCCCTGCTCGTTCTCTTCCTTCGTTGTGCCGGGGATTTCCTGCTGAGTCGTTTGGTTCACCGCAAACTGGTTTGGGAGGGGGGGAGCCGGCGGGATCTGCTGCACCGGCTGATCGCCCAAAAGTGTAGGCTGCATGGTGTTTTCCTTCTGCTCAACCGTGGGCGGTTGGCTCAAAGGGGAGTCCATTTCCCCCTTGGTATTGACACCCCGTAACTCATCCAATTCCTGCTGGGTCTTGTTCACTTCTTTTTGGAAATTTTCCAGCTTCTTCAGGTTTTTTTCGTGTTTTCTAAGGGCTTTGAGTTCCTTTTTTTCTTCCTTGGTCAAGGACTTGTATTCTTCTTTGTATCGCGAATTCAGCTCATTGAGCTCTGCCCGGCGCTTCAAGCGCCCATCAAACCAGTTGGAAATACGCTCCAGGCCGATCCACTTGAAATAGGCGCGGCTCAACCGCATCAACACGCTTAAACCAAAACCAGCGGTACTGTTGGATAGCTTTATCTCGTGCTGGGCGCCCAGCTTCAGCCCGTCGTCACCCTTTTCCACTTTTTGGAAATGTCTAGATCTGCCAAAATCCCGCAGATAGAGCTTTCCTTCGGCGGCAAGCTTTTCGAGCGTTTCTACTGCAGCTTGGTTGTTTTTTTCAAAGGGATTCTCTTTATCCTTAAAAACATTCTCCAAATATTTGCCATTTTTCGAAGGCATAGCGAGGCGCATCCACATTTTGGGATCTGTTTTTAACGCTTTCAAGTCTAATCCCTGTTGATTATACGGCATATCCATTCACTCCTTTGCCGCGTCACTCTATATACAATACCGTTCTATCCGGTTTTTCGTTTCAATCCTCTTGTGTCAGATTCATTTTCTTAATGAGCTTAGCAATCGCCAATCTGCAGCATATGCCTGCGGTAAACGAACGCCCCGTATAAGCTTGTATCAGAACAAGTCCATTTCCCTCAGGAACGGCACATATGATAACCGTCTTTGTCAAAAAAAATCGACAGAGGGCGCACAAAGCATCGGGCTTTGTCTTCATATTTACCAACAAGCCAACATCCCTTAGTGCCCTCAGCACCGTGTGAAAGGCTTGTTCATTGTCAAGTGCTACTTGCACACGCTCTTCTCTGCATTTAATTCTTCGATATCCGGTTCTGTCAGTTATTCCGTGATAGACAAAATAACTGCCTTCCGGAACCGCAATCAGCCAACCCTCTTCATCCCGGATGGTGCGACCGGTCAAAAGCTTCCTCAGCTCTGTTTTTAGTTGCTTATCCATAACTTACTGCTCCTGCACGGATGTTACTTCCATTTTTCTCTGGTCATCCGCCTGAATTGTTACATGAATGGTTCGCTGGCTATTTTCACTGGTCAAGACAATTGTGGTTTGACCTGCAGCAATTGCCCGTGCGCTGAATTTGCAGCCGGAAGGTGTAGACATCATATTGGATAAAACAAAAGCATCCGCTCCGTCTCCGCTTACACTCCAGTGGTCCTCTTGGTTAATGAAAGAAAAATTGAGGATTCCGTTTGTATCCACATTC
>JAXJVM010000133.1:0-7326 GCA_036308515.1 Clostridia bacterium | reverse complement strand
GTGTATGATGCCATCAATGCCTGCAAAGGAAAATACGTGGACGTTTTGCTTTGTGATACTGCGGGCAGATTGCATAATAAAAAGAATTTGATGGAAGAGTTAAAGAAGATTTACCGCATTCTGGATAAGGAACTTCCTATGAGCGGCAAAGAGGTGCTTTTGGTTTTAGATGCCACCACCGGACAGAATGCGGTGCAACAGGCAAAAGAGTTCAAAGAGGCGGCGGATATTACCGGAATTATGTTGACAAAGCTCGATGGAACGGCAAAAGGCGGTATTGTTTTTGCAATTAAAAATGAATATGATATTCCCGTCAAACTGGTAGGAACAGGGGAGGGGGCAGATGATATTTCCCTGTTTGATGCCGAGGAATTTGTGGATGGAATTCTCGGCGGGGAAGAAGAAAAATAAATTTTTTCATAAATATGAAAAAAAGGCTTGCCAAACGGAAAATTTTGTGATATGATATCTAAGTTAATTATGGGTATTCCGCTGCTAATAGGGCATGAATGCTTAGAAAAGAAAGGAAAAGAACATGGACATTTTAACACAAATTACGCAAGAACAAATCAGAACCGACCTTCCTGCACTGGCAATCGGTGATACCGTAAAGGTATACGTGAAGGTTAAAGAGGGAAACAGAGAAAGAGTACAGATGTTTGAAGGTACCATCATCAAGAAGAACCACGGTGGTATTCAGGAGACCTTTACTGTTCGTCGTGTTTCCTACGGTGTCGGCGTTGAGAGAACTTTCCCTGTCAACTCCCCAAAAATCGACCGTATCGAGGTTGTTAGACACGGTAAGGTTCGTCGGGCTAGACTTTACTATCTGCGTGACAGAGTTGGTAAGGCAGCGAAAGTAAAAGAAAAACTTTAATTTTGAAACGCTTGGCAGTGGTGGTTATGGAAATAATCACCACTGTTTGCCATTTTAAAGGATTTCTTTCATTGGAAAATCAACCTTTAAGGAGGAAATTACTATGCAAGATTCTGAGGAAATGAATGTACAGGTCGAAGCAGAAGAGCCCCAGCAAAAGAAGAAAGGCTGGAAGCGCGAAGTGATTGAATGGGTTCTTTCTATTTTGATTGCAGTGGTGTTGGCATATACCATTCGAGAGTTTGTTTTTACCCTGGTAACTGTGAACGGAGAATCTATGGAGCCCTCACTGCATAATTCCGATCGTTTGTACGTGAATCGCTTTTTCTATTCGCCGGAAAAGGGGGATGTTATTATCTTCAAACCGGCATCTGATCCGGAGCATCCCTACGTGAAGCGTGTCATCGCTACTGAAGGAGATACAGTGTATATCGACTTTAATACCGGCAACGTTTATGTCAATGATGCTCTTCTGGACGAACCGTATATCAAAGAAAAAGTAGGCAGAAAAGGAAACTACGGAACTTACATCGAATCCTTAATCAAGAGTGGGAAGTATAGCAAGGCAAACCCCATTGTGATTCAAGAAGGACATATTTTTGTTATGGGTGATAACCGTAACAATAGCAAGGACAGCCGTCATCTAGGACAGATTCCTCTGGGAGACGTTATGGGCGGTGCAGTATTCCGTTTCTGGCCCTTGGACAACTTGGGTTCTGTGCATGAAGATGCAGTGATAACCACATCCGAGCTTACAGAGGAAGAACTTCCCTGGGATTCGGAATACGGTTTAGGTTAAGGAGAGAAGCATGAATTTACAATGGTTTCCCGGGCATATGGCGAAAACCCGGCGGATGATTTCCGAAAACTTAAAGCTTGTGGATGTGGTGGTGGAGTTGCTGGATGCAAGACTGCCCCTATCTTCCAGAAATCCAGAAATTGACCGTATTGTCGGTGAGCGCCCCCGGATACTTGTGCTGAATAAGGCAGATATTGCGGATAGCTCTGCTACAGAGCACTGGATGAACTGGTTTGCAGATCAAGGCTATGCCGTAATCGCCGTAGATAGTCAGAGTGGTAAGGGTTTTTCTGCTTTGAATGAAGCTATTGACAAAGTCATGAAAGCGAAGTTTGAACGGGATAAGGCAAAGGGAATCCAACGCCACAGCGTGAAGCTGATGGTGGTGGGGATTCCCAATGTAGGAAAATCCTCCTTTATCAATCGTCTCTCCGGGCGCAGCGCCACCCGTACCGGTGACCGTCCGGGAGTGACCACTGCCAAGCAGTGGATTCGCATTGCCGGCAAATATGAGCTCCTCGATACCCCGGGAATCTTATGGCCAAAATTTGAAAATCCGGAGGTTGCAAAGCGGATTGCCTTTACAGGTGGAATTCGTGATGAAATCATGGATATCGAAGAATTGGCCTGCGAACTACTGGAATATCTTGTAAATCGCTACCCTGCCTTGCTGGTAGAGAGATTTCGTTTGGAAGAGACCGCCTTGGAGCTTGAACCTTATGATTTGCTGGAAGCAATCGGAAGAAAAAGAGGCTGTGTTGTTTCCGGTGGAAATATTGACACCTTTCGTGCAGCCTCCTTGGTGCTTGATGATTTTCGCAGTGCAAAAATCGGTAAAATTTCTCTGGAGCTTCCGGAATCGGATTCGGAGATTCAATAACACAGAAAAGACTGGATTCCGCCTGAGGGACAGTCTTTTTCATTACAAAGGAGTGTGTGAACGATGTTAGAGTATGAGCAGAGATACCTTGAACAAGGATATCAGAACATTGCCGGCATTGACGAGGTTGGAAGAGGTCCGCTTGCCGGACCGGTCTGTGCGGCGGCGGTGATTTTACCGCCGGGGTTGGTGATCGACGGTATCAACGATTCGAAAAAGCTTACCGAAAAAAAGCGGGAAGCACTTTATGACATTATTGCCAAGGAGGCAGTTGCCTGGGCGACTGCCTATGTTTCCCCGGAGGTTATTGACCAAATCAACATTCGCCAGGCAACCCATAAAGCCATGCAGATGGCGGTGGAGGCGTTGAAAATTCCGGCGGATTTTCTTTTGGTAGATGGTAATGATCGCATTCCCTTTGACACAGAATCGGAATATATTATAAAAGGTGATGCAAAATCCCAGTCCATCGCTGCGGCATCCATCATGGCAAAGGTAACCCGTGACCGCTATATGGTAGAGATGGATTCAGTTTATCCCGGCTATGGCTTTGCCAAAAACAAAGGCTACGGAACCAAAGTACATATGGAAGGTATCCGCAGTATAGGCCTGTGCCCCATTCATCGACGGAGCTTTATTACCCCAAAGGTGTTGGGAATCCATGAGTAGGTATAACAAGAATCTGGGAGATTTCGGTGAATACGTTGCGGCGGATTTTCTGGAGGCAAAAGGATATCATATCCTGGAGAGGAATTATACTACCAGAGGTGGAGAGCTGGACTTGGTGGTGGAAAACAAGCAATGGCTGATTTTTGTTGAGGTCAAAACCCGCAAAAGCATCAAGTATGGTACGCCCTCCGAAGCGGTGAACTGGAAGAAACAGCAGCATATGCTATCTGCCGCAAGGACTTATCTGCATCAAAATCCAACCCGAAAAGAAATACGGTTTGATATCATTGAAATTATTGCGTGGATGGCGGAGGATACGCCCCACCTAGAACACATCAATCATATGGAAAACGTTCTTTTGGAGGGAATGCAATGACGAGGCAAGTGTTCGATTTACATTGTGATACTGCGCTGAGAATGGCAGAAGAAAATCAAGGGCTAAAGGAGAACCAACTCCATCTGGATCTTACAAGGATGGAGGAATATGACGGGTATATTCAGGTATTTGCGGCATTTGTTGACCAAAAAAATATTTGTGTCTCCCCTATGAATCACTGTATTGCATTATTAGAAAAACTACATAGAGAAATCCATCAAAACACGGATTGTATTTCTCTCATCACCACAGCAGAGGAATTGGAACAAGTACGCCAAAACAGAGGTATTGGTGCGATTCTCTCTCTGGAGGGGGGAGAAGCCTTAGAGGGGAATCTCTCTGCCATCTGGATGTATTATCAGCTGGGGGTGCGGTTAATTACCCTAACCTGGAATTGGGCGAATGAAATTTCTGACGGGATTATGGAGTCCCGTGGTGGTGGCTTGACGCAGTTTGGAAGGGAAGCAGTTGCCATGATGGAGCAGCTTGGAATTTTGATTGATGTATCCCACCTTTCTGAGCGTGGGTTCTGGGACGTGGCAGAGTGCACCAAGCGCCCCTTTGTGGCCTCCCACTCTTGCGTGAAGACGTTGTGCGCCCATCCTAGAAACCTGAATGATGCGCAGATTTCCTGCTTGATTCAGCGCCGTGGAGGCATAGGTATAAACTTTTATCCAGAATTTCTCTCGGATACTGGCGTGTGTTCCGTAGAAGAAATTGTCCACCATATGGAGTATATTTTGAACATGGGCGGGGAAGATGTTTTAGGGCTTGGTTCGGACTTTGACGGCGTGTCCTCTTTACCAAAAGAGATGGAGGGTGTACAAGATATAATGGATTTGGTACAAGTCATGGAAAAACGCGGATTTTGTGAAGCTTTGATAGAAAAAATCCTTTTTGGTAACTTTCATAGAATATTCAAGGAAACTATGGAAGAAAGACCGTAAAATTTATGCAAAATAACCTTGCATTTTGTCCACAGATATATTAAAATAATAAGTAGACTGATTTTATTTGGAGGTTTATTGAAATATGGAGTTGCAGATTTCAGAAAAAGCCAAGGCGATTAGCCCATCCCCGACTTTGGCAATTGATTCAAAATTTAAGCAGATGAAACAACAGGGGATTCCGGTGGTTGGCTTTGGTGCCGGTGAGCCGGATTTTGATACCCCCGACAATATTAAAGACGCCGGTATGGATGCTATTCGTAATAACTTTACCAAGTACACTCCTGCATCCGGCACACTGGAACTGAAACGTTCCATTTGCTGTAAAGTAAAACGTGATACTGGGCTGGAATACTCCACCGATAATGTAATCATATCCAACGGTGGTAAGCATGCGTTAACCAATGCCTTTATGGCAATTTTAAACCCCGGCGATGAGGTCATTATACCGGCGCCCTATTGGGTAAGCTATCCTGAAATGGTGAAAATGGCTGACGGTGTTCCGGTATACATCGAAACATCTGAGGAAAATAACTTCAAGTTTACCATGGATCAGCTGGAATCCGCGTTTTCTCCCAAAACACGAGCGCTAGTACTAAATACCCCCAGCAATCCCACCGGTATGGTATATACCAAAGAGGAATTGCAGACCATTGCAGATTTTGCAGTAGAACATAATATGTATATTATTTTTGATGAAATATACGAAAAGCTGGTCTATGAGGGTGAGCACGTCAATATTGCGACCCTGAATGATGATGCTCGGAAGCTGACCATCATCGTAAACGGTATGGCAAAAACCTACGCAATGACCGGTTGGAGAATCGGTTATGCAGTAGCAGAGGTTCCGGTTATTAAGGCGATGAGTAATATGCAGAGCCATGCCACTTCAAACCCCAACTCCATTGCCCAAAAGGCGTCTGTGGCGGCATTGGATGGTGATCAGACCATCATTGATACCATGAAAGCGGAGTATGTGAAGCGCAGAGACTATATGGTAGAACGTATTAACAACATGGAAGGACTTAGCTGCCGTGTTCCTCATGGTGCATTCTACATCTTCATGAATGTAAAAGACATACTCGGTAAGGAGCATTATGGAAAAGTGATTCATACCGCAACTGAGCTTTGCGAAGATATTCTGGATCGTGCGCTGGTTGCTATGGTTCCTAGCGAAGGTTTTGGCGTGGAGGGGTATGTGCGTTTGTCCTATGCAACCTCCATGGATGTCATCAAAACCGGTCTTGACCGTATCGAAGAATATCTGCAAGGTAAGAGCAGTAGGATTGTCTACACAGACAACAATTAAAGTTAGCATAGCAACCTTTATCGTCTACCGATGATAAAGGTTTGCATTTTTCATCCCAAAATAAAACAAAGGAGCAGAACTGATGCGTAAAGATGTTTATGAAAGTCCATTAAATTCCCGGTATGCCAGCAAAGAAATGAAGTATATTTTCTCACCGGATAAAAAATTCAAGACATGGCGTAAGCTTTGGGTTGCCCTGGCTGAATCTGAGATGGAGCTGGGACTCAATATCACCCAGGAGCAGGTTGATGAACTGAAAGCCCATCTGGAGGATATCAACTACGAAGTTGCTGAGGCGAGAGAAAAGGAAGTAAGGCACGATGTTATGTCCCATGTCTTTGCTTATGGAGAACAGTGCCCGAGTGCAAAGGGTATCATTCACCTGGGTGCAACCTCCTGCTATGTGGGAGACAATACTGATGTTATCATCATGTACGAGGGTTTGCAGCTCATCAAAACTAAGGTGATTAAGGTAATCTCTCTTTTGAAAGACTTTGCCCTGGAGTATAAGTCTATGCCTACCCTTGGATTTACCCATTTTCAGGCAGCACAGCTGACCACTGTGGGAAAACGTGCTTCTTTGTGGCTGCAGGAACTCTTGATGGACCTTGAAAATATTGACTTCCAGTTAAGCCGTGCGGCACTCCTTGGTTCCAAGGGAACCACCGGAACCCAGGCAAGCTTCATGGAACTCTTTGACGGCGACAACGAGAAGGTAAAGCTTTTGGAAAAGAAAATTTGCGAGAAGATGGGCTACAATAAGTACTATCCCGTTTCCGGACAGACTTATTCCAGAAAACTGGACTATCAGATGCTCTCAGTTTTGAGCGGAATTGCCCAGAGCGCTTATAAGTTTGCCAATGACATCCGTCTGCTTCAACATTTGAAGGAAGTAGAAGAACCCTTTGAAAAATCTCAGATTGGTTCCTCCGCTATGGCGTATAAGAGAAACCCCATGCGCAGTGAGCGTATCTGTTCCCTGGCGCGTTATGTGATTGTGGACGCAGTGAATCCTGCCATCACCAGCTCTACCCAGTGGTTTGAACGTACCTTGGACGATTCTGCCAATAAGCGTATCAGCGTTGCAGAGGCGTTCCTGACTGTGGATGCGATTTTAAATATCTATATGAATGTTGCAGGCGGTCTGGTGGTATATCCTAAGGTTATTGAGCAGAGAATCTATTCGGAGCTTCCCTTTATGGCAACGGAAAACATTCTCATGGATGCAGTGAAGAAGGGCGGCGACCGACAGGAACTGCACGAAAAAATTCGTGTTCACTCCATGGCTGCAGGTCGAGTAGTGAAGGAGGAAGGCAAGCCCAACGACTTAATCGAACGCATTGTAGCGGACGAAGCTTTCGGCCTTACCATGGAAGAAATCCAGAAGATCCTGAAGCCAGAAAACTTTATTGGCCGTGCGGACCGTCAGGTAGAAGAATTTATAGTGGAATATATCAATCCGGTTCTTG
>JAXJVM010000132.1:0-2693 GCA_036308515.1 Clostridia bacterium | reverse complement strand
GTAAAGCCTGGTGTTGAGCCGGATAATATGAAAGTTTTTTATGATGCATTTAGAAGTGTTTTTACAATTCAAGAGATAGAGCAAATGAAGCAAGGTATATCTGGAGGTGTAGTATACTATGACGATGATGAGAGGGAAAAAACAATCCCCGTAGATCAGATTTCCTTTACCATCTATTCTGTTGTATCAAGCGCTGGAGAGCTATTGGAACTGGAGATTCATTTCCCTAATATTACAGTATTTAACACTATTAACCCCGATAAGATGTTTGCGTTGGAGCAGGCACTGAAAGAGGAGGGGAGAGTAATGTTTAAAATTCCGGAGAAGACTAAAGAATTGGTAGATTACGTAATAGGGATAAGTGTAAGAGTGAGGATAAGCGATTTATAAGAATGTAAAGAGGAGGCCGGGTCAAAAGTAATTTTGATCCGGTTTTCTTATATATACATTTTTCAGGTTCAGCATTATTCCCACTTAAGAGAAAAGCTCACAACTCGATTTATGCTGCAATATTGAGTGACGTATTAGAGCTATTTGCCTTGATATTTACCACCTCAGCAGCCCTTTTCAGCTTCTGAACAATATATTTCCTCAGATTGTGAGCAATGGCCACAAGTCCCCATTCCACAGTAACTTTTCTATGAGATTTAAGTTTGAACCTCTTGAACCCATGATTGAACTTGATGTTTCCAAACACAGCTTCCGGTTCTATCGGTCTGTTGCTCCTGTGACGTAACCCCTCTTTTGAATTGAGAAGTTCCCTTGCTTTTTCCCGATAGCCATTGGCCTTATGGTTGACCTCAATTATTCTCCGGTCACTTTTTCCTTTGTAGCACATACCTCTGAACGGGCAGCCCTTGCAGTTAGGGGCACGATATACAGATACCACAGATTCATATCCCATCTCTGATACAGATTTATTGTCCCTCACATGCTCCAGATGATGTCCCATTGGACAAACATAGTAGTCTTCATCCTTATTGTAGTACATATTGGCCGGCAGGAATGGATTATTCTTATACTTTCTCGTCTGCTCTTTATGGAACATATTGAACTTCACATATGGAACCATGTCATTGTCAAGCATATACTCATAGTTCTGCTCGCTGCCATAACCGGAGTCTGCAACTATTTCCTTACTCTTACATCCATATCTGTCCTCAAAAGACTCAAGATACTCTATCATCGTACCTGTATCAGTAGGTCTCCAATATATGCCGTAGTTGGTAATGAACTGGTTCTCTGTTGATATCTGTACATTATATCCAGGCTTGGTCTGGCCGTTGTTCATAGCATCCTCCTTCATCCTCATAAAGGTGGCATCATTGTCAGTCTTGCTGTAACTGTTACGTTCTCCAAGTACCTCAAGATGATGGTCATACTCATCCAGCTTGTCAACAGACTCCTCCCTGATCTTCTCAATCTCTTTTCTCGCCTTACCTTTGCTGACACCCATATCATCCATCTTTGAAAGTATCCTCTCCGCCCTACGGTCAAACTCCTCCTGTGGAAGTTCCGGGGCTACCTCTACAGACTGCTCTATATTCAACTCCTCTTCAGCTGCAGACAATACACCTTTTACCTTCTCAATCAGCTTGACCCTATTCTTTTCCACGCTGCCCTTCCATACAAACGTGTACTTGTTTGCTACAGACTCAATCTTGGTACCATCAATATACTGAACATTCAAGGATACAAACCCCTCACTATTGAGCAACTCAACAACCTTGGTGAATATGGCATCCAACCTGCCATCTGTCAGCCTTTCGCTGCGGAATCTGTTGATTGTCCTGAAATCAGGTCTGCTCATTCCCGACAGCCACATGAAGTGGATATTCTCCTGCAACTGCTTCTCCATCTGCCTGCCGGAGTATATATTGCACAGGTAAGCATACACAACAACTTTGAGCAACATACGTGGATGGAAGCTGGATGTTCCACCACCTTTATAAGTAGCTTCAATGGCGCTGATATCAAACTTGTCAATAATGTCGCTTACAATGCGTACAGGATGAGAAAGTGGAATAAGTTCGCCCAAAGATGGAGGAAGTAGAAGAAAGTCGTTCTGATTATAAGATTTATGTATTACTTTTGCCATATCGTTAGACAAGTATTTTTTTATTTTGCACTTTAAATTTACGAAATCCTAGCGATATAAACAATAGCTATTCTCTTGTTAATCAAAAGAATAGCTATCTTTTTTTTGCAAGTACACAACCGTACAGGAGCAGACAAGGATTGAAAAATATCCTGAGGGGCGTAAGCAATCATTTCAGATGGACCATAAATTTCCGTGTGTTTGAACAAATGCCTCTTCGTAGACAAACTGGGGCATTTGTGAGTTAGGAAATTATGGTTCAGCTGGAATAGATTGCCAGCCATACCGAAGGCCATTTTTCAATCCTTGTCTGTGGATGGGAGGTTGGGTATATGAAAGTAAAAGAGAGTGACCTTTTGGGTCACCCTCTTTTTTGTATCTACCTCTGCGGATGATGGTCAAGAATGTCCTGCATCCATTGGTGGGCGGAGATGTGGGTGTAGATTTCTGTGGTGAGGATGCTTTCGTGGCCAAGCATCTGTTGCACTACGCGCAAATCCGCACCGTTTTCTACCAGGTGGGTGGCAAAGGAGTGGCGGAGGGTGTGGGGTGATACTGTTTTGTTTATGCCGGCTGCTGCAACCTGGTTCTTTAT
>JAXJVM010000131.1:0-1984 GCA_036308515.1 Clostridia bacterium | reverse complement strand
GTTAAGAGGCATATGTAAGCAAATACTGACTCGGATCCTGCGCCAAGTCTCGCGGGCGAGACTGGAATTTTCATATTTAAATATTGACTATGCAGAAAATTTGGAGTAAGGTGAAGAAAAGTAAAAGGTAGTGTCAAATAATCTATGAAAAAATTGAGCCGAAGAAAAAGGCTCAAAGAACCTTGAAAATTGCAGATATTTTATTCTGAGAGGTGAGGACGCCACCCTTGACAGCACACAAAAACAATGCTCTGAACATCTCATCCCGACGGTGAAGAACTCAAGAACAGTTAGTTTTCTGTCGGATTCACAGCATTGTAGCATTGTTTTTGTGTGCCATCAAGGGAACCGGAAGCTGGCTTCCGGTGGCTGGTTTGTTCCCTCTGGTTCAGAATCTAAGAACAGTTATGGCCTTCGGCCTGCATTTTCAGTATGGTCTGCTGTCCGAGAAAGATGAGCAGTTGCCATTTGGCAGGCATGTTGTCCGCATTTTCCAGTATATCAACTTTATTGAGCACCTTATATTTGTTGTGTTTATGCGGACGAAGGAAGTTGTAATAAGCAACCCAAAGAGCCAGATCGTAGTTGGCGCCTTCGATGTTGTCAAACCCGTTCGTATGACGATAAGAAGCTTTATAGGTACGGTTCAGACGCTCGATCATCTGCTTAAAAGGCCGGTGTTCTGTGGAGACGGCATCGTCATTGGTAAGACCAATGACCTGAGTGATCTTAAAGGTAAAGTCCTTGCCGAAGTTCCGTACGAATTCCATTGCGGCAAGAGGATAGGCGCTGTAACCGTCAGCGATGAACTTAAAGTTTTCCGGCAGTTTCGTAAGTCCCTGAAAAGCCATGCGCATGGCGAGGATGCAGGGCCCAACGCCCCGGTTGTCAGATACTTGATAGCCAATGACAGAGCGGGTGGCAGCATTCATTATGAGCCAGACGTAGGTTTTGATACCACGGATCTTGATATAAGTTTCATCAGCAGTGAAGACAGCCCCTTTTTCGTAAGGGTATTGATCGACGAAGGGTTTGATGCAGATGGCCGCAGTTTTACAGTAGTTGGCAATCTGCTGATGTGAGATGCTGATGTTATAAAGGTCTTTCAATGCCTGGGAGGTTTTGCGCAGGGACAGTCCGAGATTGACGTGCAGAGTCAGGCTTAAGGACATAACATGGGCGTTGTGCTTACTGAATTTTAAGGAAGAAGCATTCTTGGGAAGGGAGTTTAAGTCCATGCTGAAAAAATCCATCGTAAATTCACGGTAGATGTAGTGTAGCTTGTATTTATTCTTGCCATAGTCTTTTTTAAGGTCCTGTTTGTCCACTTGTTTAAGGTTGTGCAGGTAATAAGGGCATTTGGGGTTGACACATTTATGTAAGATAAAGTGTTTGCGGTCTTTCTTGGGAACCAGAGCATTGCCACAATGGGGACAGCGGAGTTTCAACGAGGAAAAACGGCTGTCCTGAGGAGAGAACCTGGCAGAGCAGATGCTGCAAAGGAGTTGTCCTTTGGAACCATTGTTTTTATAGAGGAATGGTTTAGGAGCGCCACATCTGGGGCAGGTACAGTGATCAGGAATATCACATTCAGAGCGGCGGTTGACAGGACGAATTTTCTTACCGTAACGTTTTTCGAAGTAAGGGATAAGTTCTTTGTAAGTCCAGTCCTGACGAAAATCTGTGATCAGGGGAAGTTCATCAATCTTGAATTTCTGATATTTGGGGGAATGAGAATCATCGTAAGCCCACTGTCTGAGAGGAATATATCTGCAGATAAAGTTGATAAGCCAGCAGTTTTGCAGGTAAAGGTATTGAATAATAGAAAGTAAGTATTGTATAATGTCCATGAGCATTGGCTCCTTTCGTTTAATGGAATTTTGGTCGAGGACATTATACACGAAAAGGGAGGTCAATGCTCTTTTTATTGCAGATTTCCCTTGAAAACAAGGTTTTTATAAGATTTTGAAACAAAAAAACAGGT
>JAXJVM010000130.1:0-5170 GCA_036308515.1 Clostridia bacterium | reverse complement strand
GGGTACCGGTCTTGTCGGAGCAGATAACTGAAACACAACCTAAGCTTTCCACCGCTTTTAAATCCTTGATGACGGCGTTTTCCTGAGCCATTTTTCCGGTACCGATGGCAAGGACAATGGTAATGATGGAGCTAAGTGCCTCTGGGATTGCCGCAACGGCAAGTGCCACCGCAAAAAGCAGCGAATCAATCACCGGCATTTGATTATACAGGGAGAGTCCAAACACCAGAACACAGATGCCCATAATGATGATGGCAAGCTTCTGACTAAACTTATCCATACTGACCTGGAGAGGTGTCTTACGCTGTGCCGTCTGGTTCAGCAGAGAAGCAATTTTGCCTAGCTCCGTATCCATTCCCGTACCCGTCACTACTGCAATCGCTCTGCCATAGGTTACCAGTGAGCCGGAAAAGACCATGTTCTTCCGGTCACCCAATGCCACTTTTTCCGCCGCAAGGGCATCGGCAGTTTTCTCCACCGGCTCCGACTCCCCTGTAAGGGAGCTTTCATTGACCTTCAGGGAATAGTTTTCCATGATTCTGGCATCTGCCGTCACCAAGTCCCCGGCTTCCAGAACCAGAATATCCCCCGGTACCAACTCCTCCGAAGGAATTTCTTGTCGCATTCCGTCGCGCATGACCTTGGCAACAGGTGCCGATAGCTGCTTGAGTCCCTCCAGGGTTTTCTCTGCTTTCAGGTATTGAACAGTGCCTAAAGCGGCGTTGAGAATAATCACCGCGAAGATGACTGCCGTGCTCTCTATCTGCCCGGAAAAAGCAGAAATCACCCCGGCTACCACCAAAATAGCAATCAAAAGATCCTTAAACTGCTCCAGAAAAATTTGAAGTACACTCTTCTTTTTTTCACTCCGAAGTTTATTTTTGCCGTGGGTTTCCTGTCGCTTGACAACCTCCTCCTTTGTGAGCCCCTGGGATGAGGTTTGCAGTTCCTTACAGACCTGTTGTGGGGTTTTGTTGAAAAATTCCATCTTTTCTCCTTTCTGCATCTACCTACGGAAAGCAAAAAACTTCCGAATGACCGCAGGATAATGCGATCATACGAAAGTCTTGTTACCACTACGGTGCAGATTGCCGGGCAATGGGCACATTCGAATGCCCGCGCCGTGCTGACGACAAACTGCTTTCAACTACTCCCTTTAGTATGGTCCTTTTATTTATTTTTATGTATCATACACCTTTTGGATACAAATGTCAAGGAATTTTTTTATTTTCCCACCATGTCACCATCGGCAAGGTCACAAATACGGCGAATGAGTTCGGTCTCTTTGGGGTCATAGGGTCTGTGAGCAGGGCGATAAAGGTCATGGTACCACAGGCGGAAGTCAAAGTCGCCCAACGTGCCCTTTTCGTATTTCTCCCACTGACCGTTATAGAATTCATAGGTCTGGTACTTCCCGGCAACAAATCCCCACATGAAGCAGGAGACCTTTTCCAGATAGAACAAAGGGAACAAATCAAATATATTACACTTCAGCGGACGTGCCAGCCATTCGGTATTCATGATGGGGCGGTTGTACTTTTTCAGCATACGAATCATCTTTACCTGAAGTTCAATGTCGCCGTAGCAGTGATAAGAAATCACGTCAGAGTTGTCCAGACAAAACTGCTCCACCTCCAAGGTATCTCCTTGGGCGTTCTCATTACGCCAGATACCGGAGGTCAGAGGTGCATCCGGATCAATTTCCCGGGCAATCTCAAAGATACGCTTCAAATGGGGCAAGGTAACCTTTGCACGATTGCCGTTGCCCGGCTCGTTATATAAATCCCAGACGCAAACTCTTGAGTCGTTTTTGTAGCGTTCAATGGTTTCCCGTACAAATTCATAGAATTGATCCCGACTCTCCGGATCATCCAAGGGCAGCCAGCCCACTGCATTGTGGCTCTGGTGGGGAGACCGCTTTCTGCCGCCGTGATAACCCCAGTCATAGTGTTGCTCTCCAACATGGGGCTCCTTATACTGGTCATCCTTAGGAATACAGCAGTCATTACCCAGCGTAATCATTGCGGAAATCCCGTACTGAGCAAACAACGCAAGGTACGCATCTACATTGTCATAAAAGGTGTCATGCTCCTCACTCCAAACAGTAAAGTCCAGAATGATACGCATGGAGTTAAAACCCTGCTTTTGTGCAAGAGCAAGCTCCTCGTCTGCACAAGCAAGATGCTCCTTCAAATCCAGATTTTGATACATATCAATACGATTGGCAGCGTTCGCCGGCATATAATTACATCCTCGCAGCCAGCCGATTTTATCATACCAATTCCATGCTCTTTCTTCGCTCCATCTCTCCGCCATGATATCACGCCTTTCTTCGGTTCACAATTTCATTTTATTCTATCAAAGCCATATACCCACTGTCAAGACAAAGAAATGCGCACTGCTGCACATAAAAATTAAGCCTGTGCGTGTGCACAAGCTTATCCTTTATCTCTTTTGGTATAAATTCTCGCCGTATTGGTCGATGATGACCACCGCAGGGAAGTCCTTGACCGTCAGCTTACGAATGGCTTCGGTGCCTAAATCCTCGTAGGCAACCACCTCCGCCGCTACCACGCTTTTAGCAATCAATGCCCCGGCGCCGCCGATGGCACCAAAGTACACTGCACCGCGCTCTGTCATGGTATCTACCACTTCCTGCGTACGAAGTCCCTTGCCAATCATACCGGTGAGACCCAGCCGAATCAGGGTAGGAGCATAGGCATCCATCCGTCCGCTGGTGGTGGGACCGCAGGAGCCAATGACCTCCCCGGGCTTTGCCGGAGTGGGGCCGGCATAATAGATAATCTGATCTTGAATAGCAAGGGGGAGTTCTCCTCCTGCCTCCAAGGTTTCAATCATCCTCTTATGTGCCGCATCCCGGGCGGTATAAATCTCACCGCTGATTAACACATTATCGCCTGCGTGAAGGGACGCAACCTTTTCCTTGGTTAAGGGCGTTGTCAGGTGTATTTTCATGACTTTATCCACTCTTTCATATCAAGTACGGTATCCAAAATGATATCCGCTTGGTTTTCTTCAAAATATTGCCGGGCCCTTTGACCTGCACTGCCTGTCAGCACCGCAAGAAACGGGAATCCTGCCGCCTGTGCCGCAAGCATATCACTTGCCGCATCTCCTACCACCAGGCAATGGCTTGCCGTCTCCTTTTTCACCTTTGCATCACAAAGCTCCTTGTCAGAAAACCGGGTTCCAAACGCCGCCTTCAAAAACACAAAGGGATGGGGCTTGGCAAGAGGATAGTCCACTTTTACCGTCTCCTGTGCGGCTAATACCTCATCATAGGTGGCACACAGCTCCGGAGAAAAATAGGAATCCAGCCCCCAACGCTGCAGCGGATGCTCTATCTCTTCCCGGGGTCTGCCCGTTCCAATACCGAGACGAAATCCTGCCTCTTTGAGCGTTCCGAGGGTGTCTTTGATTTCCTCCAAGGGCAGAAGCGGCTCTTCCAGCTCTTTCATACCGGGGACATCAACATCGCCATGATACCAGTGCTGAAAGGAATCCAGCAGCTGCTGCCAGAGCGCACCTTCGCCGCGTTTGAAGTACCCCACCTCACGAGGAACCACGGTAGCAAGCAAGCCCTCCAGTCCCACATAGATTTCCGGAGGATGAACCTCCATGCTTTCAATAAACATACAAACGGATTCGTAGTATGCCTTATCAAAGGTTTCTACCGTGGGGTCAAGGTATTTGGCAACACAGAACACCACATATGCCAAATCCCAATTGGTGTTGACTCCCAGGTTCTTCACTGCGGTCACGGTTTTACCGCCATGAAACACAGTGTCGTAAATCAAATCCACGTGCTTCTGACACCATGCACGGTCAATGTCCTGCTTGCCATAATAGCGATAGTCATACATGAGCTCGTACACGG
Source organism: Clostridia bacterium (assembly GCA_036308515.1). Classification (GTDB taxonomy): domain Bacteria; phylum Bacillota; class Clostridia; order Monoglobales; family Monoglobaceae; genus Ructibacterium. The sequence goes on along the minus strand of JAXJVM010000130.1, from coordinate 1,272 downwards.
TTAATGCCGCCGCTTTCCAATAACCCAGCTCGCTGGTAATAACACCATCCATATCAAAAATGACGGTATCAAGCTTATCCTTCTGTAATTTCATAGGTAACCTTTCCTGCAACGCCGGAGGTCAAGCCCTTGCGCGCATCATCCACAGTCAATGCCTGTCCCAGTGCAATACCAAAGGCACGGTAAACCGCTTCCCAGATGTGGTGACCGTTTGCACCCTTGAAGATATCCATATGCAGAGTACAACGCGCCCCCTGGGCAAAGCCATCCAGGAAGGTAATCAATTCCTCCGCCGGCATTCCTTCTACCATCTCGTCATACTCGATGGCAGAGGAAAAGTCCAGCAAGGCTCTGTCCTCAAAGGAGATGGCAGCCTCTGCCTTTGCCTCGTCAATGATACCGATACCAAAGCCGTAGCCGGAGGGGACATTCTGCTTCACAAACTCGCCCACGGCACGTCCCAAGGTCATAGAGACATCCTCGGTGACCAGATGGGTCAGCTGAAAGTCCGGAAGCTTCAGTTCGATATCAATATTCAGCCCGGCACGCCATGCAATATGCTCAATCATGTGATTAAGAAAGGGCAAGGGGGTGCGGATATTCTTCCGGTAATCCGGAGCAAGAGCACCCTTTTCGATGGTGACCCGAATAGAAGATTCGGTGGTTTTTCGTGTGACTGTGATTTTATTTGGCATGAGGAATTCCTCCTTATTTTCTTTCTTTCACTGCAAGACCGTGAGTATCAAAGCCCTCTACGGTAGCAATCTTATAGGCGTAATCCCGTACCATTTCAAAGCCCTCTTTGCTTGCATAGCCAACGGAGGAACGCTTCAGGAAGTCAAGGACGGACACGCTGGAATAGGTCTTGGCAAACTGTCCGGTAGGCAGAATCGCATTGGGACCCAGCACAAAGTTACACAGGGTAACCGGAGTGTAATCGCCTAACAGAATTTCGCCGGCATTCTTAATCTTAGGCAGAATATCAAAGGGCTTTTCAAACATGATTTCCATGTGCTCAGGGGCATAGTCATTGACGAAGGCAATGCTCTCTTCCGGACTGTCGGTGATGATAGCACCACCGTAGGTGTTAAAGTTGGTGGTGACAAACTCCTGCCGTCTGGGAGAAATCTTCTGAAGCTGACGTTCTACGATTGCCGCTGCCTTTTCTACCAGTTCTGCACTGTGGGTAACCAGCAGTGCTGCAGAATCCGGACCGTGCTCTGCTTCAATCATCCAGTCAAGGGCAACCTTTTCCGGATCAGCCTTTTCGTC
>JAXJVM010000129.1:0-9261 GCA_036308515.1 Clostridia bacterium | reverse complement strand
ATCCGCGCACCTGCAACGCGAGATATTTCATTTCAGTGTCACGCGTCTGTTGTATCGCGAATTATGTGTCGCATTGCGACAAAATATCCCTGACTTTTCGAAAGCCTGCCAGCGTGTCGATAGTTTATCGACACGCTGAAAGGACTTAGCTGTGGCTAAGTCCTTTTTGCACTACTTATACTCTGCAATACCTTCACGAAAGGCATTGGTGGTCTCCTCGGTTTCATCCAGGAAATACGGTCGGGCGAGGGTCTTATAGGTAGCCTCGCGCATATCATAGTCGGCACTACTCCACCAGAGTGCCATTTTCACATTGTTATACTTCTTGATGGCCTTGAACATATCCCGAATCCAAGCAGGCTTATCGCCGCCAATGGAGCTGGAAGCAAATTCGGTAATGATAAAGGGGAACTCCGAGAACACATGCATATACTTCTCATAGGGCTCGGCGTAAATCTCATCAAAGGTGCGCCATTTCTCGTTATATACATCGGCATAATAGGTACCGGTATTGTAGCCGGTCAACCCTATCATATGGACGTATTCATTGCCCGGGTAATAGGAAATATAGGAATTCCAATGGGTCGGCGGACAGTCCTCAGCATTGGGGTTAAAAATCCAGATGGCATTGTCCACCCCTTCCTCCTGGAAGATATCATAGATTCTCCTCCAGTTGCTGACAAAGATATCCGGATCAGAGAGCGCCGCCACGCCGGAATAGTTCACCCAGTCACTGTTCATCTCATTGTTGAGTCGGAACAGGAAGGGGTGCCCAAACTCCTTGGCGCCACGGGCGAACTCCCGGATGTGTTCGTCCATCAATCCATCATAGACATCAAAGTTGATGTTCTTTCCAAATAAATCATCATTGTTGAAGTTGGAAATCTGCAGGGTCATTTCGGTGATTTTCCCGTCATTGTAGAACTTGGTAAGCTCTTCTACCGGGAATTCCCAATCCAAATTCACATAGTGGAGGGCAAAGTCGAAGTTATAGTCCACCTTCTTCTCCAAATCCACCAGCCACTGATAATTCCGCGCAATCTGGTAGGCACCGTCCACAAAGATACCCCATTTGAGTTCCTTCGATTCACGGATTTCCCGATACAGATCTTTGGTTTCCTGGTTCCAGACGGGATTCTCTTGAGGTGCATAGTCCCCCTTAAAGACGTTCTCCCCCTCAATGCGGATTTCCTCAAAGGAAGCAATGACCTCTTCGATGACCGGGAGTGCCATCTCGTAATCGTCATACTTGAACATCACCCGGAAGAACGCCTGGGGACCGGTCTTAGAGAGCACATAAAAGTAACTGTACTCGTTCCAGTGGTCGGCTGCATCAGAGCTTTCCGGGGTCCGGCAGAGGGATATCAACTGCGCCTCAGCCTCGTTCAGGGTAAACTTTCGATTCTCACGGATGGTGATGTTGTTGGATGCAATATAATGGTCGTCCAGGTAGTAGTTGTTACAATAATTGTCGATGAAGTACCAGACATCCTCATAGGGCGCCCATTCCCGGGTGACTGTGACCGTCATAGCATCGTTCCAGCACTTGATTTGCTCCGGGCTGGCAGAGAGGTCAAACTTCATATCCACCGGAAAGGACAGCATATAGCCTTTGGGTCGGTCAATGAGCACCTGATGTCCATCTGCTGTTGTAACGATTTCCTCCTGAATATCAGGAGGGGTATCGGTCACTTCATGATAATGCTTCGCGAGCTTATTTTCCACCTTCTGCATGAAAAGCACAGGGTCTCTGAAAAAGCCCTTGGCAATCATTACATAGAGCACAGATACCAGCAAAACCGCAAAGATTCCGCCAAGGATACTCCAGACAAGTTTCTTCTTCATGGCAATTCTCCTATGGTTATTATACGATACAAGCGCCGGACTGGATATCGTCCAGAGTGGTGGTTACCACCAGCTTATCGTCATGCTCGGCAGAGAGAATCATGCCGTTGGATTCCAGCCCCATCATCTTTCTGGGCGGGAAGTTGGCAATGAACAGAACGTTCTTACCCACCAAATCCTCCGGCTTATAGTGCTTAGCAATACCGGAGAGAATCTGTCTCCGCTCCGAGCCAACCTCTAACTCAAACCGCAGCAGCTTGGAGGACTTGGGCACAGGCTCACAAACAACCACCTTGCCCACACGAATATCCAGTTTCTCAAAATCCGCAAACTCTACGTTCTCCTTATAGGGTTCCAGTTCCACCTGAGGCTCTTCCGGCTGCCCTAGCTCTTTTTCCAGCTCTGCCAGCTTCTGTTCCGGGTCAAGGCGTGCAAACAAAGGTGTTGCCTGTCCTACCTTGTCGCCGGCTTTGGTGATACCAAAGCTTGCCATGCTCTCCCAGGAAAGCTCTGCCGCTCCGGTCTGCTCTGCAATAGCTTTCGCAGTATCAGGCATAAAGGATTGCAGCAGGGAAGCAATAAACCGGATGGATTCAATCAGGTTATACATGACAGTTTTCAGGGTTTCTCTACCCTCATCCGTCTTTGCCAGCACCCAAGGCATGGTCTCGTCAATATATTTATTGGAGCGATCCACGATCTTCCAAATCTGATCCATAGCTTCTGCCACCCGCAGCTTGTCCATGCACGCCGCAGCCGCCTTGGCGGAGTCCAGACAGGTTTCTTTCAGGCTTTCATCAAACTCAGTAGTTACACCGGGTGCAGGAATCACACCGTCGAAGTATTTATTCACCATGGAAACGGTGCGGTTCACCAGATTACCCAGGGTGTTTGCCAGGTCGGAGTTGAATCGGCTAATGAGGGTCTCAAAGGTGATGGTTCCGTCCTGGGCAAAGGGCATTTCATGGAGCAGATAATACCGCACCGCATCCACACCAAAGTTACGCACCAAATCATCGGCATAGATGACGTTGCCAATGGACTTACTCATTTTGTCCTGACCATTCAACAGCCAGGGATGTCCGAACACCTGCTTGGGCAGAGGTTCTCCCAGTGCCATCAGGAAGATAGGCCAATAAATGGTATGGAATCTGAGAATATCCTTACCAATAATATGCACATCCGCAGGCCAGTAACGGTCATAAGGTTCTTCCTTATGGTCACAGCGGTAGCCAATGGCAGTGATGTAGTTGGTCAGGGCGTCCAGCCACACATAGATTACATGCTTGGGGTCAAAGTCCACGGGAATGCCCCAGTCAAAGCTGGTCCGGGACACGCACAAATCCTGCAGTCCGGGCTTTAAGAAGTTATTGACCATTTCCTTCTTTCTGGATTCCGGTTGAATGAAGTCGGGGTTCTCCTCAATGTGCTTTATCAAACGGTCAGCATACTTGCTCATTTTGAAGAAGTAGGCCTCTTCATGCTGCTTGTGCACCTCTCTACCACAGTCCGGGCACTTGCCGTCTACCAACTGGGTGTCCGTCCAGAAGGATTCACAGGGGGTACAATACCAGCCCTCGTAGGAATCCAGGTAGATATCCCCCTGGTCGTAGAGCTTTTTGAAGATTTTCTGTACGGTTTCTTCATGATATTTGTCCGTGGTACGGATGAACTTGTCGTAGCTGGTGTTCATCAAATCCCAAATGTTCTTGATTTCTCCGGCAACACCGTCCACATACTCCTTAGGGGTGATACCATCCTTTTCCGCCAGCTCCTGAATCTTCTGACCGTGCTCGTCGGTACCGGTACAGAAGTACACATCATAGCCCATATACCGCTTAAACCGGGCAATGGCGTCGCTCAAAACGATTTCATAGGTATTCCCGATATGGGGCTTACGGGAGGTATAGGCAATGGCTGTGGTAATATAAAATTTCTCTTTGTTACACATAATCTCTGCTCCTTTATTCATTCTCGTCAAACATCGAGATGGTATAATCGCTGTCGTGCTGTCCGTAGGGAATACCGAAATGCTCATAGGCCTTTCGGGTCACCATACGTCCTCTGGGGGTGCGGTTGATAAAGCCAATCTGCATGAGATAAGGCTCGTACACATCCTCAATGGTGTCGCTTTCCTCACCGATGGTGGCAGCCAGGGTATCTAAGCCCACAGGGCCGCCGTCATAGTGCTCTATCACCGTCAAAAGCATTCGCTTGTCACTGGCATCCAGACCCAGATGGTCAATCTCCATCTGCCCCAGGGCGTGGTCCGCAACCTCTTTGGTAATAGTTCCGTCCGAGGTGACTTGGGCAAAATCCCGGACGCGCTTGAGCAAGCGGTTGGCAATTCTCGGGGTCCCCCGGGAACGTGACGCAATCTCCATGGCACCGGATGGCTCAATCTCAATGCCGAGAATCCCGGCACTCCGGGTAATAATCATGGCAAGTTCCTCGTTGGTGTACATCTCCAATCGGCTGATGACCCCAAAGCGGTCACGCAATGGTGCCGCCAGAGCCCCTGCCCGGGTGGTGGCTCCAATCAGTGTAAACCGGGGCAAATCCAGACGGATAGACCGTGCCGAAGGCCCCTTACCGATGATGATATCCAGAGCATAGTCCTCCATGGCAGGATAGAGAATCTCCTCCACGCTGCGGCTGAGCCGGTGGATTTCATCCACAAAGAGGATATCGTCCTGTCCCAGATTGGTAAGGAGTGCCGCCAGGTCACCCTGCTTTTCGATGGCAGGGCCGGAGGTAATCCGAAGATTGACCCCCATCTCATTGGCGATAACCCCGGCGAGGGTGGTTTTTCCCAGTCCCGGAGGTCCGTATAGGAGCACATGATCCAAGGACTCACCACGCTGTTTCGCCGCCTCGATGAATATCTTGAGATTTTCCTTCGCCTTTTGCTGTCCGATGTACTCTCCCAGCACCTTTGGGCGCAGACTATATTCCTGCTCGCCGTCCTCTGCGATTTCGCTTGTTGTGATAATTCTGTTTTCTTCTTCCATAGTTTAAACCCTTCCGGTTCTATCCGCGCATGAGATTTTTCAGTCCCGCTTTGATTTTCTCCTCCAGCGTACCCGTTGCACCCTTCAGCGCCTTTTGCGCCTCCTGAGCAGAATAGCCCAGCACCACCAGTGCCGCAACTGCCTCATCACTGTCATCAGTCTCCGGTGCAAAAATCTCATCCTGAGGAATCTCATTCAAATCCATACCCTTAAACTTGTCCTTCAGCTCCAGCACAATCCGTTGGGCGCCCTTGGGGCCAAGCCCCGGCGTATGGGAAGCGATATACTTGGCATCGTTGGTCACCACGCAAAGGGCAAACTTCGAGGGGGAAACATTGGAGAGCAGGCTCACTGCCGTCTTTGCGCCCACGCCGGAGACACCGAGAATCATTTCGAACATATGCAGCTCCTCCAGGGTAGCAAAGCCATAGAGCACACAAATATCCGAGGTGGTCTTTAAGTTCATGTAGGTGTAGAGCTTTGCCTGACTTCCCACATCGCCTAAGGCCTTCAGGGAAGCAAGGGTGGAATAAATCCGATAACCTACGCCACCTGCGTCAATCACCGCAAAGGTATCTGTTTTGTGTACCAGTTCGCCTGAGATATAGTAAAACATACCGTTCCTCCGCTCTGTATAATGTATTAGTATAACAAAAAATAAAGGAAGAATCAAGAAAAAAATAACTTTTCCGCAAACAATCTCCTGTTTTTCTGATTTTCTACGGATTTCTCTTGTGTTTTCCGTGGAATTATGCTATACTCATTATTAAGGAAATTGATTCAGACACAGGCGGTGAAGCGAAATGAATATTCTTCATCTCAAGTATGCCCTTGAGGTTGCAAAAGCCGGTTCCATCAACAAGGCAGCGGAAAATCTGCTGATGGGTCAGCCCAACCTTAGCCGCGCTATCAAGGAGCTGGAGGCATCTTTCTCCATTGCCATCTTTGATCGCTCTGCCAAGGGCATGGTGGTTACTCCGGAAGGGGAGGCATTTTTAGCACAGGCGGAACGGCTGCTGGGTGAGATTCAGGATTTTGAACTGACCTACACCACCGGATCTCCTGTCAAACAGAAGTTTTCGGTCTCGGTGCCCCGTGCAAGCTATATTTCCGAAGCCTTCACCCGGTTCACCGGCAAGCTGACGGAAAACCCGGCGGAGATTTACTATCAGGAGGCCAATACCCTGGCCACCCTGGAGAACCTATTACATAATAACTGTCATCTGGGGATTCTCCGCTACGCCGTGGTTTACGACCGCTATTTTCAGACTATGCTGGCAGAGAAAAGCCTGACCCATGAGGTGATTGCGGATTTTACTCCTGTCCTGCTAATGAGCAAGAGCAGTCCCCTGGCACGCCGGGACGAGCTTGCTCTTGCGGATTTAAAGCCTCTCATTGAAATTGCCTGTCCTGACCCTTATGTTCCCTCCCTGCCCACGGCAGATGTCAAAAAAGAAGAGCTGACCTCCCCCACCGACCGGAGAGTCTATGTATTTGAACGGGCAAGTCAGTTTGCGCTGCTGGCAAAAAACAACCAAACCTTTCTATGGAGTTCTCCCGTTTCCACAGAACTGCTCAATCAATACGCTCTGGTACAGAAGCCTTGCCACCAAAACACCCGGCGCTATAAGGACATTCTCATTTACCGAAAGGACTACCGCCTTTCCGAACTGGACCGTGCCTTTCTCACTGAGCTTTGCAATACCAAACGGGAGTGGTTTTAGGTCACCCACACAGGTATATCATTTACTATCATACACTTATGCTTTTTTTACATTTCTCATAGCAAATCAGGAAGGTTAAAATTATAGCAAAATAAAAAATAACTACATGCATCTACATATTCTTACATAAATAAGGAGGACAAACCATGAATCTGGGCGAAACTATTGCAGTAAGAACCAACAAAAACATCTACAGAGACGGCGACAATGCCATCAAGGTCTTTGATGCTGAATTTTCCAAGGCTGACGTACTGAACGAAGCCCTGAACCAGGCACGGATTGAAGAAACCGGGCTTAACATTCCGAAAATCAAATCCGTCACCACCATCGACGGCAAATGGGCAATCGTTTATGAGTATATCAGCGGAACTCCTCTCAGCACCCTTATGGAGGAGAACCCGGACAAATATGACGAATATCTGGAGCTATTTGTAGACCTGCAGATGCAGGTACACAGCAAGACTGCCCCGGACTTGAATAGCCTGAAGGACAAAATGGACAAGAAGATTTCCCAGGCAGAGCTGGACGCCACCACCAGATACGATCTCCACACCAGACTGCACGCTATGCCCAAGCATAACAAGGTATGCCACGGAGACTTTAACCCCAGCAACATCGTCATTACTGAGGACGGGACACCTTACATTCTGGACTGGTCCCATGCCACACGCGGCAACGCTTCTGCAGACGTTGCCAGAACCTATCTTCTGTTCTGGCTTGAAGGCAACATCGAAGGTGCGAAAAAGTACCTCTCCCTCTTCTGCCAGAAGAGCAACACCGCCAAGCAGTACGTAGAAAAATGGATGCCCATTGTTGCCGCCTCTCAGTCGGTCAAGGGCAAGCCGCAGGAGCGGGAATTCCTGCTTTCCTGGGTCAACGTTGTAGATTACGAATAAACATATCGGTTTCAAAAGGAGCGTAAGTAAATGCTAACCATCGACAAAATTTTTCAGGCTTCTGGAGTATTAAAAAACATCGTCAGAAGCACATCCATCGTCAGCACTTCGGGCATCACAAACGACTGTGAGCTTTACCTGAAGCCCGAGAACCTGCAGCACACGGGATCCTTTAAACTTCGTGGCTCCGGTTATAAAATTGCCATGCTTTCCGACGAGGAAAAAGCAAAGGGCGTCATTGCCTGCTCTGCCGGCAACCATGCGCAGGGTGTTGCCCTTGCGGCATCCAAATGCGGAATTTCCTCACTGATTTGTCTGCCGGACAGTGCTCCCATCTCTAAGGTAGAGGCCACCAAGGGCTACGGTGCAGAGGTCTGCCTGGTTAACGGCTGCTATGACGATGCCTATAACAAGGCACTGGAGCTTAAAGAAGAAAAGGGATACACCTTTGTGCACCCCTTTGATGATGAGGACGTCATTGCCGGTCAGGGAACCGTAGGTCTTGAAATCCTCAACGACCTGGATGATATCGACGCAGTTCTGGTTCCTGTGGGCGGCGGCGGACTGATTTCCGGCGTGGCTTTTGCTATTAAGTCCTTAAAGCCCTCCATTAAGGTTTACGGGGTGCAGGCGGCAGGGGCACCCAGTATGTACAATTCCGTCAAAAACGGAGGCATCGAGACACTGGACAGCGTTTCCACCATTGCCGACGGCATTGCGGTCAAGCAGCCCGGAGAGCACACCTTTGACCTTATTCAGAAATACGTTGACGACCTCGTTCTTGTCACAGAGGATGAAATTGCATCCGCCATCCTTGCACTGATTGAAAAACAGAAAATGATTGCCGAGGGTGCCGGTGCCGTATCGGTAGCCGCTGCCATGTTCAACAAGCTGCCCATTCAGGGCAAAAAGGTGGTCAGCCTGGTTTCCGGCGGCAATATTGACGTAACCATTCTGTCCAGAGTCATCGAACGCGGCTTAATCAACTCGGGACGGCAAAGCTGCCTGCTGATTGAGCTGATTGATAAGCCCGGACAGTTAAAGAATGTTTCCCGTATTATTGCGGATTGCGGCGGTAACGTCACCAGTGTCCATCACGAGAGAAACGGCGATATCGAAAGCGTCAACGGCTGCTATCTGCGCGTTGTGATGGAAACACGAAACTACGAGCACGCACAGGAAATCACCCGTGCACTGGAAAACGAGAATTTTAAAATTATCAAATAAGGAGGATTCACCCATGAGTCAAGTCATTCACACTAACAACGCCCCAGAAGCAATCGGTCCTTATTCCCAAGCGATCAGCGTAGGAAATTTGGTATTCACCTCCGGTCAGATTGCTATCAATCCCGCAACCGGAGCCGTAGAGGCTGATACTATCGAAGCCCAAACCGAGCAGGTCTGTCAGAACCTTGTAGAGGTGTTAAAGGCTGCCGGAACTTCCATGGATAAAGCCGTAAAAACCACCTGTTTTTTAAGAAACATGGAGGATTTTGCCGCATTTAATCAGATTTACGGAAACTATTTTACTTCAAAGCCCGCAAGATCCTGTGTTGCAGTCCGCGAACTGCCGAAAAACGTTCTTGTGGAAGTTGAAGTGATTGCGGAAATTTAATCCAAGGAGGAAAATGAAATGAAAATTACTGTATGTATCGGAAGTTCCTGTCACTTGAAGGGATCCCGTCAAATTGTGGAACAACTGCAGTATCTGATTGCAGAAAATAACCTGAAGGACAAAGTATCTCTGGGCGGCACCTTCTGTATGGGAAAATGCGCCGAGGGCGT
>JAXJVM010000128.1:0-2160 GCA_036308515.1 Clostridia bacterium | reverse complement strand
GGAATAGGGAATCACATACATGGTTCTGCCTTTCATGGAACCATCATACAGAGCATTCAGCTTTGCATACATTTCGTCGGGAGCCATCCAGTTGTTGATGGGACCTGCCTCTTCCTCGGTGGGGGTACAGATAAAGGTTCTGTCCTCTACACGAGCAACGTCGTTCTCAGCAGTTCTGTGATAGTAACAACCGGGAAGCTTCTCCTGGTTCAGCTTAATCATTTCGCCGCTTGCAACGGATTCAGCACGGAGTGCCTCCAACTGTTCCTCGCTGCCGTCAATCCATACAACATTGTCGGGCTGACACAGGGCTTTCATTTCTTCCAGCCAGTTCAAAACAAACTTGTTTTCTGTCATGTTCTTGTCCTCCTTGTATTTTTGCTTATAAAAAATTACATTATATGACTAGAATATAATATACCGCAAAATTGCAAATTTGACAACCTTAAAATTGGACAATTTTTTAACAAAGTCTTTCCCCCGTTTGGTAAAGTTGCCAAATGCTTCCCACCGGGCTACGCCAGCAAATCTGTCAGCTGCGCGAACTGTGTAACTGTCAGCTTTTCACCGCGAATGGCAGGGTCCAGTCCCATTTGGGTGAGAGCGGCAAGTACCGCCTCTTTTTCCACTGAAAGGTAGGGGCTTTTGGACAAGGCATTGAGCAGAGTTTTTCTCCGCTGGCCAAAGGCGGACTTGACAATTTGGAAGAAGCGTTTTTCATCCTTGACGGACACGGACGGTTCCGGGAGCACCTCTAGATTAACCACCGTGGACGCCACCTTGGGCTGAGGCAGGAAGCAATGGGGCTCTGCCTTGCAGACAATCCGTGGCCGGGTATAATACTGCACCGCAACAGAGAGTGCGCCGTAGTCCTTGGTGCCCGGCTTGGCTGCCATGCGTTCTGCCACTTCCTTTTGTACCATCAGGGTCATGGAGGTCACAGGCAGCCGGCTCTCCAGCAGCCCCATAACGATGGGGGTGGTGATATAGTAGGGCAGGTTCGCCGCCACACAGAAGGGCACACCACCAAACTGCGCCTCGGTCAGCTCCTTAAGGTTTACCGTCATAACATCCTGATGGACAAGGGTGAAGTTGTCGAAGGCCGCCATAGTTTCCTCAAGGATGGGAATTAAGGCGCTGTCAATCTCGATGGCAACCACCTTTTTTGCGCGCGCCGCCAGCCGTTGGGTGAGGGTTCCGGCACCGGGGCCGATTTCCAGGGCACAGGTGTCCGGGGTTAGTTCGGAAGCATCGGTGATTTTTTCAAGAACGCCCTCATCTATAAGAAAGTTCTGACCCAGGGACTTGGAAAAAGCGAATCCGTGCCGGGCAAGCAGGGCTTTCAGCTCCGAGGGGTGGGTCAGGTTGGGAGTCAGATTCATTTTTTTTGCTCCTTTTTTGTTAGTATGGGTATATTATAAAATATCATGCATAAACTTGTAAAGAGAAATTTCTTTCGGAAAAGAAAGTTCTGAAAATTTTTTAAAAAAGTCTTGACACCCGGCAATTTATGTGGTATGATGGATAAGCTGCAAAGATGTTCGTTCGTACGCCGGAGTGGCGGAACTGGCAGACGCCCGGGACTTAAAATCCCGTGGGACTTTTCTCCCGTACCGGTTCGATCCCGGTCTCCGGCACCAACTTTGGTACCGGTACCAAAGAACGAATATCAAAAATGAAATATCGCGGGGTAGAGCAGTTTGGTAGCTCGTCGGGCTCATAACCCGGAGGTCGTAGGTTCAAATCCTGCCCCCGCAACCAGAAAGAAACCTCACAAACACGGCGTTTGTGGGGTTTTTGCTTATTAAATATTTATGGCAAAATGCTCTTTTGACCACAATTTTGACCACAACGAGAGTAAAACTGTAACATATTTGAGTTTTTATTTTCCTATAAGAGTCATACTAATATTACATATTATAATGTTAAAAGATTATGACAATTTCTGTCACTAAATAATTGATATAACAATAGTATTATTATAGAAAGGAACTATAATATAATATGTATAAAATTGACAGTATACTTGCAAGAACTTTAGGCAGTATTACCCACTTGTTAAATTTTACAAAATGCGCTATTATATCCTTGGGAAGAAAAATGTCATCTTACAGAAAAAACCATTGGGAAGAAGGTGTTAACATGTATCCAGTCCATGAT
>JAXJVM010000127.1:0-4915 GCA_036308515.1 Clostridia bacterium | reverse complement strand
GTAACAATGGCACCGGTTGCTTTTGCGGAATCTACAATAAGCTCGCGATCGATAGGCTTGATGGTCGCCATATTGACCACTCGCGCGCTGATACCTTCGTTTGCCAAAAGTTCACGTGCTTCCAGCACTGCAGGAACCAGAAGTCCGGTACCAATCAGGGTCACATCGGTACCCTCAGCCAAAACAACGCCCTTGCCGATTTCAAACTTATAACTATCATCAAAGATAACCGGAACTGCAAGTCTGCCAAAACGCAAGTAGACAGGTCCGTTATATTCGATTGCAGCCTTGATGGCAAGACGGCTCTCGGTAGCATCCGCCGGATTGAGAATCACCATGCCGGGAATGGTACGCATAATACCAATGTCCTCCAGGCACTGATGGGTTGCACCGTCCTCACCCACAGAAATACCGGCATGGGTTGCACCGATTTTGACATTCAAGTGAGGATAGCCGATAGAATTGCGGATTTGCTCAAAGGCACGACCGGCTGCAAACATGGCAAAAGAGCTTGCAAAGACAGTCTTTCCGCAAGAGGCAATACCTGCGGCCGTTGCCATCATATTGCCCTCAGCAATACCCATGTTGATGAAACGCTCGGGATAAGCCTTTTTAAAGCCTTCGGTCTTAGTGGATTTGGAAAGATCCGCATCCAAAACGATAATATTCTCATCTGCACCAAATTCCACCAGAGCCTTGCCGTAAGCCTCACGGGTTGCAATTTTGTCTCCGATTTGATAACTCATTCTACACTACCTCCCAGCTCTGCCAGATACGTATCCAGTTCCTTGATTGCTTGCTCGTACTGCTCCTGATTGGGAGCTGCGCCGTGCCAGCCTGCCTGATTTTCCATATAGGAAACGCCTTTACCCTTGATACTGGTTGCCAGGATGAGGGTGGGCTTGTCCTTTACGGTTTTTGCTTCCGCAACGGCAGCTTCAATCTGGTTAAAGTCATGGGCATCAATAGCGATAACGTGCCATTGGAACGCCTCAAACTTCTTATCAATAGGTGTAGAGTTCATAACCTCACGAATATCACCATCAATCTGCAGACCATTGAAATCCAGAAACACTGTCAGATTGTCCAGCTTGTAGTGTGCAGCAAACATTGCTGCCTCCCAAACCTGACCTTCTTCAATCTCACCGTCACCCAGCATTGCAAAGACGCGATAGTCCTTGTTGCTCAGCTTACCAGAAAGAGCCATGCCGCATGCAGCACTGATGCCCTGTCCCAGAGAACCGGTGGACATATCCACGCCATTGACTCCCTTCATATCGGGATGACCTTGCAGATAGCTATCAATATGCCGGAAGGTCTTAATATCTTCCTTAGGGATAAAGCCAAATTCAGCCAAAGTAGCATAAAGCGCCGGAGAACAGTGTCCCTTGGAGAGCACGAATCGGTCACGGTCTTGATTTTTAGCATCCTTGGGGTCAACACGCATCTCCTTTGCATACAAGTATGTGAGTATATCCGCAGCGGACAACGAGCCGCCCGGATGTCCTGCCCCCGCACTGTAAACGGCTTCCAATGCCATTTTCCGCACATGCGCAGCGTGAATCTGAAGTTCTTTCACCTGTCCGTCAGTCATTCAAATCAAACCTCCTGTGTATATGTGTACATTTACTTTTCTTTAGATTGTCCGGCAGTTTCGCCAGAAAAAAGATATGCCATCAGCTGAGAAATCCTCTGAGTCTCATTTTTCAAATACAGGTGTCCAAGCAGTGTCTCCACGCCGGTTGCTGTCCGATAATCGGAAAGCACAGCATTTTTTGGCACTTGCGACTTGGTATTTCTCCCACGGTGAAACGCCGCCTTCTCTTCTTCGGTGAGCAACGCCTCTATGCGACGGTAGAACGCCGCTTGCGCTTTAGCGCACACCAGCTTAGTAGCTTTTTTATGCAGATCCTTTACCCGGTGGTCGCCCGTGGAAATCAGATAACTGCGGACATACATTTCATAGACGCAGTCACCGATGTAGGCCAACGTCAGTGCCCCATATTGGTTAGGGGCAAGGATCTGACCGTCAAAGCTCATTTTGATTTCTTCCAGCATAGCATTTCCTCATTTGTTCCATTAAATTTTGGTCAATTGCTGCCCCTGTGGGGTATCTTTAACCGCATAGCCCAATTCTTTAAGCTGGTCACGGAGAGCATCAGACTGGGTCCAATCCTTATTCTTCCGCGCTGCGGCACGAGCTTCTAATATTTCTTCCACCTCTGCCGGAACGGTATCCTCTTCCTTGCTGAGCAAGCCAAGCACGCCGCCAAGCTCCCGAATGGTATCAATAACCTTTTGAATCACCGCTTTTGCAGTTTCGCTTTGGGCGGTAATCTGCTTGTTGGCCTCGGAAACAATCTCAAAAATCACCGAAATTGCATCCGCTGTATTCAGGTCATCGTCCATAGCACGGATGAATTTTTCTTTATAATTCTCAAGCGCTTGCACAAAAGCAGTCTCTTCTTCGGTAAGCGCCCGCTCCTTCGCACTTTCTGCAAAGAATGTCATAGAGGACAAACAAGTGTAAATCCGCTCCAATGCAGAATTTGCACCCTCCATCAAATCCTTGCTGAAGTTAATGGGGCTGCGGTAATGCGCGGAAAGCATAAAGAAGCGAATAACTTCGTAATCAAATTCCTTAGCAACATCACGCACGGTAAAAAAGTTACCTAAGGATTTAGACATCTTACGATTGTCCACATTGATATAGCCATTGTGTACCCAGTAGTTTGCAAACTGGCAGCAGTTTGCAGCCTCACTCTGGGCAATCTCGTTTTCGTGATGAGGGAAAATCAAATCCTGACCACCGCTATGGATGTCGATGGTCTTACCCAGATAGGTGTTTGCCATAGCACTACACTCAATATGCCAGCCAGGACGACCCATACCCCAGGGGCTTTCCCATGCGGGTTCGCCGGGCTTCTGTTTCTTCCAGAGAGCAAAGTCCATGGGATCTTTTTTATCCTCGTTTACGTCAATTCGGGCACCACTTTCCAGATCCTCCAGGGGTTGGTGAGACAGCTTGCCGTATTCTCTAAACTTTTTGGTACTGTAATACACATCACCGTCCACATTATAGGCATATCCGCCGTCAATCAAATTCTGTACCAGAGCGATGATTTGCGCAATATTCTCGGTTGCCCGGGGATGCACTGTAGCGGGGCGGATCCCCAGCCCCTTGGCATCAGTGAAATATTCTGCGATATACTGATCCGCCAACTCCTTGACCGTAATGCCCAGTTCATTGGCTTTGTTGATCATCTTATCGTCAATATCCGTAAAGTTCTGAACAAAGTCTACACTATAGCCCTTGTATTCCAGATACCGGCGCAGGGTATCAAAAATAATAAACGGCCGGGCATTTCCAATATGAAAAAAGTTATACACCGTAGGGCCGCAGGAATACATTTTTACCTTTCCCGGTTCGATAGGAATAAATTCCTGTTTTTCCCGAGTCAAAGTGTTATATAGAAACAACTTGGTATCAATCATTCTCTTTTTCCTCCAATTTCTTCTTCAGTCTTTCTAATTCTGCACGCAACCCGCAAAGCTCCATGGATACCGGGTCAGGGATGTGTACCTGATCCAGGTCAGCAACGGGACGGCTCATAGGAGACGCCGGGGCAACCCGCTTATTGTCCCTCTTAACAATATGAGCAGGAACTCCCACGCAAGTGCTATTGGGTGGGATTTCATTCAGCACTACCGCATTAGCAGCAACCTTACTGTTATCTCCCACGGTGAACGGACCTAAAATCTTGGCACCACTGCCAATAGTGACATTGTTACCAATGGTAGGATGACGTTTCCCCTTATCCTTGCCTGTACCGCCAAGGGTCACACCCTGATAGATGGTACAGTAGTCACCTACCACAGCAGTTTCACCAATGACCACACCCATGCCATGATCAATGAATACACCTTTGCCAATGATGGCAGCAGGATGAATCTCGATACCGGTTTTCTTTCGAGTATGTTTGGAAATCCAGTCTGCTAGAAAATAATGTCCTTTACAATGCAGTCTATGAGCAAGACGGTAGGAAATCAATGCCCGGACACCGGGATAGAGCAAGTACACCTGCGCTTTAGAACGCGCCGCAGGGTCACGTTCAAAGGCAATATTTACTTCTTCCTTGATGGATGAGAAAAATCCCATAAGCTGATTACCCCTTCTTATAGATATCAGTATGTTTTATTATACATTATTTTCCCCACTTAGTAAAGGGAAAAGTTAAAAAAATTTCACTTGCTTTTTTATTTTTTCTGTCTTATAATATGTGTAAAATGTTACTTTGGTGCAGTTGCGGCGGATTTGCCGTTGATTAGAAAGGATGATTTTATTGAAAAAAACGCTTATTGTACTATCTATTTTACTTGCGATTGTATTGATTTTTTTCTGTCTGCAGTTCGTTAGAAATTCTATAAACGAAACTACCCCTGCTCCAACCGAAACACCAATCACTTCGGCCGCTCCAACAGAAATGCCGGAACCGACCGCCTCCGCCACGGCAGAGCCCTCACAAACGCCTGACCCCCGAAATGAAGAAAGCGTAGTCAGAGCAGAGATTGCAAATCTGATCCGTGATGCCAAGGAACTGTTAGCAGAAGGTCTCACTGATGATGCCAGTATGATTCTTCGGGATCTGCGCACGCGTAACTTGACCTCTGCGGAAAAGGAACAGGTAGATGCCCTGCAGGCAAGCATGGTAACAATCAGCGACTGATTGGGTTAGACAATCGAAGCGCCCTTCGAAAACCGAAGGGCACTTTTCAGACTGTCGAAAAAGTCGGTCTACCGCAAGCAAAGAAAAACAAAAAGAATGTAGGGTATGGCATTTATGACATACCGATAAAGAACAAATGGTGCGAATCCCATCGAGGAATCCGCACCATTGCTTGCTTTTTGCGAAAT
>JAXJVM010000126.1:0-11469 GCA_036308515.1 Clostridia bacterium | reverse complement strand
CCACTTCGGCGTCCACGATGAACTCGCTGCCCTCTACCGCAACGGGACGGCGGCGTCCGGATGCGTCCGGCTCACCCAGTTCCATGCGGATACACTCCACACCGGTTGCCCAGCCGTCTTCTGTACCCAGAATCCGGGTGGGGTTGCAGAGGAGCTTAAAGTCAATGCCCTCCTCCTTGGCATGATGCACTTCTTCCCGGCGGGCAGGCATTTCTTCCTCGCTCCGACGGTAGACAATGCTGACATTTTCTGCTCCCAGACGCTTTGCACTACGTGCCGCGTCCATGGCAACGTTACCGCCGCCGACCACGACCACGTTTTTACCCATATAGATGGGGGTGTCGTATTCCGGGAACTTATAAGCCTTCATCAGATTGATACGGGTCAGAAATTCGTTGGCAGAATATACGCCGTTGAGATTCTCGCCGTCAATGTTCATAAAGCTGGGGAGACCTGCACCGGTACCGATGAAGATGGCATCAAAGTGCTCTTCCTTCATCAATTCCTCAATAGAGAGTACCTTACCGATAACCATGTCGGTCATGATGGTAACACCCAAATCCTCCAGCTTCTTGATTTCCGCCCGGACAATGTCCTTGGGGAGACGGAACTCCGGAATGCCGTAAACCAGCACGCCGCCGGGGGTATGGAATGCCTCAAACACGGTAACGTCATAGCCCAGCTTCGCCAAGTCCCCGGCACAGGTAAGACCGGAAGGACCGGCACCCACTACGGCAACCTTTTTGCCGTTGGCTTCAGGCTTTTGGGGTGCGCTCTTGCCGTTTGCCATGTACCAGTCTGCCACGAAACGCTCCAAGCGGCCGATACCTACCGGCTCGCCCTTGACACCGCGGACGCAGTATTTTTCACACTGGCTCTCCTGGGGGCAGACTCTGCCGCAGATAGCGGGCAGGGAGCTTGTCTCCTGGATTTTGTGATAGGCTTCTTCAAACTTGCCTTCTGCTACCAGGGCAATGAAGTCCGGAATCTGGACATGCACCGGGCAGCCGCCCATACAGGGACGATGCTTACAGCCGAGACAGCGCTGGGCTTCTTCCATTGCCATCTCCTGCGTATAACCGGTAGAAACTTCCTTGAAGTTTTTATTGCGGACGTTGGGGTCCTGCTCCGGCATCTTGACCTTTTCTAAAGACATATTAGGCACGGTTCATCCCCTCCATTCTGCATTGATGTGCCTCACGGGACTTGCGTTCTCCGTCGGCAAACATTTTGCTGCGGCGGATTGCCTGGTCAAAGTCTACCAGGTGACCGTCAAAGTCCGGACCGTCTACACAGGCAAACTTGGTCTCGCCGCCTACGGTCACACGGCAGCCGCCGCACATACCGGTACCATCAATCATGACAGGATTCATGCTGACGATGGTTTTGATTTCATGTTTTTTGGTGAGCTCGCACACGGCGCGCATCATTACCAACGGGCCGATGGCAATAACCACATCGTACTGGTTGCCAGCGTTAATCAGCTCTTCCAGCTTGGCAGTGACAAAGCCCTGGTTGCCGTTGGAGCCGTCATCGGTCATGGTATAGAGGTTGGTGCAGGCACTCTTACATTCGTCCTCAATAATCACCAGATCCTTATTCCGGAAACCGTTGATCATATCCACCTTTACGCCCATAGCGTGGAGCTTCTTTGCCTGAGGATAGGCAATGGCAGTACCCAGACCGCCGCCAATGACTGCCGCAGTCTTGACGCCCTCGAACTCGGACGCCTTACCCAGAGGACCTACAAAGTCCAGCAGAGCATCTCCGGCATTTAACTGATTTAACCGCTCAGTCGTTTGACCGACAATCTGGAAAATCACCGTAACCGTACCCTTTTGACGGTCAAAGTCCGCAATGGTGAAAGGGATTCTTTCACCCTGTTCATCAATTCTGAGAATGATGAACTGACCCGGCTCTGCTTTACGAGCGATATACGGCGCTTCTACCTCAATCAGAGAAACGGAGGGGTTTAATGTTTCTTTTCTTACAATCTTAAACAACGTTAACACCTCCAATAATGAATTTCGCGCATTGGGATACAAGACCTAAACATCCCATTTTAAGATTATAATCCAAATCATTATAGCACATCTTCCGCGCCGTTTCAATGATTTTTTGAAAAAACTCCCCTTTTGACAGAAATTCCACCCTTATCCTTCCAATATTCGTGGAAATCCCCCCTTTTATTTTCCGCAAAAAAGCACAAAAAGCAGAGGCTCCAACGACTTTGTCGGGAATCTCTGCTTTGTTTAATCGAAAAAATCTGCGCCTTTGCAGTTTGGTATTTCTTCTCAGTTAGGATAAAGGTTTATCCCACGTCTGTATAGTATAACACAGTTATTGGAAGATTGCAAGCGTTTTTTGGAAATTTTTCATATTTAATTCAATCAAAAGTAGGGAATGGCGGTTTCCCACATTCCGCAAGGCCTCTCTTTACGGTGCGTCGAAAATCGCCGCACCCTACGAATGACGAAAACGCCCGAAAAATCGGGCGTTTCTGTTTTACGCTGTCTAAGGCAGGGCGAACCGACAGGACAAGATTGTCGGTTTTTCTAGCCGGGCGTATTAGAACTTGCTTCTAGCCTGATAATGGGTATGCAGCAGTTCATGCGCCTTATGGCCGCCAGGCTCGCCCAGAAATTCCTCATAGAGCTTGGTGATATCCGGGTTTTCGTGGCTCTTGCGGATGGCCGCGTTGGCATCCTCGGTATAGAGTGCCTTGGCACGTTCCTTCTTCAAATCTACGCCCATCTGCACCCGTGCAGGTACGATAGGCTGACCGCCGCCGGTGACACAGCCGCCGGGACAAGCCATGATTTCAATGAAGTGGTAGTCCGCCTCGCCATTGCGAATGCTCTCCAGCAGTTTCCGGGCATTGCCCAGACCGTGAGCGATGGCAACCTTCACATTCAAATCGCCAACGGGGACTTCGGCAGTCTTGATGCCCTCGGTACCGCGCACCTGGGTAAACTCGAGAGACTCCAGCTCCTTGCCGGTAACCTTTTCGGCAACGGTGCGGAGGGCTGCCTCCATAACACCGCCGGTTGCGCCGAAGATTACGCCGGCGCCGCTGGCTTCCTCAAAGGGATTGTCGAACTTCTCGTCGGGTAGCTCTGCAAACTTGAGCCCTGCCTGTTTAATCATCCGTGCCAGCTCACGGGTGGAGATAACGATATCTACATCCCGCTTGCCTTCTACCTCCATCTCGTCTCTGCCGCACTCAAACTTCTTCGCCACACAGGGCATAACGGAAACGGTAACAATCTTTTCGGGATCTACGCCGTTCTTTTCCGCCCAGTAGGATTTGATGATGGCACCAAACATCTGGTGGGGGGACTTACAGGAGGACAGATTGTCCAAAAAGTCCGGGAAGTTATGCTCACAGAACTTAATCCAGCCGGGGCTGCAGGAGGTAATCATAGGCAGCTTACCGCCATTTTGGATTCTGTCAAGAAGCTCGTTGCCTTCCTCAATAATGGTCAGGTCGGCACCGGTATCGGTGTCGAAGGTCTTATCAAAGCCCAATCTGCGCAGAGCAGCCGCCATTTTGCCGGTGACCGGCGTGCCAATGGGCAGACCAAATTCTTCGCCCAATGCCGCACGCACTGCCGGAGCAGTCTGCACAATAACGGTCTTATCCGGGTCAGCCAGAGCCTCCCAAACCTGGTCGGTGGCGTCCTTCTCGCGCAGAGCGCCCACAGGACAGGCTGCGATACACTGGCCGCAGTTCACACAGGGAACCTCCGCCAGGGACTGATTAAAGGGTGATGCAATGGTGGTCTTAAAGCCACGCTCGGTTGCATCAATGACCGCTACGGTCTGGATGTTCTTACAAACGCTGACACAACGGCGGCAAAGCACGCACTTGTTGTTGTCACGGATGATGGAGGGAGACAATGCGTCCACCTCATGCTGCTGACGCTCGCCCTCGTAGGTGATTTCGTCGATACCCAGCTCATCTGCCAGGGTCTGCAGTTCACAGTTGCGGTTTCTGACACAGGTCAGACATTTCCGCTCGTGGTTGGAGAGCAGCAGTTCCAGGGTCACCTTACGGCTACGGCGTACCTTGGGGGTATTGGTGAATACCTCAATGCCCTCTGCCACAGGATACACACAGGCTGCCTGCAGGTTTCTTGCGCCCTTAACCTCTACCACGCACATACGGCAGGAACCGGTCTGGCTCACATCCTTCAGGTAACACAGGGTAGGAATGTCGATTCCTGCCTCCCGTGCCGCCTGTAATACGGTATAATTCGCCGGGACGGTAATGTCCTGGCCATTGATTTTCAGTGTTACATTTTCCATGGCTATCGTCCCCCTTTCTTAACCTTTCACAATTGCGCCGAACTTACAGGTTTCAATACAAGCACCGCACTTGATACACTTACTGCTATCAATAACAAACGGGCTTCTGATTTCGCCGCTGATGGCGCCCACAGGACATTTTCTTGCACAGGCACTGCAGCCCTTACATTTGTCAGCCTCGATGCTGAAGCTGAGCAGGTGCTTACAGACTCCGGCAGGACATTTCTTGTCCTTCACATGGGCGATATATTCGTCACGGAAGTAATGCAGGGTAGACAGTACCGGGTTGGGTGCCGTCTGACCCAGACCGCAGAGAGAACCTTCCTTAATACTCAGGCTCAGCTCTTCCAGACGGTCGAGATCCTCCATGGTGCCCTGACCTTTGGTAATCTTATCCAGAATCTCATAAAGACGCTTGGTTCCAACACGGCAGGGGGTACATTTACCGCAGGATTCGTCCACGGTAAATTCCAGGAAGAACTTGGCAATATCCACCATACAGTTATCCTCGTCCATAACAATCAGACCGCCGGAGCCCATCATAGAGCCGATCGCCATAAGGGAATCGTAGTCGATGGGGGTATCAATAAGATGTGCCGGGATACAGCCGCCGGAGGGGCCACCGGTCTGTGCTGCCTTGAACTTCTTGCCCTTGGGGATGCCGCCGCCGATTTCCTCGACGATTTCCCGGAGGGTGGTACCCATGGGAACCTCCACCAGACCGGTGTTGTTAATCTTACCACCCAGAGCAAATACCTTGGTACCCTTGCTCTTTTCGGTACCGATGCCCTTGAACCAGTCTGCACCGTTTAAGATAATCTGGCAGATGTTGGCGTAGGTTTCTACGTTATTGAGCAGGGTCGGCTTCTGCCACAGACCCTTGTTAGCAGGGAAGGGAGGACGGGGACGGGGTTCGCCGCGCATACCCTCGATGGAGTTCATCAGCGCGGTTTCCTCACCGCAGACGAAAGCACCTGCACCCAGACGCAGCTCCAGATTGAAGTTGAAGCCAGTGTCGAAGATGTTCTCGCCCAACAGTCCGTATTCCTTTGCCTGGTTAATAGCGATTTCCAGACGCTTTACTGCGATGGGGTACTCTGCACGGATGTAGATATAACCCTGGTCTGCGCCTACTGCGTAAGCGGCAATTGCCATAGCCTCGATGACGCTATGGGGGTCCCCCTCCAGAATACTTCTGTCCATGAAGGCGCCGGGGTCACCCTCGTCGGCATTACAGGCTACGTATTTCTGGTCGCCCTGGGCTGCAGCAGTAAACTGCCACTTCATACCCGTAGGGAAGCCACCGCCGCCTCGGCCGCGCAGTCCGGATTCCTTGATTTCAGCAATGACCTGCTCGGGGGTCATTTCGGTCAGCACTTTACCCAGTGCTTTGTAGCCGTCAAAGGCGATGTACTCGTCAATATTCTCGGGGTTAATGACGCCGCAGTTACGTAGTGCAATACGCAGCTGCTTCTGATAAAACTGCACTTCGTTAAGGCTCTTAACCTCATCACTGCCCTCCTGGACAGTTTCATCGTAAAGGAGACGCTTAACGATACGACCCTTGAGCAGATGCTCTTCTACGATTTCCTTAACGTCGTCTACCGTCACACGGCTATAAAATGCACCCTCGGGGTACACAATCATAATGGGACCCAAAGCACAAAGACCAAAGCAACCGGTCTTGACCACTTTGATTTCCTTTTCCAGCCCGTTGGCTTTCAACTGGGCTTCCATTTCCTTAATAATCTGTTCACTTCCTGAGGAGGTACAACCGGTACCGCCGCACACCAGGACGTGTCCTCTGGCAAACTCCATGTTTTTCAATCCTTTCTTCATGTATTGCTTCGCAATAGATAAGAGATAATAGTGAAGCGTGAAAAGAAAAGGTGCAAAAGCTCTGCTTTTGTCATTCTCTTTCCTTTATGCTTCTATTCCGCTGCGCCAATGGTATATTCCGCAACCGGGCTGCCGTTTACGATGTGGTCGGTGACTACCTTGACTGCCTTTTCGGGGGACATCTTCACGTAGGTCACCCTTTCCTTGCCGGGAACATGAACCTCAACGATGGGCTCCAGGCGGCACATACCGATACAGCCGGTCTGGGTGATGGTGACGTGCTCCAGATTCCGTTTTGCAACCTCTTCCATGAATGCATTCATGACAGGACGTGCGCCTGCTGCAATGCCGCAAGTTGCCATGCCTACAACAATACGGACACCGTCTTCATCCTTACGCAGGGTTACCTGGTCCAGGGTCTTCTTTCTAATGGCCTCCAAATCTGCCAATGATTTCATCTGAATCTACTCCTTTCGGGTTTTTATGTGACAACAGAGGGCTATTCAGGCTCCCCTCCATTGTAAAGTTCTGCTTCGTTTTCCTGCAAAAACTCCGACAGCCAGAGCATCACATCGGGCTGCGAAAATTTCACATCCCCAAGCATCTGCCGCATTTCTCTGGTATCTAAGGTATAGTCTCTGCCGTCCACCCGGTGGTGGTAGACAAAGTCAATCTCCTCATGGGAGGTAATCAGCCCCAGCATGGTGCCTGCCATATCTCCCAAGGGCTGGCGGTCAATATGACCGTAGCCGAACCTTGCGGAAATCACCGTACCTGCTCCCTCTTTGGAGCTAAGCTCAATGCCGCCGCCGGTGAGCTCCGCTGCCGCTTTCAGCAGGGGAATGCCCAGACCTACCTTTCTGGTGGTGCGGCCGGTAACAAAGGGGTTCACCACCCTCGCCACCTGTTCCTCCGACATACCCTTGCCGTTGTCCTCGATACGAAAGGACAACACATCCCGGGCGGTGTCCTCGGTAAGCTCCAGCTGAATCAGGTCGGCATTTGCCGCAATGGAATTATGCATGATATCTAAGATATGCAGTGACAATTCTTTCATGTGTCAGCTCCGCCTTCTCTCGCCGGACTATTGCCGATACTTCTCGATGATGCCTGCAACATCGTCAACCACCAGACGTCCGTAAACGTCCTCATTGACGGTGAGCACCGGTGCCAGTCCGCAGGCGCCGATACAACGGGTTGCATCAATAGAGAACAGGCCGTCAGGGGTACATTCGCCCACATCAATGCCCAAAAGCTCTTTTACCTTTTCCAGAATATCACCGCTGCCTTTGACGTAGCAAGCGGTTCCAAGACAGACCCCAATCTGGTATTTACCCTTGGGATTCAGTGAGAACTGTGCGTAAAAGGTAACGATGCCGTAGATTTCTGCCAGAGGAACATTGAGCCCCTCAGAAATCATCTCCTGAACCTCTATGGGCAGATACCCATAAATGTTCTGTGCCTCGTGCAGAACAGGAATGACTGCACCCTTTTGGTCCTTGTGCTCGGCAATGACCTGCTTGAGCTGTGCTTCCTGCTCCGGCGTTCCCTGAAAGGGAAGCGTGTTCTGTTTCATCTGTTACTACCTCCTAAAGCATATTCGGCGCAGTGCGCCTGATTCTTTGACAAAACCTTTGGGGGCAACGCCAAACACCGATTCTCTTCCGGTGCGTCGAAAATCGCCGCACCCTACGAATGACAATCAATCTGTGCTTACCCGAAGGGAAGGCTGGGGTTGCCACTGAGTTATGCTAAAAAAGCATATGTGTTATATTTCTAACAATCTAATCAATTATAGCACGATTCCTCACAAAAGACCAGAAAAATCATCATTTTTTCTTCGTCAGTTTCTCCAAAATTTCAACTATATTTTTGGTCTTTATGTCCATAAACTGTATAGGTTCGGCAATATCGCCCAGATAATGGGCGTCGGAATCGGAAAGAATGGTATATGCTCTCCAGTCCTCCTGCCACGCCGCGAGATTCGCTCCGGTAATCTCCACCGCACCCACCTCCAGCTCCGGCGGTAAAAAGCCCAGATTGGAAATGATGCTGTAGCTGCTGCGGTCGATATGGGCAGGCACGGCAACACCGCCCAATGCCTTGGCATGGGCGAAAACCTCGTTCAAAGAAAGTCCGGTTGCCGTCACCAGCAGGTATTCTTCCTCGCCCACAATTTCATCCTCCGCGTTCATGTAGAGCTGGCGGCCAAAAATCTCCGGCTTATTCTTCACCGGGAGGCGGTGGGCTTTGAGGATTTCCCATAGCTTCTCGGCTTGTTCCACGGTAGGGAAATAACAAAGAACGTGAACCTCTTCTGCGGTTTCCACCTCCATGCCGGGAATCACCAGCAGCCGGTCGCCGGCAACCTCCATGACTGCCCGGACGTTGCCGCAGGAGTTATGGTCGGTGACCGCTATCACGTCCAGACCCTTCAGCAGGGACATATTTACAATATTGTTGGGAGTCATATCCTCGTCACCGCAGGGTGACAATGCCGAATGGATATGCAGGTCGTAATACACCTTCATATGCCCAGTGCCCCTAGCTGCTTTGCCAGTGCATAAGCGGATTCCGGCGAGGAAAGGACTGGAATCCCTTCCTCTTCTGCCTTTGCCGCCGCATTGGCGTCCAATTGGACACCGTCTGCCAGAATGACACAGCCTGCCTCCTTTAAGGAGGCAACTGCAACCACGTTCAGGTTGGTCTGAATGGTAATCCAGATGTACCCCTCCTCCAGTTGTGCCATGGCAAGGCTCATCAAATCTCCAATGTAGCAGCCGGTGACCGGTACGTCCATCCCGTCTCCACCGGCAGCCACAGTCAGGTTTAGTTTTTGTGCTACTTCCTTTATATTCATTGGAAACACCTCGTATGTAGTAAGTGAATCGTGAAGCATTTTTGCTCTGTTTATCTGCCCTTTAGAATCTCTTCCGGAATATCAATATGGTGTTTGCTGACGTGCTGCAGCAATTCCTTCAGCCGTTCCCGGGTGACAAAGATACAGTCCGTCTCCTGGGCATAGCCCCGAACAATATCCTCTGCCAGGGTTCGGCAGTTGGGCGAACCGCAGGAGCCGCAGTCCAGACCGGGCAGACGGTCGGCGATTTCTTCAATTTCCAGTGCCATCTGCATGGCAGTCTCGATGTTATCGTTCAAGGTCATAACCGGACGGTACACCGGTGCACCGTCCCAGCTGCGGGAAACCTCCCGGTCAATAGTGCCCTGTTCCTCGGGCAGACCTTTGCAGATTCTGGCAATGCGTGACCGTGCCACAAAGTTGTTCTCCGCCGTCAAGGGACCGCCCACACACCCCCCGGGACAGGCAAGAACCTCTACGTACTCAATATCGGTGAGCTTGTCGTCCTCCATATCCTCCAGCACCTGAATCACGTTATCAATGCCGTCCACCGAAATCCAGCGTGCCGTTCCGGTAGCCGCAGCCTCGCCGCCGCTGGTTGCCCAGAGGGTGCCCAGGCTCCCGGCACGGGAAAGGTGCTTGACCTCCTGAATGCTGCCGATGCGCTGTGCCAGCTTGAGGTACACGTCCTTCATGGCAATGACGCCGCTGACGTGGGTTTGCTTCACCGTCACGCCATCCTTCACCGCCGTTGCCTTGGCGGCACAGGGGCTGATGAAGAATACCCCTATTTCCTCCGGCTTAAGTCCGGTTTTTTCCACCGCCTCCCGACGTGCCGCCTCGGCGGATAGCTCCATAGGGGAGCGCAGGGGGATAATATGGTGGATTAAATTGGGAAACCGCACCGCAATAAGCCGGCTCACTGCCGGACAGGCAGAGGAAATGGCAGGGAGCACCAGTTCCCCGGTTTTTAAAAGCTCCCGGGTGGCGGCACTGATTTCCTGTGCGCCCCGGGCAACCTCATACACATCATCAAAACCCAAGTAGAGCAGGGATGTGAGAATCAGGTTGCAGTCCTCGGTTTTGGAGAACTGCCCCAGAAACGCCGGTGCTACCAAAGCAATGGTATACTGAAATTCCTCCAATCGGTCAAAGCCGTCAGTGACCGCTTTTTTTGCATGATAAGGACAGACCCGGATGCATTCTCCGCAGTCAATACAGCGTTCCTTGAGAATTTTGGCTTTGCCGTTTTGCACCCGAATGGCTTGGGTGGGGCATTGCTTCAGGCAGGTGGTACAACCCTTGCAGGAATCCCGCTCCAAGGTCACCGAATGCCAGTATGGCTCCTTCTGCATTCCATCACTTCCTAGGTAATGTTGATTACAACCTCTATGGTGGTACCTTCGCCCACCTTGGTATCAATGTTCATCTCATCAGAATTTTTCTTGATATTGGGAAGCCCCATGCCTGCGCCGAAGCCCAGCTCCCGTACCTCGTTGGAGGCGGTGGAGTACCCCTCCTGCATGGCCTTTTCGATATCCGGGATGCCGGGGCCGCGATCCGCAAAGACAATCCGGATTGCATGGGGTGTCACTTCCACGTCAATGGTACCGCCATCGGCGTGAATCACCATATTGATTTCTGCCTCGTACATGGCAATGGCAACCCTCCGGATGACCTCCGGAGGCAGTCCCAACTGCTTGAGCCGCTTTTTGACTTTACTGGAGGTTTCGCCGGCGAGGGTAAAGTCGCTCCCGTCTACGTCATAATGGAACACCATACCGTTATTCACCTGCCGCTACCGCCTTTCCGCCACTGAGACCGTTGTGATACAAAATGCCGCACGCCACAAACATAGGAAGTTCGGTGGTCATGAGCACAATACCCATCCGCTCTGCCGTCTGGATCATTTCATCCGTGGGAACCTTTCCCCGGACAAAAACGATGGCCTCCATATCCATCATCTCTGCCGTGCGCACCACCTGCAGATTCTGCAGTCCTGTCAGCAGCAGTCCCTGTTCCTTGACAAACGCCAGTACATCACTCATCAAATCACTGCCGCATGCCTCCTTGACCTCCATATCCGCAACCGCATCCTGGCCTGCGTAAACGGTTGCCTCTAAAAGCTCCTGTACTTTCTGTAATTGCATGGTTCTCTCTCCTTGCTGGGGATTTTCTGC
Source organism: Clostridia bacterium (assembly GCA_036308515.1). GTDB lineage: Bacteria > Bacillota > Clostridia > Monoglobales > Monoglobaceae > Ructibacterium. The sequence goes on along the minus strand of JAXJVM010000126.1, from coordinate 282 downwards.
GTATATCATAAATATAGCACATTTTTTTCGGTTTTGCAACCAATAAATATGGCAATAATGCATAAATTTCACTAAAAAGATTGTACACTTTCCATTTGCGACTTTCCAAGAAAAAGCCCGAACCGTTAAGGTTCGGGCTTGCAGACTGTCGAAAAAGTCGGTCTACCGCAAGCAAAGAAAAACAAAAAGAATGTAGGGTATGGCATTTATGACATACCGATAAAGAACAAATGGTGCGAATCCCATCGAGGAATCCGCACCATTGCTTGCTTTTTGCGAAAT
>JAXJVM010000125.1:0-15718 GCA_036308515.1 Clostridia bacterium | reverse complement strand
TCATCTACCTTTTCGGTATATTTAGGATCATCCACAAGCTCTGACAGGACATCAAAAACCATATAAAGTCCGGTATCAAATGCCAGATTACTAAAAGCTGCCGGCTCGGAATCCAGAGATTGCTTCCACTCTACAGGCAGTTTGGTTCTTAAATCAATGCCGGATGCCAAAAGCGGTGAACTGCTGTACGGATCCTTGCCGTATTCAATCACCTGATCAACCGCAGACTGCAGCACCTGTAGTCTCCATACGTCATTCCAATAATTTTTCTGGTTCTGCAGCACCACAGTTTTCTCTGCAATCACATCAGAATCCTTCACCTTTGCATATACGGTTACATGGGTATCCTCGCTTACTTCCTTTGACAGTGTTAAAACACCACTTGTATCAATAGATACATAGCTCGGTGTACCTTCTGCGAGATACCATGTGCTGTCTACTTTGTTGATAACCTTACCGTACGGGTCCTTTGCCACTACCTGATATTGCCTTTCATTTCTGTCAAGTCCGGTGGTAATTCGCGCCGATCCGGAAATCTCCATAGTTCTTACTTTTTGCTTTTCCAACGCGACAGTATAATAAGTTTCCGGCGGGTTCTCTCCCGCTCCGTCTCCCACATAGGTCACCTTTAACTTAACAATACCGCGAAATGTTGTGTCAGCTACCACAGAAAGAACCATTTTCATCCCGTATTCGTCCATCTGTATTAGTTCTATACCCGAAAAAGCATTATCAACGTTGTTTATAATCTCCCATTTAAGCGGTGTATTCTGCACAGCATTACCGTTTTTATCCGGCAAATATGCGGAAAACTCATACTCATTAAAGCCATATTCAGGAATTGTCACAATTTCAGGGCCTTCTATTATGATTTTATCCATGTTTGTCTGTTCACTGACAAACAGATTATCAATATAAAATCCCGGCGAATAATTGGTATAAAAACATAACTTATCACAGCTTGCCGAATTGTTTGTAAACGTTGCGCCCTCAATCCGCACCTCGCCGTCAACCGCCACTTGTGCAGTGCCCGAACCAAGATTTACCTCTACGCTCAAAGAATACCAACAATTGGTTGCGTATTCTGACAAAACTTCAGTATTTTCATTCTCGGAGCCAAAGTACATCTTACCGTTTTCTGTATATACCTTTGCAAATTCATGATTATTTTCATACAGAGAAAGCAACACACTGTCTCCCTGTACCAGGGGCTGCAAAAAATCAAAGGAAATATGTAATAGCCCCGTTGCTACCTCTGACAATGTTTTTTGAAGCATGATATATCTTCCGTCCGAATCATTTTTCACGTAGACACAAAGTTCTCCTTCATATTCCTCGACCGTCACGCTGCCGCCATCTCCGGAACACTCAAAATTTTCCGGTTCCGTACCGGACTGCATCGTATTAAAGCCTTCATCCAGAAAAACCTCTGACAAACTTACTCCATATCCTGTAGGAATATAGATAAGTCCCATTCCCACAGAAAAGGTTAAACAGAGCGCAACAATCCGGTACAACAATTGCTTATTGCATAATGTTTTCATTTGGTACTCTTCCTCCTTTTCATTTTATCTGCACTTTTTTATTCCTTTTCAAACTGAACAGAAAAATGATACTCTCCTGTTTCTTTTGGAAGAACCGTCAATCGAAGTATGTTCTTTTCCAAGGCGTGGCTCTCAAAACCACACGCCTCTTTCATCCGGTATCCCTCCGGAACAAAGACGCTGACCGTATAACGGTCGTTTGCAACCAAATGAGATGTCAGTGTCAACTTATTTTCTTTAAACTGCATCTGCTGAATTTCTGCCGCGCCTTGCGTAATATGCCTTGACGTACTGATAACCTGCGGAATTCCGCTGCATGGACGTAGAGAAAGAATCCGGCATTCATAGGGCAAAAACTCCAGACAAACAAAATCACTGACTTCCCCCAGAAATGTATCATGATAAAAGTCATAGACCAGATAACTGCCCTCATCCAAGTGAAAATCCGCTGATAAGCTTAAGGTGCGGGAAGTCTTTTCCCCTGTCATATTAAAGACCCCTGTCACCTGGTAAGTTTCATAGTCTTTGTCAATATTCAAGTTAATTAAGAAATTACGCTTATCAAAGGCAGCCTTGCACAAATCTACAGGATGAATGTCCAGAACCGGAAGTGACCGTTTTATTAGATTGATTCTATCTTCAGAAAGAGCCGAAAACTCATCACCAAAGGTCATGGGAAGTCCGAGAAGAGAAACCAATGATACGCGAGACTTTGCCTGTTCAAAGGTATTAAACTCCTCTCGGAGAACTACGTTATCCGGATCATTGTAAAGCTGAATGTTATGGAGCGGATAGAACATCAATACCTTATCAATACAGTTTTTCAGGTACTCCTCCCAATCAAAGATATCATCACCGATTCTGGCAGCATCAAAAATATCGGATGCCCAAAGAATCTCTGCATTGGTAGAGCCGGCACAGGACAGCATATACATATTCTCTCCCAGCAGTTCACGGGTTTTCTTCACCATGCCACGAAATGCTTCCTTGCTTGTCATTGAGGAATCATACATATTTTCATGGTATTTTTCATGCTGTGTAATAGCAATGGGAAGGGTATCGTATTTTACCGCCTCATACCCCCATTGATGCACGTTTTCAACAGCAGCCGGAAGGTACTCATTTAAATAATGCGGATTTGAAAAATCATAAAAGTATTTACCGCACCAGGACAGTTCATCTGATACCACAATTTCCGGATATTTTTCTATGTATTCATTTTTAGCGGGTTCGTTGGCAAACCCAATCCAAAGAGAGGGAATCAATCCCATTTCCCGAATTTTATCGGCAACGTATTTCATGCCATTGGGATATTTCTCAGGATCCGGGCAGAGCGAGCACACTCCGTCTGTTCGCTCGCAGTTGAATGCATTATGATACCATTCCCAATCCACCCATATGGTATTGGCCCCAAAGTCCTTTAAATGCTCTGCCTGCCATTTTGCATTACTCAAAACCTTCTCCTCGCAGGCATCAAATTTGACTGCATACCAAGTCATCCAACCCACCGGAGGGGTCGAAAAAGTAGCATTTTTATTGACCGGAGAAAAATTGATGTGATATTTATCCTCCAGAACATGTTCCTTCACTGTAATTTCTGCATAATTGCGACCTTCTACATCAGAAAGGGGAATTGCAAAACAGAATTGATTCGTTGACCGCGTCAACGTCAATTTTGTTTGCCGCGATTTCCCAATAACCAGCGCGGTGTCCGTCTTTTTGTTATAAATTGCATTATCTATGGAAGAAACCACCGCACCTATGGCTGCACGCAAATCTCCTGCGTTGCGGTCAAGGCAAACCGGGAATGCATCGTCAATCCCTTCGGTATCCATACAAAGAGTTCCTTTTATGCTGACAGTGTGGTTTTCCGGTGTCAAGGCTTCCAGGCGAACCCCTTCATTCCCCACACAGAAGCGAAGGGTCAGAGCGGCACGGGCACCCTCTTTTTTTGCAAAAGTAATGGTAAGGCTTGCACTGTCCTTCAGTTTTTCTCTGGCATAGGTTGCCTCGCAAATTGGGAAATCCATAAGGTCGGAAACTTTTTTCCCTTTCTTATAAATTCCTTCCACATATGCATCCGCAATGATAACCCCGGATTGATAAAACACATGGAATTTATGTGCCTCCATATCGTAGTTAACACTATACTTATCATAACCACAGTACCTTTTTGTATTTTCCATGGGAAAACCTCCTTGCATCTTTCACCGCTTTTCTTCGCAAATCCTCAGATTTTACATTAAAACACCTTTGTTTCTATCCCCAGATACTTTGTAAATGCTTCACGGATACTTTCCTTGCAGTCACTAAGAGCAACACACAGATGGTGCTTATATCCGCTCTCAGCCATATAAGAGCAGATGTCATAGATTCCCGTCTTTTCTACAACCTTACCCGAACCAAAGAATTCCGCATCAAAAGCATCATCCGTAAACTTACCGTCAGAAATAAACGCTGCCAATTTACCGTTTTCAGTTTTTAGACTTCCAAAGGTGATGTCCCCGGAAAGAATGTCTGCCTTATTGACTCCAACTCCGGTTCCGTCACCGAAGGTCTTTTTAAACATCAAATGTTCAACTGTTTCTCCTTTGCCGTTCATCATGGTAATGGGCAGCGGACCGCAGTGGAACATAATTGCCTTATTGGCATCATCACCATAGTTGTTATTAAAGTCCAGCAAGGTTGTGGGTGCATCGGCAGCAAGTGCAAGTGCCCGCATCATAACCGCATTGGAAATATCCAACTCACAAGCCGTTGCTATTCCCTTTTCGTTCAGGATTCCAACATTCGTGCAGGGAGCGATTGCAAGCTCTGTCTGAAATTCCGGCCAGCATCTGATTGCCATTGCCTGCAGTTGATACTCCTTAACAATATCCTCAAGCACGACTTGAAGCTTGGCGATTTTCTCCAACTTTTCTTCCTGCCAGTTGCCGAAGTTCGTAACCCGTAAAATCTCTTGTTTCTTCTTCTCTGCAAGCTCTGTGTTCACATTTCTCATTCTCGCAAAGACATCACTTAAGTCAATGGTTTCTACATTGATTCCCGTTTTCTGCAGTGCCGCCTCATCCACTCTCACCGTTTTAAACGCAGTGGTTCTTGCGCCAATAGCTCCAACATTAAAACTTTTCATTCCGGCGGTAATACGGCAAACCTGTGCAAACTTGTGCAAGTCTCTGCAAAAGGACACACTGTCCGGCTTGGATACAAAGTCTGTTGTCAAAGTAAAAGGAATACCCGCCTGACGCAATACATTACACATTGCAAACTTTCCGCACATGGCATCACGTCTGTGGGCAAAATCCATTTTCCCCAACTCATCCGGATATGCCTGCACCAGAATCGGAACATTCGCATTTTTCAGTGCAACAAGTCCACCGTTTTCATCTCCAAAGTTAGGCAAGCAAAGGATAATTCCCTGATAGTTTCCCTCATTCTCTTTTAAGAACTCCGCAAACAACCTTCCTTCTTCTGTTGTTTCTACAGCACCGTATCTGGTTTTGTTTTCATCCATAGTTATGTAACCATATCCTGCCCTTTCAATGGCGGAACACATTTCTTTTCTTGCATCATCAATGACTTCCCCCGGGAAAAATCCTCGGTTACCGATATAGACCGCAAATGTCATTTTCATTATATATTCTCTCCTTTTCTTACATTTCCGTATTTTGTCGATAAAAATGTACTTTACTGCATTTTTACTAAATTATACAACATTTTTTATTTGTAAAATAGTCAATTTCGTCTCTAAAATATAGTAAAATTGTTTTGAAATGCAACAATTTTAAGATTATCATTGACTTTCAAAAAAATTTGTAGTATAAGATAAATAAAGAGCCATTATGATTAAGGAGGCAAAAAAGATGATTATAAAATATGACATTTCGAAGATAAAAGCCTTTTTATCCGACTTTCATAATATGACCGGTTTGACTATCAGTTTTTGGGACGCAGAGATGAACCAGTTGGCGTTTACTCCTCAGGAAATGCCATCCTTTTGCAGGCTTATCAAAAGTATCTCTGCAGGAAAAAAGCGCTGTCTGGTTTGTGACAAAAAACTACTTGTTGAGTGCAGCAAAAAGCTTGTACCAATTTCCTCCAAATGCCATGCCGGTCTCGTAGACACCGCCATGCCGGTTATTTATAATGAACAAATATTAGCATTTATTCTTTTCGGGCAAACAAAGGATTCCACCCTCTCCCCGCAAGAAACAGAAAACCTCCTTCTTCATCTAAGTAAAGATTTAAATCTTCCTCATTCTGCACTTACAGATGCCTATTCGCCGTTGAAAACACTATTGCCGCACGTGATTCAGTCAACGGCTAACATTCTGCACGCTGCCACCATTCAGCTTTTTGCCGGTAAAACCATTGATATGACCGATAACAAACTGATTGCCGCCATCAACGAGTATCTGATTAACAATATACAGAATCCTTTGTCCATCCCAATTCTTTGTGAGGAATTTCAGATTTCCAAAAATCGCCTTTATGCTCTTTGGAAAAAGCACTTTAACATCACCATTGGTGATTACATTCTGCAACTTAGGATGAAGAAGGCGAAAAATCTTCTGACCAACGACGACGAGAAAATCAATCAGATATGTATTAAGGTGGGAATCCCCGATTACAACTATTTTTCCAAACTTTTTAAGAGCTATTACGGCTTTTCTCCCCGTGAATACAGAAAACGGTTTCCTTTGATTCTTGAGAATAAGGATTGATTTTTATTTATCGTACCATAGTGACATGATATGCGTCAATTTAACATTATTCCCACTAAAGCCAATATTTGGAAATTTATTTTGCACAAACAATATTTCTATTTTAGAGGTCAAAGTTGACTATTTTTTTTCTCTTTCTGTTGCTACAATATAATTGTGATTTTGAATAAAATCACAATTATTTTTTTTGGAGGAATAAAACATGAACAAATTAGGTATTTTTATGAACTTTTGGGAAAAAAATTGGGATGCAGATCACGCAAAATACATCAAAAAAGTTGCAAAAATGGGCTATGATATTCTGGAGTTTCAGGCACAACCTCTGCTGGAAATGTCAGATGAAAAAATTCGCTCTTTAAAAAAGCTGGCAGATGACGAAGGTATTGAGCTTACTTATAGCCTTGGTCTTGACCCGGCTTATGATGTTTCTTCCTTAGATGAAAACATCCGCCTGGGAGGCGTTAAATATTTGCAGGAGATTATCAGAAAGATGCACATTGGCGGCGGAACTCTTTTGTCCGGCGTCAGTTACGCAGGATGGGGCACGCCCGGCGTTGTCATTGATGATAAACGTCCGTATCTGGAGCAAAGTCTCAAGAGTATGCGTGAAATCATCAAGGTAGCCGAAGAATGCGGGGTTACTTACTGCGTTGAGGCAGTCAACCGTTTTGAAACTTGTATCATTAACACAGCAAAAGAAGCTGTCGCTTATGCCGAAGAAATTGACAGTCCCAACATCGGCGTGTTGCTTGACACCTATCATATGAATATTGAAGAATCCAGCATTGGAGACGCGATTCGCTATGTAGGAAAAGACCGTTTGAAGAACTTCCATACCGGCGAAAATAACCGTACCGCTCCCGGCAGAGGACATATCAATTGGGATGAAGTTTTTTCTGCCCTTGCTGAAATTGGATATGAAGGCCGTATTATCTCCGAGCCCTTTGTTATGATGGGCGGCGAGGTTGGAAGAGACATTCATGTATTCCGTGATCTTGTTGAAAATCCCTGTGAGGAAACCATTGATAAAGAGGCTGAATATTTGCTTTCTTTTGAACGCAACATGATTCAAAAATATGCTAAATAGTTATTTTTGGGGGGTCATATCATGCATAAAAGATGTTTCTCTTTTTTTGTTTTTTTAACCATTGTAGTTTTAGGCTTTCACTGTGGTAGTTTTACTGCTTTTGCAGATAAAACAACTGTGATTGAAAATTTTGAAACGGCCACAACAAACTATTCCTTAACAGCCGTAAACGGAACCACAGTCAAAAACGGGGAATGGTTCGTGTATGACCAGGGAAATGGTGTAGGCACTGCTGCAAAAGCAGCAAAGGATACCTTGACAGTTGAAACAGAAACAACCTCTGCGCAGGAAATCAATCATTTTGGACGTATTACCAGAACCTGGCCCGAGGATGCCGCAACTACCGATAAGTTGTCTACTATGTACTTCAAACGCAATCTTGAAAATGCCTATGTCGGCACAGTAACAGCCTCTATGCGGCTCAGGCTCAATGGTTTAAGCGGAAGCGGATTCAATATCTACCTTTATGACACTGATGGCAATATGATTGTGCGTTTTCTTGCAGTAGGAACTAAAATTACCGTGTATAAATATACGCAGAGCAGTCCAAGCAGCAGTGTCAGCATTGGCTATATTTCCACTTATCCTAACCAGAACACCTGGGCAGATCTGGGTATTACAGTCAACACCTACAGCGGTGAGATTAGCGTAACAACAGGGGAAGGTTTTACAACACAAAAAACCTATACTCTCACAGATGAAGACAGTGCAATTCCTGTTTCCAATGTTGCCTGCGTCGGTTATGTCATTGAGCGGTTCTATGCCAACGGCAGCGGTTCTCTTGACATTGATGACCTTGCAATTTTCTGCAAGACCTTTGCAGTCACCGACGAATTTACCTTTGCGCAAATCAGCGAAGAGGAACAAGGAGGCGTTACCCAAAACCTTAAACTCCCCCAAAGCTATACTGCATCGGACAGAAACACCTATAGCATCTCCTGGAGCAGTTCCGATGAATCCGTTTTAAAAAATACCGGCGAAGTATCACGTCCTGCTTGTGACAGTATTGTTTGCCTTACGGCAGTCTTTTCTAAAAATGATACCCCGGCGGGAACAAAACAATTTTACATCAATGTTCTGGCTGAAGGAGCCTACTATTTTACGGATTATTTTAACGGAAAACCGGGAACAAACATTACCGCCTATAATAGTTGGAAGATGGATAACTCCGCAGTATCGGGGCAAACCGCAACACTGGAAAACAATCCTTTAGAAAACGATAACACCGTCATGCTTATCAACCGTACCTCCAAAAATGCTGTACAGCGAGTCAAGCGGCTCTTCAACAGTGATGCGGCGGTGCTGAACGAAACCGTTTGGTTAAGTTCCTCAGTCTATCGCAAGAACGATACCCAACCGTTTTTCATGACTGTCCGCAGTGCGGAAGAAAAAATTCTCGCTCAGATTCAGATAAGTACAACAGGTGCAGTATCTTATTGGGCATGTAATTCAGATGGCGCTGTAAAATTATACAATCTTGTAAACTCCCAAGAAAAGTATGTTCCCTACGGTGAATGGTGTAATCTCTCTATATGTATGAACTATTCAGACAATACATTTCTTTTCTATGTCAATGGTAAATGTTCAGACGTTGCTGGTAGTTTTTATAATAAATATAACAACGGCGCAACTACCGTTGGAACGGGTGAAATTGAATTTGATATTGAAAGAAATATCACTCCGGAGGACGCAGTGATTAATGACCTTATATATATTGACAACGTTACTGTCAGAACTCCGGCAGACTCCTTTGCTGTTAAAAATGTTTATGTCTATGATAAAAACGATGTTGCGGTAAAGAATCTGCAAAACGGTGGAAAAATCGGTGGAGTAACTCTTAGAATCCAAAAAACACTTACAGAAAATACACAGATTCTGGCAGCACTTTATGATGATACCGGAATGCTTATCAACACAAGCGTCAAAACCCTCGTTCCGTCAGAAATCACCTCCAGCATATATAACATGGACCTTTCTATGGCACTTCCAGAAACCGGTAATCTGGCGTCCTATTCCTTTAGGCTTTATGCATGGGATCCGGTTACCTTGAAGCCGGTTATGGTTCCTTATACCTATGATTCTTCTGCTGCTCCGATTGTCATTTATGTTGCAGGAGACTCTATTGGTGCAACCTACAGTGCAACCTATTATCCTCAGTGCGGCTATGGACAGGTGCTTAATAAATTCTTTGACAGCAACTATGTAATCGTAGACAACCGAGCAGTAGGAGGCAGAACCACCTTGAGTTTTATTACTGAAGGACGGCTTGACAGTATCCTGGGAAGCATCAAAAACGGAGATTATCTGTTTATTCAGTTCGGGCATAATGACCAAACCAAACAAAACGAGGTTGGTGTCGGCACAATGGTAGACCCCAATGCAACTTCTGCCTCTACGCAATATACCGAAGGTATTTACCAATATTATCTGATGCAGTATATAAACAAAGCAAAAGCGGCAGGGGCAAACCCCGTGCTGGTAACACCCCCCTACCGTCGTTCCTTTGACAGCAACGGAAATCTGTTAAATTCCGTTCTGACTCCTTACGTTGAAGCCATGCGTCAACTTGCAGCAACACAAAAAGTGCCGCTTATTGACCTAAATGCCGGCTGGACACAACTTTTTAAGGATAACGGAATTACAAACGCCGAGCTTGCCAAGAACTATTATATGAATATTGACAGAGATGACCCCAGGTTTGTTGATGACCCGTTGTTTGAGAAGTCGGGCTACTATACGATTGGTGTGCTCCAGGGAGTAACCGGAGAGGAAAATTCTAACTGGGGCTTACCTCACTCAGACGGCACGCATCTAAATGTCTGGAGCGCAGAGGTTGCTGCTGAAATTATGGTCAATGAAATCAAGAATATGCCTACCGAACTTTCCATTGAGCAATACATCAATAACTATACGCCTGCCTGCCCATGGGAGTAATTTGCAAAATTGAAGCGAAGGTAAAAAGGAGCGATTTTATGGATAAATTATCAGTGCTATGTATAACGCTTGCAGGGGTTTCATGGGGAACTGCGGGGTTGTTTTCTCATTTTCTGCAAAAATATGGGTTTTCACCCTTCCAGATATCCGCGGGAAGAATATTGCTTGCTGCAATTTTCATGCTACTCTTTGTACTGCTGTATAATCCCAAAGTATTAAAAGTGCAGCCAAAAAAGCTGATTCTTTATGCAATCAGCGGTCTTGCACTTTTGGGAACTTCGTGCTTTTACTACTGGGCAATGGAGCTTACCTCCTTTTCAACCGCAGTGGTACTTATGTACACGGCACCGGTAATTGTTATGATTGTTTCGGTACTGTTTTTGGGGGAAAAATTCACATGGCTTAAACTGACCGGCGTTCTCGGTGCCCTGCTTGGCTGCTGTTTTGTCACAGGTATTATTGGTAATCTGCGATTCAGCGCTGCCGGAATTTTAGTTGGATTGCTATCGGGGATTTCCTATAGTATCTACAATATCTGTGTAAAATTGGAAATGAATCGGGGCGATGATCCCATTGGCGCAACTACCTACTGCTTTTTCTTTTCCTTTCTGGCATCTTTGTTTGTGATAAACCCGGTTGATTCAGCCAAAATAATTGCAGTCGATCCTGTCCCCACTTTGCTTTTGATTGCGGGTATGGGTTTCTTTATAGGGGCATTTCCATATTTAATCTATACTTTTGCCATGCGGAAAATTCCGGCAGGAGTCGCTTCCTCCATGGCGTGTATTGAACCTATGACTGCTACGATTATCAGTATATTATTTTTAAACGAGCAGTTGACAGTCTCTGCAGTAATAGGGATTGTTATGATTCTTGGCTCTGTCATCCTTTTAAGCCGGGAAACAGACCATAAATAATTACCTATAAATTACGGAGGTTTTTTATGAATTACATTACACCGGAGCAAGCAGGAATTTCTTCCAAAGCAATTCAAAGATATATAGAGTTGCTGGAAGAAAAACAGTTATCTACCCATAATTTAATTTTGATGAAGGGCGATAATATCTTTTTCGAGAAATATTGGGCACCCTTTCATAAGGACTTTTTGCATCGTATGTATTCCGTGACCAAGAGTTTTGTTTCCTTGGCAGTAGGCTTTGCAGAACAAGACGGATTGCTGAATCTTGATGATAAAATTGAAACGTATTTTCCGGCGGAAATCAAAGACCAGACAGATGAAAATATGCGGAATCAAACCATTCGGCATATGCTGATGATGAGCACAGCAAAACAACCTGCCGATTGGTTTAACGCACGTACCGATGATCGTGTACGGTTTTATTTTGAGAATACTACGATAAACAGTCGTCCTTCCGGAACTATTTATGAATATGACAGTCCCGGATCATTTGTTCTTTGTGCATTGGTTGAACGGCTTACCGAAAAACCTTTTATGGAGTACCTGCGCGAAAAGTTGTTTGATGAAATCGGTGTTTCTAAAGAAGCACATTGTCTAAAATGTCCGGGCGGGCATTCCTGGGGGGATTCTGCCGCACTTTGTACAGCAACAGATTTGCTGAAAATTGCACGTTTTACCATGAACAAGGGAAAATGGAATGGTAAACAACTGCTTAATGAGGAGTATGTAGTTGCTGCAACCTCCAAACAGATTGACAATAATGTTCTGGGGGTAAACGAGTATAATAGTCAGGGTTACGGTTATTTGATTTGGAGAACTTTCCAAAACTCCTTTTTCTTTAACGGTATGGGATGCCAGTTTGCCATTTGTGTGCCGGATAAAGATTTGATTATGGTTTATAACGGTGATAATCAAGGAAAAGCAATGGCACAAAAAAACATTATTGACAACTTCTTTTCTATGATTGTTGATGAAATGGAAGACCACCCCCTTGCAGAAGATACAAAAAACTACAAGGAACTGGAAGAAGCAACATCGGATTTAAAATTAATGATTGCCAAAGGTGATACAGAAAGCGATTTTGCCGAAAAGATCAACGGTGTTACCTATACAATGAATGAAAATCCTATGGGCATTACCAAGATGCGCATTGTACTTGACGGTAATGATGGCCGTTTGGAGTATACCAATGCCCAAGGCGATAAGATATTATATTTCGGTATAGGGAAAAATGTATTTGCTAAATTCCCGCAGGAAGGATATGCTAGGGAAGTAGGCTCTGTGTTTACGAAAGGGCATTATTATGACTGTATGGCGTCTGCTTCATGGATTGAGCCACATAAGTTGTTTATTAAAGTGCAGATTATTGATGATTATTTTGGTACATTAAATATCAATCTGAGTTTTACAGAAAACGATATAGGTGTATTTATGAATAAATGTGCCGAAGACTTTTTACAGGAATACGAAGGCCTTGCCGGCGGGAAAATTTCAAAAAATGTGTAAAGTTTTTATAAGTAGCAAACCATTCGGGTATTTCCCTGATTTTGTGTAAACTCCAAAATGATAATATAATTTAAGTGATTTTCGAGGGATGAAATCCATTTTTATGGGTTTCGTCCCTCAACTTATATATAGCATAAAAGCATAGGCATGTCAAGGGCGACCTCGTTTTGAGGGCGTTAATTTTACCCTTAATTTGCCTGGGATTTTATGCTATTAACTGAACTGTCGGCAAAAAAGATTTCAAGCTGTGAATGAATTTGTCCCCATTCACGGCGTTTCTCTGTCCATTTCTTGGTAATATCCATCATCGCAAGGTAAAGCATCTTGAGTAAACTGTCATCCGTTGGAAATACACCTTTGTTTTTTGTTACCTTACGAAGCTGACGGTTAAAGCCTTCTATGGCATTTGTGGTATAAATTAGCGTTCTCACCTCTTGTGGATATTTGAAATATGTCGATAAATTCGCCCAGTTATCTCGCCAGGATATTGCTGGAGGTCATGGAAGAATAACCGGTAGGATATTACCCTCAAAAAATCAGCCGGGCAGTGGTTAACTGCTCGGCTGATACTTTTTTCCGCAAACTCCGCTGCAAGCTGATTGCTCAGTTCAGAGAGCGATCTAATTAACCCTAAATTGCTATACTCGAAGTTCTGTGTCAGGCTATCCCATTGCATAAATCCAAGACAGTGCTCATGGTTGGTATCATTAACAATAGTTTTAATATGGGACAAATGATCTTCGGTAGAAAGAATTTGAGCCAAACGAGGACTTGCTCCATTGTCAATGTTTACAAGCAACCCATATTTTGCTCCAGACACAAGGCAATAGCCAACAAGCTGAGACCACTCTTTCAACCCTGCACTATTCATCAGCTTGACTTCAAGGATAAGCAATTCAAACTTTATGCCATCGGTAATCAGTGCAAAAATATCAAGATTCAAAGGAGGAACTCGCTGAGCAAATGCGCTTGCACAAGCGCACTTTTCAGGATTTGCAGTAATAATTCTCTGTAGATTTGTTTTGAGTTCTCCAATTCCCCAGAAAACCTCTAATTCCCTCCGATGTCTGGCTCGAAAGTTACTTTTTAATTGAGCTTCGATAAATTGCTGTATTTCTGGGTAGTAGGACACCTCGTTACGTCTGGTCGGCATTTCTTAAATCCTCCTCCGTAATTTGGCGAACGATGAGCTTGTACTCATTGTCAGGATCACGAGTAACCAAGCTGCTGTATACATCCGGATTACACGCACCAATCAGTGCTCCTCTACCGTTACCAACAATCACAAGAGGAGTAAGCAAGTCCGGGCGTCTGTTCTCTACGCACTCTCCTTCATCCGCTTCAATGTGGCGCTCAATTATTTGGATATAGCCTTTAGGGCGTTTTCCAAACATTTCATCGTCATTGGCAATTACATACGCTACAGCTTGAAGTACCTCCGTAATAGGATAACCAGTACGATTTGCATCACCATAGAGAAGAGAATCCGCATTTTCATTGTAAATGGCCATCAAAGAAGAAATGCTCACATTATTGATTGCATACTCTCTCTGCGACATAAGCGGATCATCCTGAATGATTTCTTCAATGCGGAGGTTCGTATCTTTACACAAGATAGGAAAAGGAATTATCAACTCGCCAAGATTTGCGAAGCAATTACATACCTCTCCGTATGGAGCGTGTTCACAACCAAGAACTGTACAAAAATGGCGAAAATGCAGGTAGTGCCCACCTCTTATAACTTCAGGCAAACGCTGGTCATTCTCAGCAGGATGCACACAAGATGGAGTTACATGGAAGTTTCTGTCCTCACAACGCTCTGCTTCATGTGTTTGCTGCTGTAATCTTCGGTTCTCGTTAGAAGTCTCTGCTTTCGTTCTAAACGCAAATGCACCAAAACGAGCGTACTGATCAAGCAAAATACGCAATTTGAAACCCTTGTTCCACTGTGAATAGTAAGGATCACTTGTACAATGAATGTTAGGATGGTTCCAGTTAACCTGATCTGGAATACAGTTTATGCTATAAAGTAGTTTACACAAGTCACAAACAAACTGGAAGTTATATCCTTTGATTTCAAATGAAAGAATTTGATGCTCGTCTGAAAATCTTCTCTGAGATTTTGCCATACTTCCTATAGTGTCAGCAAGACCCGCAACAAAACGTCTTTTCAGGTTATCATCTACCAGTTCTGGGATGATTCCGTTTATGTCGGCATTTCCTCTTATTTCACCTTCACAAGTGATGCCATAACGAGTTAAATCCTCTCTTACTTCTGTTATGTCGCCTTCACACAAAATTGTCCATGTTCCACCTGGGGTTGCTTCATATTGAACAGATAAATTATAAACCGCTCTAAACATCTGACCCACTTTTCGCAGAATATCGCCAGCAATCTGTCCTGCTTTTGTAAGTCCCGAAAGGCTGACACGAATATCTAAATCCGCCCGTTCTTCCGGTGACATCATAAACGATGTGGTTTTGTTTCTCCATCTGCCTTTTGCATCAAGTTTTTTATCCAATTAAATCAATCCTTTCGTTTTCAAGTTTATTTGCCATATCTACCTGCTTTGAGGGGAAAAGATGTGCATATCTGTATGTAATATCAATGCTCTCATGTCCCACTCGGTCAGCAATGGCAACTGCGGAAAATCCCAAGTCTATCAGGTGGCTTATGTGACTATGGCGGAGTCCGTGAATTTTTATCCGCTTAACACCTGCCGCCGCTGAACCTCTGTCCATTTCGTGATGTAAGAAGCTCTTGGATATTGGGAACATTCTGTCGGTAGATTTTATGCCGTAGAGCATACCCAAATATTCCTTAATTTCTTCTTTAGTCCAAAAATCCCTCTCTCCTGCTTCCTTTTCGCCAATGTGTCCTGCTTTGGCTGCCGGATTGGATTTTAGGTCATAATAGCGTATTGCGTGGTTAAATATTGCACTAAGCTGATTATGAATTGTTTTGAGATAGGTTTTTGAATATGGTTTGCCGGTTTCATCCCGG
>JAXJVM010000124.1:0-21871 GCA_036308515.1 Clostridia bacterium | reverse complement strand
GCTTATGATACATATCTTTCGGTAGGAAGCAAGGTCATTCCACCTCATCCACCGCTAAAGCGGTCCCCCTTCTCCTCAAGGAGAAGGCATCCTGCCCTACAAGTCTATTTTATAATCCATGCTTGCGGTAGACCGACTTTTTCGACAGTCTGAAAATTCCCCATCCTTTTGGATGGGGAATTTGTATGACCTAGAATCCAAAGTAGTGCAGGGCATTGTTGTAGCAGATGCCTTCCACAATCATTTTCAGAGCAGCCTGGTCGTTGGGGTATTCGCCTTTTTCTACCCAGCCGCCAATGAGATTACACAGAATCCGGCGGAAGTACTCATGTCTGGGGTAGGAAACAAAGCTTCTGGAATCGGTAAGCATCCCCACAAACCGGCTGAGCAGACCTAAGTTTGCCAGTGCCTGCATCTGTGCCTCCATACCGTCACGCTGGTCATTGAACCACCAGCCGGAGCCAAACTGAATCTTGCCGGGCGTGGGGGCCTTCTGGAAGTTCCCCAGCATGGTGCCTAGTACATAGTTGTCCTTGGGATTCAGGGTGTACAGAATGGTCTTGGGCAGACAATCCTCGGTCTCCAAAGCGTCCATGAACCGGCTCAAAGGCTCTGCAATACACAGGTCGTTGATGGAGTCAAAGCCAGTGTCGGGGCCCAGTTTTTTGTACATGGGAGTGTTGTTGTTCCGCATTGCACCGATGTGCAGCTGCATTGCCCAGCCCAGTGCGGTGTACTTTCTGGCACAAACCATCATGACTGCAGTCTTGAAGCAGTCAGCCTCCTCCTTAGAGATAGGCTCACCCTTGACTACTTTGTCAAAGACGGCGGCAGGATCACCCTCCGCATAAGGAATGGCATCCAGAGCATGGTCGGACAAACGGCAGCCGTTGGCATGGAAGTAGTCGATCTTTTCTTCCAGGGTTTTGACCAACTGGTCGTAGGTGGAAACGCCCAGTGCCTCCAGATAGGGGAGGAAGGTCTCCTTGTCAATGTTCACCGCCTTGTCGGGACGGAAGGTGGGGAGCACCTTAACCGGGAAGCCCTCTGCCTTGATTTGCTGATGATATCTCAGGTCGTCTATGGGGTCGTCGGTGGTGCAGATGACCGCAACGTTGGAGCGGAGAATCAGATTCTTAGCACTGTATTCCGGCATTGCCAGTAATTCGTTACAGGTGTTCCAGATTTCCTCGGCAGTGTTCGGGCTTAAAGTTTTGTCAATGTTAAAGTACCGCTTCAGCTCTAGGTGCGTCCAGTGGTACAGGGGATTGCCAATAAGATAGGGCATGGTTTCCGCCCACTTCTGAAATTTTTCCCAGTCGGAGGCGTCGCCGGTGATATATTTCTCGTCCACCCCGTTGGAGCGCATCTGCCGCCACTTATAGTGGTCTCCCCCCAGCATCAGGTCGGTAATGTTGCGGAACTGATAGTCCTCGGCAATGATCTGGGGATTCAAATGACAGTGATAGTCAATGATAGGCAGATCCTTAGCGTAGTCGTTATATAACTGCTTGGCAGTTTCACTGTGCAGCATAAAATCGTTGTTGATAAAACTCATAATGTAACACCATCCTTAAATATTGATATTTCACGGTAACCGTGGAGTTCGTTTTTGGTTTCCTTGCCCTCGGCGACTTCCAGACAGTAAGCAAAGAGGTCGCCTGCTACCTCTGCCATGTCTGCACCCTCTGCCAGAATGCCGGCGTTAAAGTCAATCCAGCGGCTCTTTTTCTCTGCAAGGGCAGAGTTGGTGGCAAGCTTGATGGTAGGCACAGGTGCGCCTACGGGGGTGCCGCGTCCCGTGGTAAAAAGAATCATGTGGGCACCGGCGGCGGTGAGGTTGGTAATGGCAACGATGTCGTTGCCGGGGCCGTTGAGCAGGTTCAAGCCCGGTTTGCTAAGCCGCTCGCCGTAGTTCAGCACGTCAACCACCTTCGAGGTGCCGCCCTTCTGGACACAACCTAAGGACTTTTCCTCCAGGGTGGAGATGCCGCCGGCTTTGTTGCCGGGGGAGGGGTTCTCGTAAATCACCTGATTGTGTCGGGTAAAGTAGTCCTTAAAATCGTTAATCAACGCCACCGTCTTATCAAAGACCGCTTCGCTTTCGCAGCGATTCATCAAAAGGGTTTCCGCCCCGAACATCTCCGGGACTTCGGTGAGTACCGAGGTGCCACCGTGGGCAATCAGCAGGTCAGAGAACCGGCCTACCAGCGGATTTGCGGTAATGCCGGAAAGCCCGTCACTGCCGCCGCATTTCAGCCCAACCTTTAATTTGGAAACAGAAATGGGCTGCCGGGTAAACTGGGCGGCGTATGCCTGAAGCTCCTCTACCAGAGCAATGCCGGCTTCTACCTCGTCTTCTGCCTCCTGAGCGTTGAGAAACTTGACCCGGTGAGGGTTGTAATCACCCAGCACCTTTTTCAGCTCGGCAATGTTGTTGTTCTCGCAGCCCAGACCCAGTACCAGAACGCCGCCGGCATTGGGGTGCTGAATCAAGCCGCAGAGAATCTGCTGGGTCACCGTCTGGTCATCTCCCAACTGGGAACAGCCAAAGGGATGAGGGAAGGTCAGCGCTCCGGTGGCTTTGGCGATTTCCTCGGCAATCTTGTTGACGCAGCCCACGGTGTTGACAATCCAGATGTCATTGCGGATGCCTGCCTGACCGTCCTCTCGGAGATACCCCAGAAAGGTTTTCTCAGAAAGCGGCGTAAGCTCCTGAAAATCAGGGGTATAGGTATAGGTCAGCTTTTCGCTGAGGTTGGTTTTTAGGTTATGGGTGTGCACTTGGTCGCCCACGGCGATGTCCGCTGTGGCATGCCCGATAGGAAAGCCGTACTTGATGACGTTTTCTCCGGCGGCAATGGCGCGTCTGGCACGCTTGTGACCGGTGGAGAGATCCACCTCCACATTGTCTGCAGGTGAAATTCTATACAGCATACTTCTTCACCTCTTCTGCCAGGAAGCTCAAATCCTGACCCCACAGGCTTTCTTTTGCCAGAGCCTCTTCGACTGTGGCGGTCTTTAAGAACTCCATAATGTCCGCATCGTCGTTTGCTAGATCGGTGCGGTAGAACTTCAACAGTGCGCCAAATGCCTTTAACAAGGTCTGGGGCATCTTTCCATACCGCTCAATGTAGGTGAGGATGGAGGGTAGCACCCGAACCTTGAATTTGCTGACAGAATTCAGAGCAATGGAGGAGAGATAGTGCTTAATAAAGGGGTTGCGGAACCGTTCCAGTACGTTCTCGGCGTAGTCCTTCAGCTCGTCCTCCGGCAAATCCAGGGTGGGGATGATTTCGTCGAAGATACAGGTGCGCAGATATGCCATCATTGCCTCGTTGTCCATGCAGGATTTTACCGTGTCAAAACCCTGCAGCATGGCATAAGGTACCAGAGAAGTGTGAGCGCCGTTGAGAATCCGCACCTTGCGGGTCTTGTATTTGTACAGCTCATCCTTGGTCCAGATAACGTTCAGACCAATTTGGTCAAAGGGCAGTTCCTTTGCCAGTTCGGGGTTGCCTTCAATAACCCACAGATGGAATACCTCGGAGGTATCCAGCATGTTGTCCTCGTAGGGAAGGTCAATCTTCTCGTCTCTGGGATAGCCGGTCACAATACGGTCAACCAGGGTGCTGCAGAACTGGTTTTCGGTCTCAATCCAGTTTTTAAAGCCATCGCCCAGATTCCAGTCCTCGGCGTACTTGAGAACAATTTCTTTCAGGGTTTCACCGTTCTTGTCGATAAGCTCGCAGGGGATAATCACAAAGCCGTCAAGACCTGCCTGATACCGTTCATTGAGCAGTACCGTCAGCTTTGCAGGAAAGCTCTTTGGGGGGGCATCGGTGAGCTTGTCGTCCGGCTCGTAGGTGATGCCTGCCTCGGTGGTGTTGGAGAAAATGAACCGAAAATCCGGGTTTTGCGCCAGCGCCTTGTAGGCGTCAAAATCCGCATAGGGCTCCACGCAGCGGGAGATACAGTCCACGGCATCCTTGCGAACCACAGGCTCGCCGTTTTCCAAGCCGCGCATGACGTGGGTGTACAGACAGTTCTGCTCTTCAAGCAAATCGCACATACCCTTTGCGATAGGCTGTACAATGACTACATTGCCCTCCCAGATGCCGCTGTCATTCAGCTTCTGAATCATCCAGTCCACAAAGCCGCGCAGAAATCCGCCTTCACCAAACTGAATAACCCGTTCCGGACGCTGGGGCTTTTGGATTACTTTTGTAATTTTCATGTTACTTGACCTCCTAAATATGTAGTTTTGCTCATTGAGTTCATTATATGCCATCTAGGGCATCGGTTTTGGTGTTTTTTTATCTTTTTTGCAAAAAAGTATTCCTTTTTTGCCTGTTTCGTGATAGAATAAGAGAAAAACCAAGGGGGGGAATTTCCATGCCTATGTTGGAGCAAATTGACGAGCTTTTTATGATTGAATGGTGCAAGCGGGAGGCGTGGGATCTCTTTAAAGCCACCCATTATCATAACTGTTATGAATTGTATTATCTGGAGGAAGGTGAGATTGTCTATTATATTGATGATGGCATTTATCCTGCCAGAAAAGGGGATTTTATACTGATTCCTCCGGGCAAGATGCATAAGACTTTGCCTTGGCGAAGTTCAGCACATAGCCGGATTTTGATTTATCTTGACCCAAGGTTTTTGGAACAGGAGGCATCCGCTTTTCCGGAACTATTTAAGGAAGAACTCGTCCTGGTGACCATGGGCAGCAGGCAGGTGACCCAAAGACTGCTTGGGGAAATGTTGGAGGAGGACGCCGGAGAGAAAAACCCGGTGATGCTGCGTGCCATACTGACCCAGCTTTTGGTGCATCTCAGCCGTTGGGCAAAGCGTGGCTGTGACTATTCGGCAGAGAGCACGGAACGGAGCGGCGGCAATGTGGAGTGCAAGGTGCAGGAGGTCATGGCGTATTTAGACAATCATTTCAGGGAAGAGATTTCCCTAGCAGAGATGGCGGAGCGGTTTTATATGAACCCCACCTACCTGAGCCGGATTTTCCGCCGGGTTACCGGCATGACCTATTCGGAGTATTTGATGCAGCACCGCCTGCGTGAGGCGGTGTTCCTGCTGAATACCACTGACAAAAAGGTTATGGAAATTGCCGTAGAGACGGGCTTTCATTCCGACAACCACTTCTGCAAAATGTTCCGTAAGCATATGGGTGTCTCGCCACGTCGATTCCGCAAGGGTTTAGAGTGAAAGTAACAAATATGGCAACAAAAAAACAAAGCATACCAAAAGCACCCCGCGTATCTTACGGATGCATAAAGTATGCTTTGTTTTTTAGATAAAATTTTATAAATAAGAAATTAGATTTCTTCCGGTGCTTCTTCCAGCGCCTCCTGATACTTTTGCAGAATGCAGTCGTGCAACAGTTCTCTGGTCTGGGCGTTGATAGGATGTGCAATATCCTTAAACTCACCCTCCGGAGTTTTCCTGCTGGGCATAGCAATAAACAGCTTGTCCTGACCCTCGATGACCTTGATATCGTGTACCACAAAGGCATCATCAAAGGTAACCGAAACAACGGCTTTCATTCTTCCTTCCGTGTTAATTTTTCTCACGCGAATGTCTGTAATCTGCATAAGATTACCCTCCCTCTTGCCGGGCGAAGTTGTCGCATTCCGGCAGTTTGTGTATAATTTTAAATATAAATTCTTTTTCTAAATGACAAGAAACCATTGAAAACCGTCAGCGTCTGTGGTAAACTATTGGTAACAATCAAGAAAGAAGGTTTTTCCATGCAGGAATTTGCAATGTCTCAACTAAAGCCCGGTTCCCATGTCCATATGATAGGCATTGGAGGTATCAGCATGAGCGCACTTGCTCATATGCTTATGGACTTTGGCTACCGAATTTCCGGTTCTGATGCCAAGGCGTCCAACCTCACAGAGGATTTGGCAGCAGCAGGTGCTGTCATAAAGATTGGGCAATGTGCGGAGAATATCGACCATCCCGATTTGGTTTGTTACACGGCGGCTATCTCTCCGGAGAATCCGGAGCTGGTTCAGGCGCGCGCACTTGGTGTACCTGTAATTGAACGTGCAGAATTGCTGGGTGCCCTGATGGAACTTTATGAATATCCCATTGCCATTGCCGGCACACACGGCAAAACTACCACCACTTCCATGATGTCGCTGGTGCTTCTGGCGGCAGACACCGACCCTACCATTTTAGTGGGCGGAGAACTGCCACAAATCGGTGGTAATTTCCGGCTTGGCGAGAAAAAATACCTGCCCTTCGAGGCCTGCGAATACGTGGAAAGTTTTTTGCATTTTCGTCCTTTTTTGTCTATCATAACAAATGTTGAAGAAGACCATTTGGACTATTTTAGTGATATTAGCCATATTATATCATCTTTTCGGAAATTTGCAAGCCTTACTTCACCCCATGGATGCATTATTGTTTGTTCTGACGATAAACACGTCTGTGAAGTTGTGCAAAATGTAGAGAAAAAAGTCATTTCTTATGGAATAAAAAATATCCATGCCGATTATACTGCAAAGGATATTGTCGTGGATGCCAAAGGCTGTGCGTCCTTTACGGTTCTGCATCAGGGAAAGCCGCTGGTTGACCTGACTCTCAGCGTGGCAGGGGAACATAATATCTTAAATGCGTTGGCGGTAACGGCGGCGGCAGAGTTTCTGGGATTGCCCATGGAGGCGGTGCAGCAGGGGCTTAAGGAGTTCAGCGGTACCAAGCGTCGCTTTGAGCATATCGGCAAGGTAAACGGCTGTGATATTGTGGATGATTATGCCCACCATCCCACTGAAATCTGTGCCACCTTGACTGCGGCAAAGTCCATGGACTACAACCGGATTTGGACGGTGTTCCAGCCTCATACGTATAGCCGTACCAAGTCTCTGCTGGAGGATTTTGCCAAGGTTTTGCCCCTGTCTGACCGGGTGCTGATTGCCGATGTCTATCCGGCACGGGAGAAATATGACGGCACCATTCATTCCTGTGATCTGGCGGCAAAGATTCCCGGTGCGGTGTATATGAGCGACATGAATGCCATTGCCCGATATTTGAAAGCCAATGTAGCCCCCGGGGACTTGCTCATTACCATGGGTGCCGGGGATGTGAACAAGATTGCCTACCAATTAAAAGAAGACTAGAAAAAGTTTCTGTCCATTGAACCGACCCTTAAAAGTTAGACCTAAAAATCTAACGATTGAGAGGTCGGTTTTTTATACTTTTGCGGGCAGACTCCATACCGTTTCTTGAACCTTTTTGAAAAAAGCAATGGTGCGGATTCCTCGATGGGATTCGCACCATTTGTTCTTTATCGGTATGTCATAAATGCCATACCCTACATTCTTTTTGTTTTTCTTAACTTAATGACATTGCCCAAAAGGGAGGCCTTTTTGCTATCTCGTAATCATGGTGCCGATACCGTGGTCGGTGAAGATTTCCAGCAGCAGGCAGTGGGGAACTCTGCCGTCCAAAATATGTACGGAGGTGACGCCTGCCTCAATTGCTTGAATGGCGCCTTTAACCTTGGGAATCATACCCCCTACGATTTTGCCCTCGTCAATCATCTGGTAGATTTCCTTGCGGTTCAGGCGGGAGAGGGCTTCGCCACTGTCTGCGGATTCCTTGATACCCTCGATGTCGGTGAGCAGCATCAGCTTTTCCGCCTCTAGAGCTTCTGCAACTGCACCGGCAACAGTGTCGGCGTTGACGTTGTAGCTATTGCCGTCCTTGTCTACGCCAATGGGTGCAACCACCGGGATATATCCATGCCGGGTCAGGTCGGAAAGCACGCCTGCGTTGACGTTGATAACGTCACCTACAAAACCGATATCGGTCTTTTTGCCGTCTACCTCGGTGTAGCATTTTTTACATTCAATCAGGCTGCCGTCAATACCGGAGATACCGATGGCGTTGCCGCCCTTGGTGCCCAGCAGAGAGACGATTTCCTTGTTGGTCTTACCAATCAGCACCATCTGTGCCACACGCATGGTTTCCTCGTCGGTGACCCGCAAACCGTTGATGAACTTGCTCTCAATGCCGAAGGAGTTCAGTGCCGAGGAAATATCCGGACCGCCGCCGTGTACCACCACCGGGTTGATGCCGATATACTTCAGCAGGGTAATATCCTCCATGACGTGCTCCTTGAGCTCATCGTTGATCATGGCGTTGCCGCCGTATTTGACCACCACGGTTTTGCCGTTGAACTTCTGAATATACGGCAATGCCTCAATGAGGATATTTGCCTTTTCAATAACTTTTTCCATGTTAAATTCCATAACCATACCTCACTTACAGATACATACCCGGGTCGGCAAGTGCCGTGTCCTCTGGCAGACCAAAGAGCAGATTCATGTTCTGCACCGCCTGTCCGGCGGCTCCCTTAATGAGATTGTCGATACAGGAGACCACAACCACACGGTTCAGCCGTTCGTCTACCACCAGACCGATGCCGATGTAGTTGGAGCCGGCAACGTGCTTGACCTCCGGCAGGGTTCCTGCCGGGTAGATGCGGATAAAGGGGTCGCCTGCGTAAAAGTCTTTGTAGAGATCTACCAATTCCTCGGCGGTATGCTTGTCCTTTAAGTTGGCATAGCAGGTAGCCAGAATGCCGCGCTTCATAGGTGCCAGATGGGGAGTAAAGGAGAGCATGATATCCTCTCCGGCAAGGAGGGACAGCTCTTGTTCAATTTCCGAGGTATGACGGTGGGTTGCCACCTTGTATGCCTTCATGGTCTCGGTGCATTCGCAGAAGAGATTGGGCAACGCCAGACCTCTGCCGGCACCGGTAACACCGGACTTGGCGTCAATAATCAGGCTGGTGTTGTCGGCAATTCCTGCTTTTACTAAAGGTGCCAGCGCTGTAATGGAGCAGGTGGTGTAGCAGCCGGGGTTGCCAATCAGACGTGCCTGTTTGACCTCCTCTCGATGGAGCTCGCAGAGACCGTAAACCGATTCCTGAAGCAGCTCCGGATTGGAGTGGCTCTCGCCGTACCACTTCTCGTAAACGGCAGGGTCATTGTAGCGGAAATCCCCGGACAGGTCGATGACCTTCAAGCCCTTTTCGTACAGAGAGGGGATAACCTCCTTGGAGGCGCCGTGAGGCAGGGCGGTGAACACTACGTCACAGTTTGCGGCAATGTCATCCACGTCCAGTGCGGAGCAGACCACATCGCAGACGCCCATGAGACTGGGATAAACCTCTGCAATCTTCTGCCCTGCGTAGGACTGGGAAACGATACGGGTAATTTCTGCCTCCGGGTGACGGAGCAGAAGCCGTACAACTTCAATTCCTGCATAACCTGTACCGCCTAAAACGCCGGCTCTTATCATAAACTATCACTCACTTCCTTGTGGAATCAAAACAATATCCTACATTATACTCCCTTTTTCTGTAAAATGCAAGTAGTTTCCGTGAGAGATACCATGAAAATTTGTAAACTTAGCCCCGAAAAAATTGGTTAAAAACCCCTCTTGGTACTTTTGACGAGAAAAGGAAAGAAAATTTTGGTCATTCTGTATAGCGAAAAATGAAAAAATGTCCCTTTAGACAAATTCACTAAAAAGAAAATTCTATTTTTGTATAAATAGGCTCTAACATTTCCGGAGAATTTATGCTAGAATACTACCATACGATGAAACAAACTTTTAGGAGGTTACATATCATGGCAAGTTTGAGTCTTAGAAATATTTACAAGACTTATTCCGGCGGTTTTACTGCCATCAAAGATTTTAATCTGGAGATTGAAGATAAGGAATTCATCATCTTCGTAGGTCCTTCCGGTTGTGGTAAGTCCACTACCCTGAGAATGATTGCAGGTCTGGAAGAAATCTCCGACGGTGAGCTTTACATTGACGGTCAGCTGGTGAACGACGTTGTTCCTAAGGACAGAGATATCGCAATGGTATTCCAGAACTACGCACTGTATCCTCATATGACCGTATATGAGAACATGGCGTTCGGCCTGAAGCTGAGAAAGGTTCCCAAGGATGAAATCCAGAGAAAGGTTACCGAAGCTGCACAGATTCTGGATATTGAGCACCTGCTTGACAGAAAGCCTAAGGCTCTGTCCGGTGGTCAGAGACAGCGTGTTGCTCTGGGTCGTGCAATCGTGCGTGAGCCGAAGGTATTCCTCATGGACGAACCGCTTTCCAACCTGGATGCAAAGCTGCGTGTACAGATGAGAACCGAGATTGGTAAGCTGCACAAAAAGCTGGAAACCACCTTTATCTACGTTACCCATGACCAGACCGAGGCTATGACCATGGGTTCCAGAATCGTTGTTATGAAAGACGGTATCGTACAGCAGGTAGACTCTCCGTCCAACCTGTATATGTACCCCTGCAATATGTTCGTAGCAGGCTTCATCGGATCTCCCCAGATGAACTTCCTGACCGCAACCGTTGAATGCAAGGCTGACGGCACCTACCTGAAGGCTGGCAATGTTTCCATCAAGCTGCCGGACGGCAAGGGCAAGAAGGCTGAGGTTGAGGCTTACAACGGCAAAGAGGTTGTTTTGGGTATCCGTCCTGAGGATATCTACGATGACGAAGCATTCATCGCTGCATCTCCCGATGCGCTGATTGATGTTGACATCGACCTGACCGAAATGATGGGTGCTGAGACCTATCTGTACTTCCAGGTTGAAGGTACTCCCTTCACTGCAAGAGTAAATCCTCGTACTACCACCAAGCACGGCGATCACATCAAGGTTGCTCTGGATGCCAACAAGATTCACCTCTTCGACAAGGAAACCGAGGAAGTTATTATTCACTAATTCTAAGCGAAACCAAAGACCGCCAATCCGGCGGTCTTTTTTTGCTGATGGCATAACCGCCCAGCTTTATGCTCGTTTGATCTTGCCTGCCGGAGTATTCCGGCTTTTTTTATTATACAGAAAAAAAAGATTGCAATGGATGTTACCGAAATGTAAGGGTCAGTATTCTTTGGTTATAACAAATCCTTAAAAAAGGAAGGAAAAAGGAAGCGAAAACGAAAAATAGGCCACTTTTTTTGCGTAAAAAGAGGAAATGGCGGTTTTGCGTCGAAGTTATAAAGGTAAACTTTTTGTTTTTGATCATAAAAGAAATACCATAGATAAGGAGAAGAAAAATGGCTGAAGAATTATTTGACAGTTCCAAACTGAAAATCATTCCTGTGGAAATCAACAGTGAAATGAAGAAGTCTTACATCGACTATGCCATGTCGGTCATTGTGGGACGTGCCTTGCCGGATGTGCGTGACGGCTTAAAGCCGGTACACCGCCGCATCCTCTACGCAATGTACGAGGACGGCATTACCCCGGATAAGGCGTACAGAAAGTGCGCGACTACCGTCGGTAACGTGCTGGGTCGGTATCATCCGCACGGTGACGCGTCGGTATACGATGCTATGGTACGTATGGCACAGGATTTCTCTCTGCGTTATCCCATGGTAGACGGTCACGGTAACTTCGGTTCCGTGGACGGTGACCCTGCGGCTGCTTACCGTTATACCGAGGCGAAGATGTCCAAGCTCTCCATGCATATGCTGACGGATATCGAAAAAGACACCGTGGACTTTATGCCCAACTTTGACGAAAGCCGGAAAGAGCCTCAGGTGCTCCCCTCCCGGATTCCCCATCTGTTGGTAAACGGCTCCAACGGTATCGCCGTAGGTATGGCGACCAACATTCCTCCCCATAACCTGGGAGAGGTTATTGACGGCATTGTTGCCCTGATTGATAACCCGGATATCACCATTGACGAGCTGATGGAGTACATACCCGGTCCTGACTTCCCCACCGGTGCACAGATTATGGGTGTCAGTGGTATCCGTGCGGCATACCATACCGGCAGAGGTAAGCTGCGGGTTCGTGCCCGTGCCGAGATTGAGGACTGGAAGGAAAACCGTCAGCGCATTGTGGTTACCGAGATTCCTTACGGTGTCAACAAGGCGCGGCTGATTGAAAAGATTGCCGAGCTGGTACATGACAAGCGGATTGAGGGGATTTCTGACCTCCGTGACGAGTCCGACCGTGACGGTATGCGCATTGTTATTGAACTCAAGCGTGACGCCAACGGCACCATTGTGCTGAATCAGCTTTATAAGTATACCCAGCTGGAGGACAGCTTCAGCGTCATTATGCTGGCTCTGGTAAACCAGACCGACCCTAAGGTGCTGAACCTGAAAGAAGTTCTGGTGAATTATGTGGACTTCCAGAAGGATGTTATTGTCCGCAGAACCAAGTATGATAAGAAAAAGGCAGAGGCGCGTGCCCATATCTTAGAGGGCTTGACCATTGCCCTCGATCATATTGACGAGGTTATCAAGATTATTCGCGAAAGCTACAACGATGCCAAGGATCGCTTGATGGAGCGGTTCGGCTTTAGCGACCTGCAGGCACAGGCGATTTTGGATATGCGTCTGGCAAGACTGTCCGGCTTAGAGCGGGAAAAGGTGGAGAAGGAATACGCGGACATCAAGGCACTCATTGCACACCTGACCGAGGTTCTGGGCAGCGAACAGATGGTTCTGGATATTATTAAAGAAGAAATTATTGAAATTAGGGATAAGTTTGGTGACCGCAGAAGAACCTCTATTGAGCCTGCGGCAGATGACATTGACATCGAGGACTTGATTGAGGAAGAGGATAACGTTATTACTATGACCCACCAGGGCTACATCAAGCGTCTGGCGGCAGATACCTACAAGACCCAGAAGCGCGGTGGTAAGGGTATCATCGGTATGCAGACCAAGGAGGAGGATTTTGTCTCCAATATGTTTGTATCCTCCACCCATGCCCATATTCTCTTCTTTACCAATACGGGCAGAATGTACCGCAAGAAGGCCTATGAGATTCCCGAGGCAGGCAGAACTGCCAAGGGTACCGCACTGGTGAATCTCCTTGCTTTGGAGCCCAATGAAACCATTTCTGCGGTGATTCCCATCCGGGAGTACGAGGAGGGCAAGTTCCTGCTCATGTGTACGAAGGCAGGTATCATCAAAAAGACCGACCTGATGGAATACGAGAACGCACCTGCCGGCGGTAAGATTGCCATTCGTCTGGATGAGGGTGACGAACTGATTCAGGTAAGCCTTACCGATGGCACCAACGATGTCTTTATCGGAAGCCATATGGGTAAGATGATTCGCTTTAACGAAAAAGATGTCCGCGTCATGGGTCGTGTTTCCCGTGGTGTTCGCGGTATGAACCTGGAGGACGGCGACTACATTGTGGGCATGAGTCTTGCCTGCGAGAACGGCAAGATGTTGGTTGTTAGCGAAAAGGGCTATGGTAAAAAGACCGAGCTTTCGGAATACAAGACCCAAACCCGCGGCGGTAAGGGAACCACCAGCTATAAGATTAGTGATGCTACCGGTGCCATTGCCGGCGTGCAGATTGTGACGCCGGAGGATGATGCCATCCTCATTACCTCCGAGGGCGTTATCATCCGTATGGATACGGAGGAAATCAGCACCTACGGCCGTGTGACCAAGGGTGTGCGGCTCATGCGCATGGGAGAGGATACCCAGGTCATGAACGTTGCTGTAGTCAAGAAAGAGGAAGCGGACGAAGAAGCAGAGCAGACCACGGAAGAAGCACCGGCAGCAGAAGCGTCCCCGGCGACAGAGGAAAAGACGGAGGAATAAACCTTGAAACGAATTTTAAGCCGCGTTCGACGTGCGGTGGACGATTATGGGATGATTCAGGAGGGTGACCGGATTGCCGTAGGGGTTTCCGGCGGCAAGGATAGCCTGACCCTACTCTGTGTTCTGGCGGCGTTGCGGCGGTTCTACCCCAACCGGTTTGCGCTGACTGCCGTATCTTTGCACATGGGCTATGACGGGATGAGCTTTGACAAGGTCAAGGAGCTTTGCAAAGAACTGGAAATCCCCTATGTGGTCAAGGACACCGACATTGCCGAGGTCATCTTTGATGTCCGGCAGGAGAAGAACCCCTGCTCCCTTTGTGCCAAGATGCGTCGGGGCGGGGTGAACGATTTGGCGGTGGAACTGGGCTGCAACAAGGTTGCCCTGGGACATCACAACGAGGATGTACTGGAAACTTTTTTCCTGTCCCTGTTTTTTGAGGGGCGGCTCAACTGCTTCTCTCCGGTGACCTATCTTTCCAGACGAGACATCCATGTGATTCGACCTATGATTTATGTGCCCGAGGGTGAAATCAAGGGATTTGCCCGGCGGCAGAACTTGCCTATTGTGCATAACCCCTGTCCTATGGACGGCGTATCCAAACGCCAGGATATGAAGGAGTTCATTGCCGGCAAGGTGAAAGAGGATAAGTTTTTTAAGACGAAAATCATGCATGCCATCCAGACAGGTCTGGATGACTGGAAAACCGATTGAATGATGAGGGAGGAAACTGTCATGAAACAAGTAAAAAAAGCCGTGATTCCTGCAGCAGGCTGGGGTACCAGATTCTTGCCTGCCACCAAAGCATTGCCCAAGGAGATGCTGCCCATTGTGGATACGCCTACCATTCAGCATATTGTACAGGAGGCGGTTGCGGCCGGCATTGAAGATATCTGTATCATTACCAGCGCCCATAAAAAGGCGGTGGAGGATCACTTTGATCGCTCCTTGGAGTTGGAATACACCTTAGAAAAGGGCGGCAAGACAGAGTTGCTTACCCAAGTGCGTGACATTGCCAACATGACCAACGTGGTGGCAATCCGCCAAAAGGAAGCCCTCGGATTGGGACACGCCATCTACTGCGCCAAAAGCTTTGTAGGTGACGAACCCTTTGCGGTTCTGTTGGGCGACGATGTGGTTTATCACCCGGAAAAGCCCTGTATCGGGCAGTTGATTGACGTCTACAACCGTACCGGAAAGAGTGTTCTGGGCGTCCAGACCGTTGCCCGGGAGGATATCCATAAATACGGCTGTGTGGACGGTGTACAGGTGGAAGAACGGCTCTATACCGTCAACTCAATGGTGGAAAAGCCCAAAACCGAAGAGGCGCCCAGCAATGTGGCAGTCCTTGGCAGATATGTGATTACGCCGGAGATTTTTACCCACCTGGAGCATACCAAGCCCGGTGCCGGCGGCGAAATTCAGCTGACGGACGCCCTGAAAACCTTAGCCACAGAGCAGGGCATGTATGCCTATGACTTTGAGGGTCGCCGCTATGATGTAGGCGACAAGCTGGGGTATCTGGAAGCAACGGTGGAGTATGCCCTTCGCCGTGAGGATTTGAAGGACGACTTCAAAGCGTACCTTGAAAGGATTGTCAAGGCATGAGTATGGAAGCGGCAATCCAAGAACTGTTTGCAAGTCCCCTGATGAAGGGAGTTGTCAGCAACCCGAAAGGGGAAACGGAATTCCGGCAGGTACGGTTTCGGCGGCTGAACCACCGCTACCAGGTGGAAAAACTCACCCAAAAGCAGGCATTTCACAGCGATTGTGATGGGGCAGAGCTTGCCAAGCTCGTAGAAGAACTGCTTGGTCAGGGCTTTCGGCAGGTGGATGCCTGGAGCCAGGATATGGCGTATTGCCTGAAGGTTTCCAAAAAGGGAAAGGCAACTTTGCTGAAAAAAGGCCAGAGCAATGTCAAACCAGAAGCTGCCCATAACAGACAGAAGCAGTATATTTTAAAGGAGAATACTTGTATTCCACCCCTGGTGGATTTGGGAGTATTTACCCAGGAGGGCAAGGTAGTACGGAGTATGTATGACAAGTTCCGCCAGATTAACCGCTTCACTGAACTGATTCGGGACGGCATGGAAGAACTGGGGAAGGATAACATTCATATCCTGGACTTTGGCTGCGGCAAGTCCTACCTGACCTTCATCCTGTACCATTACCTCACCCAGGTGCGGGAGATGGAAACCCACATTACCGGATTGGACTTGAAGACAGAGGTTATTGCCAACTGTAACAAGCTGGCAGAAAAATACGGGTATGAAAACTTGCGGTTTCAGGTGGGGGATATCAATGGCTATACCTGTGAGACACCGCCGGATATGGTGATTAGTCTCCATGCCTGTGATACGGCAACGGATTATGCCCTGTTCAATGCGGTGCAGTGGGACTGTAAGCTGATTTATTCCGTCCCCTGTTGCCAGCATGAGGTCAATGGGCAGATTCAGGGCGGAGACTTGTCCCTGCTGACCCGGTACGGACTTATTCAGGAGCGGTTTTCTGCACTGGCGACCGACGCCCTTCGGGGCGCTCTGCTGGAAGCCTGTGGGTATAAGATTCAGATGCTGGAGTTTGTGGACTTTAGCCATTCCCCTAAGAATCTGCTGATTCGGGGTGTTAAAAAGGCTGTGCCCATGGAAAAACGCAAAAAGGCGTTGGCAGAAGCACTGCGGCTCATGGAACAGTTTTCTGTGGAGCCTACCTTGTACAGACTGTTGAAAGACGCCGGGTATTTACCCGATGGAAAATAGAAAGGAAGAATGGAAATGCGCGTGTATGATGCGATTATGAACCGGAGAAGCATCCGGAAATTCAGCCAGACCCCCATCCTCCATGAGGATTTGGTGGAGCTGGTGAAGTGTGCAGGAATGGCGGCATATCCTGCTAACATCCAGCCCTTAAAGTTTGCCCTTGTGGAAGAGACGGAAAAGCTGGCAGAGGTTTTTGCCTGCACCAAGTGGGCAGGATATCTGGCAAACGGTACCCCTCAGGAAAACCAGCGGCCTACGGCATATCTTGTAATCCTGGGCGATACAAGCATCAAAAAGGGCAGCGATTTGCAGGTAGAAACCGGTGCGGCAGGCATGACCGTTTTACTGGCGGCACAGGAGAAGGGGATTGCAAGCTGTTGGTTGGGTGCCTTGAAGCGAGAGAAACTTGCGGAGATTTTGCAGCTGCCGGAGCATCTGGTGGTCAAGGATGTGATTGCCCTGGGATATCCGGCGCAAAAGAGCCGTGCAGTACCTATGAAAGACGGCGATGTGAAGTATTTTCAGGATGAAAGCGGCGCCATCAACGTGCCAAAGCGCAGCCTGGAAGAAATCCTGTACGAAGTATAAGAAAAGCTTGAATGATGCAAGAACAAATCGTAGGGAGCGGCGATTTTCGACGCACCGAAAAAGGGACGTGCTAAAGCACGTCCCTTTTCTTAGCCGTTTTTATGCAGCAAACCGTAAGCCGGGTTTTGTCGGGGATGGTCATCTATCTGGGACGCATGTCGCCACACGCCTCAAGCCGTCTTTTTGGGAGATGCCGGACCAGCTTAGCCTCCCGGTCAGACGTTGCTCCGAGTGGGGTTTACAGCGCCGCTATGTCACCATAGCGGCGGGTGAGCTCTTACCTCGCCTTTCCACCCTTACCTGCCAAAGGCAGGCGGTATCTTTCTGTTGCACTATCCTTAGAGTCGCCTCCACAAGCCGTTAGCTTGCACCCTTGTCCTATGGAGCCCGGACTTTCCTCATGCATCTATGCACGCAACCATCTGATTTACTGCTTAAACGCAACTATGCCGCGTTTATTCCAAAATGCTGGCAAAGCCAACACTTCAGTTCTTCGTTGTCTTACAGTACCACGACTTTAATGACACCGTCAACGCCTTCGATGGCAGTCTTGATGGCAGTGTCGCAGTTGCCTGCAATATCAATCATGGTGTAAGCGTTGTCGCCCTTGCTCTTGTTGAGCATGTTGTCAATGTTTACGCCATTGCTTGCCAGTACATCGGTGAACTGCTTCAACATATTGGGTACATTCTTATGCAGTACAGTAATACGGGTGCCGTGTACCTTGCCCATGTCGCAGTTGGGGAAGTTCACGCTGTTCTTGATGTTACCGTTCTCCAGAAAGTCTCTGATTTCGTCTGCTGCCATAACGGCGCAGTTCTCTTCGCTCTCGGGGGTGGAAGCACCCAGGTGAGGCATACAGATGACATCCTCACGCTTGAGCAGCGCTTCGCTGCCGAAGTCAGTGATATAGGCAGCCAGCTTGCCGCTGTCCAGTGCTGCCAGAACGTCCGCTTCGTCTACCAGACTGTCACGGGAGAAGTTCAGCAGACGTGCGCCCTGCTTCATGATGGCAAAGGCTTCGGAGTTGAACATACCCTTGGTCTGGGGTGTTGCCGGAACATGGATGGTAATATAATCAGCCTTTTCCAGCAGGGTTTGCAGGTCGTTTGCCTTGTGGGCATACCGGGTCAAACTCCATGCCGCGTCTACGGACAGGTAGGGGTCATAACCGATTACATCCATGCCGAGGTGATGTGCCGCATTGGCAACCCGAACACCGATGGCGCCCAGACCAACAACGCCCAGGGTCTTGCCTTCCAGCTCAGGGCCTACAAAGTTGGATTTGCCCTTCTCTACCAGCGCGGAGATGTTATCGCCCTCGCCTACCAGGGTTTTGGTCCACTCAATACCCTGGACAATCTTTCTGGATGCCAGGAAGAGACCTGCCAGAACCAGTTCCTTTACCGCATTGGCATTGGCACCGGGGGTATTGAATACCACGATACCTTTTTCGGAACACTTATCAATGGGGATATTGTTAACGCCGGCACCGGCACGGGCAACTGCCCGGAGGCTCTCCGGCAGCTCCATGTCGTGCATCTTAAAGCTGCGGAGGATGATGCCGTCGGGATTGGCAACCTCGTCTGCACATGCGTAGTTGTCGCCCAGTCTGGACAGACCTTTCTTGGAGATTTTATTCAAAGTTTGAATCTGATACATGGTATATTACACCTTTCTTAGTTATTGGCTTCAAATTCTTTCATAAAGGCAACCAGTGCCTCAACGCCCTCCATGGGCATTGCATTGTAGATGCTGGCACGCATACCGCCTACGGTTCTGTGACCCTTCAGGTTCACAAAGCCCTTTGCCTTTGCTTCGGCAATAAACTTGGCATTGAGCTCTTCGGACTCGGTAACAAAGGGAACGTTCATCAAGGAACGGTCCTCGGGAACCACGGTGCCCTTGAACATCTTGGAGTTATCCAGGAAGTCATACAGAACCTTCGCCTTGGCTACATTCTTTTCATGCATCACTTTGATGCCGCCCATGTTCTTTACCCATTCCAGTACCATTTTAACAATGTAGATAGCATAGGTAGGAGGTGTGTTGAACATGGAACCGTTCTCACTGTGGGTTTCGTAGTTCAGCATGGTGGGAGTGAAGTCCATAGCGTCACCCAGCAGGTCTTCCCGTACGATGACGATGGTGACACCGGCAGGACCCATGTTCTTCTGAGCACCGGCATAAATCAAACCGAACTTGCTGATGTCAACTTCTTCTGACAGGATGCAGGAGGACATATCGGCAACCACGGTAGCATCACCAAAATCGGGCATGGTGTTGTAGTGAGTGCCGTAGATGGTATTGTTGTAGGTGATATGTACGAAGTCCGCACCCGGGGTCAGCATGGATTTGTCAACCTTGGGCAGGTAAGAGAAGGTCTTATCTGCACTGGAGGCGATGTCGTGGGCTTCCAGATACCGCTTGCCTTCTGCAAAGGCTTTCTTTGCCCACTGACCGGTAATCACGTAGTCGGCAACCTTGTTCTTGTTGCCCAGGTTCAGCGGAACCATAGCAAACTGGGTGGATGCACCGCCCTGCAGGAACAGAACCTTGTAGTTATCCGGAATCTGCATGACTTCACGCAGCAGTGCTTCCGCATCGTCGATGATTGCTTGGTATTCCTTAGAGCGGTGGCTCATTTCCATTACGGACTGACCGCTGCCGGCATAATCCAGCATCTCTTTCTGTGCCCGTTCCAGTACTTCAACGGGAAGCATGGAAGGACCTGCGGAAAAATTGTAAACTCTACTCATTGTAACTCCTCCAATTTGAAGATATTCTTAGCATGTGCCCAAACAATCTAGGCTAGGGCATTGTTGCAATTGTGTTTCCTATTATTATATACCCAAAAGAGAAAAACGTCAACTGGTTTTGACAATTTTTTGTCAAATACCTTCGTAATCATTTTGTTTGTTGACACCGGCGTGGAACTGGTATAAAATAAAAAGAAGTATGTACCTTGATAAAGGAGAATGACTATGCGAGTTTTGATGGCGACCATGAAACTGGATATCGGCGGTGCGGAAACCCACATTGTGGAGCTCTCCAAGGCGCTGGCAAAGCGCGGCGTTGAGGTGATTGTCGCTTCCAACGGCGGTGCCTACGAGCAGGAACTTTCTGACAGTGGTATCCGTCACATCCGGGTTCCCTTTCATAGCAAGAATCCCCTGTGTATGCGGCAAGCCTACCGGCAGTTAAAGGAGATTATCTTTGATAACCAGATTGACGTGGTACACGCCCATGCCCGGATTCCTGCCTTTTTGTGCGGACTTTTGCATAACCGCTACCATTTCCGGTTTGTCACTACGGCGCATTGGGTGTTTACCACCCGGTTTCCTTATAATATTCTCACCCGTTGGGGTGACCGTTCCCTGGCGGTAAGCGATGATATCAAGCAATATCTCATAGATAACTACGGCATTGCCGATGAGAACATCCGGGTGACCATCAACGGCATCGACACCGAGAAATTCTCCGCGGACACAGATTTTTCGGCAGTTGCCCAGGAGTTTGCGCTGGCAGAGGACGCCACACGCATCACCTATGTCAGCCGGATGGATACCGACCGTTCCCTGGCGGCACATAAGTTGATTGAGGCTGCGGAGGATTTGACCAAAGCCATTCCTAATCTGGAAATTGTCATTGTAGGCGGAGGCAATGATTTTGAGCCGGTCAAGGCAGAGGCGGAGGCGGTCAATGCACGGCTTGGCAGACGGGTCATTGTTACCACCGGAAGTCGTACCGATATCAATCGGTTTGCCGCAAGTGCCGACCTTTTTATCGGGGTAAGCCGTGCGGCATTGGAGGCGATGGCATGTGAAAAGCCTGCCATCATTGCCGGCAACGAAGGTTATATTGGCATCTTTGATAAGGATAAGCTGCAGGTGTCCATTGACACCAACTTCTGCTGCCGCGGCTGCGGCGAAACCACCACGGAGCAGCTAAAGCAGGATATTCTGGCGATCCTGACTGCACCGCCGGAGCGGCAGGCAGAGTTGGGACGGTATGCCCGGGAGACAGTCAAGGAATATTATTCCATGGACACCATGGCAGACGATGCCATGAAGATGTACGTCTCTATCATTAAGAATAGCAAAATCAACGAGGTTTCCACCCAGGAGTTTGGAGATATTGACGCCTACCTGACCACCAATCCCATCCGGGAGCCTCACGGGAAAATTGACGTGATGATTTCCGGCTACTACGGCTTTCATAATAGCGGTGACGACTCCATCCTGAAAGCCATGGTGGACAGTATCAGTGCCATGCGTCCGGAGCTGCGGATTCTCGCCTTGTCTAACGATCCGGCAGAGACCAAGGCGGTCTACGGCATTGACGCCATTCATCGGTTTCATCTTCCGCAGATTTTATGGAAAATGCGCAAGACACGTCTCTTAATCAGCGGCGGCGGCAGCCTGATTCAGGACGTGACCTCGGACAAATCCCTTACCTATTATCTGGGTATCATTCGTATGGCAAAGCTCATGGGCGCCAAGGTCATGCTCTACGCCAACGGCATCGGCCCCATCTGCCACGAGAGCAACCATAAGAAAATCCGTACCGTACTCAATGAGGTGGATTTGATTACCCTGCGGGAGCCTTCCTCTTTGGAGGAACTCAAGCGGTTCGGGGTGAACAAGCCCCGGATTCTGGTGACTGCCGACCCAGCCTTTCACCTGGTGGCGGCAAGCCCGGAGGAATCTGCGTATCTGGTGGGCAGAACCGGACTGCCGGATGGCAGAAAATACTGTGGCATTGCCCTTCGCCCCTGGAAAAAAGCCGATAAGGATATGGAAAAAACCGTTGCCCTGGTGGCGGATTATATCAAGCAGACCTACGATATGGAAGTGCTGCTGATTCCCATGCAGCAGAGCAAGGATATTCCCACCGC
>JAXJVM010000123.1:0-1829 GCA_036308515.1 Clostridia bacterium | reverse complement strand
CCTTGGAGATATAATCCGAGGTAGGACGTCCGGGACGAATGCCGGGAATAAATCCGCCGTTCTTCTTCATGTTATTGGACATTTCAATCGGATTGAACTGCAATGCCGTATAGAAATAAGTGAAGAAGAGAATCAGCAGGAAGTACAGAATAGCATAAATCCAGGAATCTGCGGAGAATACCTTTAAGAATCCGCCCCAGAAGCCTGCATCCCCTGCCCGTACGCCAAAGAAGCTGGCAATGGTTCCCGGGAAAGACATGATAGACATTGCAAAGATAATGGGGATAACGCCGGCACCGGATACCTTAATCGGAATATGGGTGCTCTGTCCGCCATACATCTTTCTGCCAACCATACGCTTTGCATACTGTACGGGAATCCGGCGTTCAGACTCGTTCATTGCAACAACAACGCCGATAACAACAAGTGCCAAAACCAGAATACCCAGTGCGCCCAGCCAGTTCAGGCTGCCGATGGATACATATTCCCACATGGTTTTTGCCAAAGCGGGAAGTCTGGATACGATACCTGCAAAGATAATCAAAGAGATACCGTTGCCGACACCCTTCTCGGTAATCTGCTCGCCCAACCACATCAGGAATGCTGTACCTGCGGTAAAGCTGGTTACAACCACGATACCGGTCATCCAACCGGGGTTGGATACTGCCTGATAAGAATTCAGCAGGAAGTAAAGACCCACGCCCTGAATGAGTGCCAGAACTACCGTTCCGTAACGCATCAGCTGGCCAATCTTCTTTCTGCCTTCTTCGCCTTCCTTCTGCAAACGTTCCAATGCAGGGATAGCAACACAGAGAAGCTGCATGATAATGGATGAATTGATGTAGGGGGTGATACCCATTGCAAAAATCGTTGCGTTGGCAAACGCACCACCTGTCATCAAGTCAAGGAAACCAAACATGGAGTTATCCGTGCTGGTAAACAATGCTTTCATCTGCTCCGGATCCAAAAGCGGAACCGGGATGCAGGAACCCAAACGGAAAATTACCAACAAAACAAAGGTATAAATCAGTTTCTTTCTCAGGTCGACAATCTTCCACGCATTTCGGATTGTTTCGAACATGATTATACCACCTCTGCCTTTCCGCCTGCGGCAGTAATCTTCTCTTCTGCAGTCTTGCTGAATCTCTTAGCCTTAACAGTGAGGCTCTTATTCAGCTCGCCACGACCCAAGATTACAATACCGTCACAAATCTTGGAAATAATACCGGTTTCTTTCAGCAATTCAGCTGTAACCTCAGTACCGTTGTCCAGTTTGTTAAGTGCTTCCACGTTCACAGACACATACTGCTTTGCAAAAATGTTAGTGAACCCACGTTTCGGAAGTCTTCTGTAAATGGGCATCTGTCCACCTTCAAAGCCGGGACGAACACCGCCGCCGCTACGAGCGTTCTGACCTTTGTGACCCTTGCCACTGGTCTTGCCGTTACCGCTGGCGTGACCTCTGCCCACTCTGAATGCTTTTTTCTTAGCGCCCTCGCTGGGAGATAATTCATGGAGTTTCATTATGTCCACCTCCTCCTTTTCATTCAATATGATTTGTCAACCCGACCAAAACTCCAAAGGAGCTTTGGCGGGACTCCGCAAAAGCGAAATGAGTCGAATTATTCGGACACCTCAACCAGGTGCTTTACCTTGAAGTTCATGCCACGAATCTGAGGAACATCGTTCTTCTCAACAGTCTGACCGATTTTCTTCAAACCCAAAGCCTGAACGGTAGCAATCTGATCCTTTTTGCATCCGATGGTACTCTTTTTCAGTGTAACCTTAATTGTATTCGCCAAGGATAAACCCTCCTGTCTAAACAAATT
>JAXJVM010000122.1:0-4991 GCA_036308515.1 Clostridia bacterium | reverse complement strand
TCGTGCACCGATTATTTATAATGGTAAAATTCTGACTACCGCAGAGGCGACGGAGGAGAAACTGAAACCGGAGTCAGGTTATGTTACGGTGAAAAACGTAAACAGTGAGGAATTTCAGGTAATTCTGGTTTGGGATTTTCAGAATTATGTAGTACAAACAGTCTCGGATAAGCAAATCGTCTATGATTTGTTTGGAGAAAAACTGGACTTCAGTGAGGAATCCTTGGTGATAGATGTAGTTCTGGATGGAGAAACCATCTCTCTAACGGAGTTAAAATCAGGGGATATTTTGAGTGTTGCAGCAAGCCTTGATGGTGGGTATTACAAGATATTTGCAAGTCGTAAAACGCTGAATGGAACCATCAACAGCACCAAAAATACGCCACAGACGGTATACAATGTCACTGCAGACGGCGAGAAGCATGCACTTTATCTTGCGAAAAACTATCAGAGATATTTGGCACAGAATTCTTCAAAGGTGAGTGAACTTTATCCCGGTGACAGTGCAGTATTCTACCTGGATTATTTTGGAGACATTGCTTATAGTGGTGATGCGGTGCAGCAGACAAACATGCAGTATGGATACATTGTGGACGTAGCAGATGAAAGCTCGTTGTTTGGCAGCAGAAGTCTGCATTTGAAGATTATGAACGAAACGAATCAGTTTGTGGTTTATGATGTTACTAAGGATGATGCATTTAAGTACGGTGTGGTAGAAAATGGGGTCTACGTAACGAAAAACAATCCTTTTGATACATTCTGTGACCAGGTGATTGGAACAGAGGGTGTGATTCGGCAGCCTGTCAAATATAAAACAGATGTAACAGGGAAACTGAGAGAGTGTTATCTGTTAGATTCTGTGGGAAGTGGAGATATATGGGGTGACAGTGTAAGCACAACCTACAGTTATGCTTACTATAACGGAACCATCGATGGACAGTATCTTGTAGACGGAAACACCATTGGCTTTTATATTCCCAGTGCAGGAGACGAAATAGAGCTCTTTAAATCCGGAAGAGCGGTTACAATGATGTCATCAGCGGCGTACGATGTACAGCTCTATGATATTGTTGACAACCGTGTAGGGTTGGTGCTCATTAAAACACATATTCCCAGTGATAATGGTTATCAGTATATGCTGGATATGGTTAATAATCCGGTGATGCTGATAGAGAGCGTAGGCAAACAACTTGTAGACGGTGAAAGCTTGACCTATGTTACCGGATGGCAGAATGGGGAAGTGGTAACCGTTACAGTAGCAGATACCTTAGAGGAAAACTCGGATGATAGAAACCTGCTGCAGGCAGGAATGTTGATTCAATATCTTACCAATACGGAGGAACGGAGCCGTGCTGAGACTAGCGCAGAGCCGGAAAAAATGATTTTATTCCGTACCATTGAAGATTTTAACCGGAGCAGTATTCCAAATTATCAAAAGTGGAATTATATGAATAACGAAAACAGCAATGCCAAAATCAGAGTGATCAGCGGAACGGTGGCGGCGTACGATTTACCGAATATGCTGGTGAACTGCGGCGCAAATGCAGCGGTATCTGTGGATGACGGTGTCAATGTTATCTGTTGGAACAACAAAACAAAAACAGCCGAAAAGGCGACCATTCATGATATTATGCTCAATGAACGTGTTTTTGTAAGAACTCGCTACAATGTCACAAAAGATATTTATATCTTTGAATAAAGGAGGGACAGTCATGAAAAGAATTTTTGCGTTGATTTTGGGGTTTACGGTAAGTCTGCAATGTGTTGGATACGCCGCAGAGCTTGATAGCACCATAAATTCGGAAGCCATACCGGATGAAGCAGCAACTGCCTCTTTTAATGAGGTTTCCCAAGAAACGGAAGATGTTGTTCTCTCGGAGGATACCGTGAATGAAGCAGCAGAGGAAATGGAATCTGAGATAGGGATTTCAGAGGCAGAGATTGCCGAAGAATCGGTGTTGACAGCAACGGAGTCTGTGGAAGCTTTGCAATTATTTGGAACAGAGACGGATGCAGAAAAGAGCATAACAAACCCGAAAACGATGTTCTATTTTAATGATTATAACACTGCAGGACAGTATGATTTTTTAAGTACATACAACATCAATGCAGTCAAGGGTTATAATACGGAAAAGGGAAGCGTGTTAAGTCTTTCTGCACTTTCCGGAGGAGTGTATGGTGATGCCGTGTATGAGATTGGCAGTATCACAGATGTTTGGGATGGGGCAACCAGGGACACAAGTTGGTATGATGCAATGGATACAACTTTTGAAATTTCATCGGCTGCGGCGCTTGCCGGACTTTCCAAACTGGTTCAGGATGGGATAACCTTTGAAGGCAAGACCCTTACCTTAAAATGTAATGTAGATTTAAACAATAAGGAATGGACGCCCATCGGTGGAAGCTCCTATAAGTTTAAAGGAACTTTTGACGGTGATGGTAATGAGATAAAAAATCTGAAAATTGCCAAATCCTATGGAGGCGGATATGTTGGTGTATTTGGTTATATAGAAGGCAAACTCTCCAATCTGGGTGTAAACGGTGCAGAGGTACAAGTAACCAGTACAAGCACCGGAAAATTGACGATGGCAGCATTGGCTGCACAACTGACCGGAACCATAGAATCTTGCTATGCAAAGAACACCAGCCTTCGGCTGCTTCGGTCTGATGACAAGGAGGCAACACGAGTACTCGATTTGATTGCTCCGGTT
Organism: Clostridia bacterium; assembly: GCA_036308515.1. Classification (GTDB taxonomy): domain Bacteria; phylum Bacillota; class Clostridia; order Monoglobales; family Monoglobaceae; genus Ructibacterium. Next base: position 2,280 of record JAXJVM010000122.1, on the reverse strand, counting down.
GTTGCATCGCTTGGCAAAGGTTCTACGATGAACAGTTGTTATTCTACCAACCTGTATATTTACAGTTCATGGGGGGCTTTGACCGGCGGTATTTTTTCATTAAGTTTTGGCGAATCATCGGCAAAAAACACCATCAACAACTGTTATACAGGGGGAAGCTGTGTCGTTGAGACCAATCCCAAAACGGGAAATGCGGTCAGATATTATCCAATGGGTGCAAAGAATACCAGCGCTAACACCAGCGGCTCTAAAAATATTTGCGGACATACAACAACATTGTTTAAAGGAGATAAAGCTACTTACGGGAATGTTTATTCCGAACTTGCCCCTAACACGGCAACAGAAGAAACGTTAAAAAATTCCGTTTCAGACCTCGGTGCTTTGTATGAAGCAGACACGTATTATAGTAACGACGGGTTTCCGGTGTTACAATCCCAACGCACCCCCATTGATGATGCGATGAATATTGCATTTGATGTGATGGTGCCTATAGGCTCTGATGCAGAGCTTGTGCTCTATGCGGGAAAAGAGGAAGCCGGAACCTTGAAACTTGGCAGCATAGCGGCTGGTGCATGGAGTTCTTTGGAGCTTATTTTAAAGGAGGGTGTCTATACTCCGATTGTGAATGGAGTTTCTCAAGGGTCGAACAATCTTACCTCTCAAAATCATACGGTAAGTGCCTTTGCTTTTCGCGTTTACGGTAATGATATCCTTTTGGATAATCTCATGATTTATAAGGATAATCAAGAGCTTCTTGGAGCAAAGCTTGACGCTTTAGAGACATTGGTCGTCTCGCAGATGCAGGAATATCCAAAGCTGTCTGAAAACTTGTCCTTGGTGTCGGAATTTGAAGGCTGTCAAGTGAAATGGCAGAGCAGTAACCCATCTGTTTTGTCCGATACAGGTGAGATATTGGCGCAGAAGAATTGCAGCATTCCTGTTACGATGACGGCAGAGGTGAAATTACCAAGACCCCACGAAGATTATGATGCAGCAACGGCTGAGATTGCATTTCCGATTCAGATTGCACCGGCAGAGGGTGCAGACGCTGCTGCAGTGGTCGATGATATTCTGGAATATCTTTTGGCAGGAAGCAATATCACAGAGGAAGTATGGCATAAAATCTCTAAGAATCTTAAGACACTGCCCGCTGCTTGGGACGGCGCAAGTATTACATGGGAATCCTCTGATGCATCGGTGATGGAAACAAACGGTACGGTGCATATTCTGGAGAGTGAAAACAAGGAGGTTACCTTGACCGCTGTTGTAATTTTGGACGGTGTGCGCCAGAGCAAGGAACTTAATTTTACGGTTTTGTCGGCGAATACTATGCTGACAGAAGCCATGAATGCGATAACATATACGGACTTGACGGATGAGGAATGGCAGAATCTGACCAAAGATTTGACACTGCCTGACACAGGACTGTATGGGACAAAAATTATATGGAGTTCAGATTGCCCCCAGTTAGTAACTGATAAGGGATACGTTATGGAAATTGTTGATGACACCTACGTTACCATGACGGCGGAATTTGAAATCTTAGGATACACTCAGATAAAAACATTTCCTTTTGTTGCAAAGTTATCGGCAAGCAAGAAAATTGAAACAGATATGTCCGGTATCACTCTTCCAACGGAAACAGATACAGATTTCAGCGTTCCGGTGCAGGGAGAAACCTATGAATCGGTAATCAGCTGGAGTTGTAACAGCCCATATGTTACCATAAATTCAGGAAAGGTGCAGATAACACGTCCTGAACATGAAACCGGCAATGTGGAGGTTGTTCTTGTTGCCAAATTTGAAAATGGCGGAACCGAGATCAGCAAAGAATATACGGTGACGGTGCTTTGCCTGCCTACCGATGAGATTTTGCTGCAGAATGAACTTGATGCCCTTACGTTTGCAGATATCAGTTATGAAAAGGATTTATCGGCAATTAAGAATGATCTGCATTTGAAGACAAGCTTTCCGTATGACATTCAATACACATGGACATCCACAGAACCGGAGGTTGTGACAATGGACGGCAAGGTGATAAGACCTGCAATTGGCGAAGCGGATGTACCGGTTACCTTGACCTTAACGATAGAAAGAGGCGGCGTTATCAAGAGCAAGCCGTTCCCGTTCAAGGTAAAAGCTTACGGCTCTACGGAGGAGGTTTTGGAGCAGGCATCGGCATTGCTTACCTTTCGTACCTTGAGTCAAGAGCCGATTAACCTTATCAGCAAAAATCTCTTCCTTCCTAAGAGCTGGAAGTATGGAACAGAAATTACGTGG
>JAXJVM010000121.1:0-2546 GCA_036308515.1 Clostridia bacterium | reverse complement strand
TTTCCGTTCTATGGCGAGCGATTTGGTATATACAGCCGGTCAGATGTACCAGCAGACCGGAGATGAAAAAGCCAAAGCGTGGGCAATGCGAATTTTGAAATGCTATTATGAACTGGCAAACCCCGAAACCGGTATTATGCCCGTTGTTTATACTACTGCACGCGGTGCGGAAGGAACGCTGGATCCTATGGAATATGTAGAACCGATAGGGGCGTGGTATACCAATCCGGATTTGCAAGCAGGAGATCATACCGTGCTTTACGGTGACAGATTCTTTAACCAGTTTGCAGACGATTTGGTAGCACAGGGTTTTTATCCGGCTTCCGTCCTGGAGGAGGGGAACTATACCTTAACAGAGGGGTATTACGTTCAAAGTTTCTCCTGTGATACGGTTTTGAATGACCTGTTCTTTGCTGACATGATAGGTGCTGATTCTGAGGACGGCAGATATGTTGTTGAAAAGATTGTGAAGCACATGGCGGGGTTTGTTAAGTACGCATGGAAAGAAAACTCTAACGAATTTAAGCAAATTATGGCGGATGGGACAGATATTTCTAAATTCATACCGGACCGAAACGGTTACTACGGCGACTACTATAAGCGCGGCAAACCTCTTGGAACCTATACCGCCAATAAGCTCTTTATGTGGGCGGCGTGTGCAGCGTACCGTGCAGCGTCGGCAAGAGCGGATTTGCAGGAGGAAGCGGAAATTATCCGCAAAGTCATTGACTATTTTGCAGAGAATGTTTACGGCTTTGGCAAGCTTGGCGGAGCTGAAATCGGTGACAGTGAGATGAATCTCAATTATAACACCGATGATGCCAGTGCCTATAATGTTGTTTGTCTGGTGGACCTTTACTGGGCAACCGGTAAGGCAGAGTTCCTGGACTTGGCAAGGGTTGTAGCAGGGAATATCATTAACAGTAATTATAAATACGGATTCTTTATTCCTAAAACAACCATAGGTACAGCACCGGGCAGCTGCTATAACTTGGCACTTGGTTCGCAGAGTACACCGTATTATTATGCTATGGCATATCTTGAAGGTGCAATTCGAGGAGATCAGGAGTTGGTACCCCGTTCGCTACTGTTTGATGGATACTATCAGGATAACTTTGTGACGGAAAACAATCATATCTCCCGTGTTATGGATACAGTTTGGTGGTATTTTGCAGACGAAAAGGTTCTGGTGCAGGATATTGTGTTTGAAAATGATGCGGTTACACTGAGCCGGGGCGAAAGTAAAACGTTGCAATATACCTGTTTGCCAAGTGATGCAACCAGTAAAAGTGTCAGCTTTTGGTTTACAGATAACAAGATTGCGAAGATTGACAACAGTACCGGAGTTATTACCGGATTATCCGCCGGGGAGACGGAACTGATTTGTGTTTCTTCTGATTTAAATGTAACAAAAACGATAAAGGTTACCGTGGAATAAGGAGGGGTATTATGAAAAGAATCATCACGTGTTTGCTTATAGGCATCCTTTTATTGAGTTTACTCCCATCAGCCTTTGCGGCAGAGGAATGTGAAGCTTATTCAGCAGAAATGCTTATGATGCAAAATTTGGGAATTGTGTACGGTTATGAAGACGGAACATTGCGCCCTCAAAACAACATTACACGCATGGAGTTTGTTACCATGGCACTGCGGCTGATGGGCTATTATGATGTTGACGCCTCCTATGGAGAAAATTCTGCATTTTCAGATGTGACTCCGGATTTATGGGGCGCAAAGAATATTAACCTTTCCTATCAGCTGGGAATTATTGACGGACATGCGGAAGGGATCTTTGCCCCGGAGGAACAGGTGACGGTGAATCAAGCGGTAAAAGTGATTGCTTGTATCCTTGGATATAAGGCTGTAGCAGAAGAAAAAGGATATCCGACGGGGTATCTTACTGTTGGAAATCAGCTTGGGCTTTTGAACGGTGTGGTTTCCGGAGAAACTCCTGCCACAAGGGGCGCTGTTGCAAGTATCATGGCAAATGCGCTGGATGCAGTCATCATGGAGAAACTTTATTATGCAGATGGAACGGAGACCTACGTTAAAACAGATAAGACTTTGCTTGATACCATGGGAATTGAAAAACATATCGGTTTTGTCTATGCAGTACCCGGAGTAACCATTGGAACGGAGATAGAGCTGGAAGAAAATCAGGCACTGATCGGTGATACCGTGTATGAGGTAAAGTGTGGTGATATTTCGGATTATATTGGCTCTGAGGTTTTGATTTGGGTCGATGTTGAAAATCAGTTGTATCGTCCGCAGATTGTTCATATTGAAAAATCGGACACTGACCGTGAGGTTACGGTGCAGGCACGGGATATTTCCTCAAAGACTTCCCGTACTGCTTTGGTTTATTACAATGCTTCGGGCGATGAAAAAACAATTGATTTAAATAATCGTGCACCGATTATTTATAATGGTAAAATTCTGACTACCGCAGAGGCGACGGAGGAGAAACTGAAACCGGAGTCAGGTTATGTTACGGTGAAAAACGTAAACAGTGAGGAATTTCAGGTAATTCTGGTTTGGGATTTTCA
>JAXJVM010000120.1:0-9160 GCA_036308515.1 Clostridia bacterium | reverse complement strand
GTCCGGCTCAATCTTCCGGCAGATTTTCTTTGCCTGCTTGAGGATGGCGTCCATTTGTGCCTCTTCCGCTTCCAGTACCATCTTCTGGGTCAAAAAGCTAATACTCACCGCACTTACACCCTCCAACGATTGAATGGCACGCTCCATCTTTGCCGCACAGTTGGCACAATCTAAATCCTGCATTTGAAATACTTTTCTCATACAAACATACCCCTTTTCTATTTATGCCTCGGTCACGTGTTCCATGCCTTGGTTGATAATACTTTTTACATGATCATCCGCCAGGGAATAGAAAATCATCTTTCCCTCCCGGCGATAACGTACCAGCTTATTGTTTTTCAGCACGCGCAGCTGATGGGACACCGCATTCTGGCTGACGCCCAGAATCTGCGCCAAATCACAGACGCAAAGCTCGGATTCTGACAGTACATACAAAATACGAATCCGGGTGGAATCCCCAAACACCTTAAACAGCTCTGCAAGGTCATAGAGGGTTTCCTCCTCCGGCAGTTTGGCTGCCAGGTTCTTAATCACGTCCTCATGGACGCACAGAAAATCGCAGCATTCAATGTCATGCTTTTTGTCATACATATGCTTCAACACATCCTCTCATGTGAATATCTGTTCATATGTTTATATTATCACTCGTTTGGTGCTTTGTCAATAGGGTATGAAAAAAAGAGCCGAAAAAAAAGCGTGCGAATGAATCGCACGCTTTAAAAATAGCTAATTGCTTATTTTACGAAGGGGAGCAGTCTGTTGAGCATTACTGCAACCTCTGCACGGATAGCTTCGTCCTGAGGTGCAATGTTGTTGCTGCCCTTACCCTGGATCACACCGTTGTTGATCATAGAAACCATAGCCTCTACTGCATAGTCAGAAACCTGGTGGCCATCAACGTAAGCATTCAGGGAAGTGGTATCTTCGCCGGCTTCGATATAACCGTATACACGGAGTGCACGGTAAATCAAGGTAACCAGTTCTTCACGGGTTACGGTCTGCTCTGGCTTGAACTCGGTGTCGCTGTAGCCCTGGGCAACACCAGCCGCCTTTGCCTTACCGATAGCTTCATAGTAGTAGCTGCCGTAAGGAACATCGGCAAAGTTGGTATCAAAGCTGTTGTCCAGATTCAACATTCTGGAAAGCATCAGCACGATATCGCCGCGCTTTACGCTCAGAGCCGGGTCAAAAGTAACTGCGCTGGTACCCGTAACGATATGCTTATCCTGCAGGTTGTAAACCGCATCCTTTGCCCAGTCATAGTCATGCATATCAATGAAGTTCTCCGTCACAGAAGTGCCGGTCTGGGTGCCGGTCTGGGTATCGGTCTGGGTGGAATCATCCACGGTATCAGTGCTACTGGAAGAGGACGGAATGTAAACGCCGCCGCCGGTAGTGCTGCCAGTACCCATAGCCAGAATGGTCAGCTTTGCAGAGGAATCACCATCATCCACAAAGGTCCATTCATAGGGCAGGAGTCCATCACCGATCTGGAGGTTAAAGCTAACTTCGCCTTCAAGGGATCCGGTAAAGCTATAGCTAGCTGCCTGGTTCGCATAAAGACCGGAAGCTACAAAGGACATATCTGCCAGATAAGTGTCCAGATTTGCTTCGATATCAGCTACGTCCACGGAATCTTCCTTAACACCAATGGTAATGGTCAGGGTTTTAACGGAGCCAGTGGTGGTTACCTTACGGCTAACCTCTTCCCAAATACTGGTGTCTACATCTACAAAGCCGTCCAAATCACTGCCATTGGTTACAGAAGTAGGCATAATGATTGCGCTGGGATAGGTCAATACCAAATCCACCTGACCGCTTGCCTTAGAATTTCTGAACTCTTCTTTTGCAGTTGCCAAATCTGCAGCGGACTGCTCATCGTTACCCTCAACCTTGGTAAGTTCTGCCAGCTTGGCATCTACTTTCTCCACACCGGCAGTGAATGCCTCGCGGACATTGGACATGTCCACGGTCGCCTTCAGGTCAACGGTTTTACCGGCATACACAGATGTAGCGCTTGAGAATGTACCGCCATTGGTGGCTTTCAGCTGCAATTGCGCAGGGATTGTTATTTCTTCTGCTGCCATAACCAGACAAGAAGTCGAAAGGATCATGGTCAGTGCCAGAACAATCGCTAAAACTTTTTTCATGAGAATTACCTCCTAAAAATATGTATATGGTTTTAATTATTTTTCATCAGTTAGGTGTTTTTGCGCCTTTGCACAAGGAGGCTAAGGAACCAAAGTAGGGAGAACACGCCCACCCCGGTAACTACGCCGGCAAAGTCCAGAAACACATCGGTCAGCTGCGCACCTCTGCCATCTACAAACATCTGATGCAGTTCGTCACAGGCGGCATAGAGAAAACCGCCCGCCGCTGTGATGGCACACAGCTTTTTCAGTCTGCATCCGTGAAGGAAAAGCAGTAAGCTCAGGGAAAATCCCCAAAGTGCGTAGATAGAAAAGTGTGCAGTCTTGCGTATCAAGTTATGATACAAGGAGAGCAGTCCCTGCTGCTCCTGAATAGGCATGGTATCAAAATCAGCCACCACATGGGTCAGAATTTCATGAAGCACACCTTGGCTCAGATTCGAGGATTGCACTGCCGGCTGCGCCGAAAAGAGAAAGATTGCCGCGCTAACCCCCAAAAACAGGAGCCATGCCGCTAAGTTCAAGAATTTCTTCATGCTTCTTCCAATCCCAAATCAACTGTATTTTTCTATCAATGCCGCTTTCTTGGCACTTTTTTCGCTCTCGTAAACGGCGCGAATCTCATTCACCAAGCCGGTATCACCGCCGGTTCTCTGGAGCTCCGCTTTGATTTCTCCAAGAAGAGACTCCATTCGGGCATCGCACTGGGCTTCCAGTCCGCTGGCAATACCGATGTAGCGTTTGCCTATGCTATACTTGCTGACCGTACCCTTACCAGCAATATACTCTTGCTTTGCCTGCGCAATCAGACCATCCAGCTGGCCGGTAAAGTTGGACTTCATCAGGTACACCTGCGCAAGCAGATTCTTCAGTTTATTGGCATCTTCCTGAGGAGTGTTCTCCTGCTGATTCTGGGTAGGCTGGGCAGGCTCACTGCCGCTACCTTCGCTGTCCAAAGGCTCTGCCGCCGGAGTTTCCGGCTGCGGGGCTTCCGGTTTTTGAGGCTCCGGCTGGATAAATGTCTCCACGGGCTCGCCCATAATAATCTTTAGGGCGTCCTCTTGGGAAATCACGCCGTCCTTGAGCAGTTGCTCCTCCTCCGTCGTCAGGGGTTTGACCTGAGCCTCCGGCATTTCATCTGCAATCTTTTGCAGTACCGCCACTTCCTGCTGGGTCAGTTTTTCCCGGCGTTCTTCTTCAGTATATTTCATAGAAAGAACTGCATGGATGTTATTTCTCTGGGTATAAGCAACCACGCCGCCTGCAATCAATATTGCAAGAACAATTGCCAGCGTGATGATTAAACTAAGCTTTCGGTTCTTTTTTGCCATAGCTTACCAGCTCCTTCCGAAAACTCCCTCTCCCCTACGGTCTCCTCCTGCATGGGGGCAGAACCTACATGCTGCTCTTTTTTTTCTCTGGTATAAGTTGGTACAACCTTTGCAACCGCGGCTTTGACGGTTTCGTTGTCCTCGGTTTCGACTGCTTGCTGCAGCAGTTCCAAATGTGCCCGGAGCTCATCCATACTATTGAAGAAAGGCTTACCGATATGTATTTTATCATGGGCTGTCTTGGTAAGACCCTCTTCTTCCAGCAAAAGCTCCTCATAGAGCTTTTCACCGGGACGAAGCCCGGTAATCTTGATGCTGATGTCCTTTCCTTCTTTTAAGCCGGAAAGGCGAATCAGGTTCTTTGCCAGGTCATAAATCTTCACCGGCTCTCCCATGTCCAGCACGAAGATTTCTCCGCCCTTGGCATAGGTTGCAGCCTGCAATACCAACTGCGCCGCCTCCGGAATGGTCATAAAGAACCGGGTAATCTTCGGATGGGTCACGGTGATAGGTCCGCCACTTTGGATTTGCTTTCTAAACCGGGGCAGTACCGAGCCATTGGAATTAAGCACGTTTCCGAAGCGCACCGCGGCGAACTCCGTTCGGCTTACCGTCTGCATAGCCTGAATAATCATCTCGCAGACCCGCTTGGTAGCACCCATAACATTGGTGGGATTGACTGCCTTATCGGTAGAAATCAATACAAAGCGTTTGGCTTCGAACCGATCTGCACAGCACGCCACATTGTAAGTACCAAAAACATTGTTCTTGACCGCCTCTGCCGCATTGGCTTCCATCAAAGGCACATGCTTATGCGCCGCCGCATGGAACACCAGATAGGGATGGTACTTGGCAAAGACCTGCTCCATCCGTTCCTTATCCCGCACAGAAGCAATCACCACCTCCACGGGACATTCCGGGAAGTTGTCGTGCAGGTCGTTTTCCAGGTCAAAGGCGTTGTTCTCGTAGATATCCAGAACCACCAGCTTTTTGGGTGCGAATCTGGCAATCTGCCGACAGAGCTCGGAGCCGATGGAACCGCCGCCGCCGGTGACCATAACCACCCTGCCGGTGATATCCTCGGCAATGGCACTGTTGTCCAGCTTCACCGGACTGCGTTCCAATAAATCCTCCACCTCTACCTGACGGATGAGATCCAGACTGTTTCTGTTATAGAGGGAATCTGCGATTCCCGGAAGTATCTTGAGCTTGCAGGGAAATTCACTGCAGGCATTGATGATGCGTTTTCTGTTCTCTACACTGGTAGAAGAAATGGCAATGAGAATCTCATCCGGCTTCAGCCAGGTAACCAACCGATTCAAATCCTCGGTGGTGCCCAGCACCTTGGCGCCGCAGATAATCATATGCTGCTTTGCCTTATCATCGTCCACAAAGCCCAGCACGTTATAATTCAAGCTGCTATTGCCGCTGATGTCCCGTGCCAGCAAGGTACCCAGGTTTCCGGCGCCCACAATCAGCACGTTTTTGGGATTGCTGCGGTGGCTATGGCACAGAGAGGCGCGAATCATCTTCCCCAGCACCCGAATGGCCATGCGAAAGCCCGCAATACAGACAGAAGATACCAAAACGGCAAGCAGGTTCGCCTTGAGGAAAAATCCCTCCATGGGATACATTCCGCAGATCAAACAGGTCACAATTCCGGCACACAAGCACGCCGCCAGAATCCTGATATATTCTCTGGTTCCACCATAGGCCCAATAGACCGCGTAGCAACCAAAAATATAGAGGAAACCGGTAAATGCAATGGCCGCCGCGGCAATCATCACCCAGTTTTGGGCAATCAAAGCAGCCGCCACACCCACCCGGTGAATCACCAGCATGGTCAGCGCATAAGAAACTGCCACAAGTAAAATATCCACAAGAAACAAGTAACGGTTGCGCGTAAAACGTTGTAAGAACTCCATTTCTTTCTCTCCCTCACAAACAATCGCCCAGGATTGTTTCGGCTTGCTTTGCAAACCAGTCTAGAATTTCTCCGCCCATTTGGCGTTGCATCAGCGCAACGGCTGAGCCGAGATTGGGCGGCCGTTGGGTCAGGTTATGACAATCGGACCCCAGAATATGTACAGATTCCTTTTTAAAAATCTTCATGGCACGACGGCGCATCTTTGGATGAAGAAACGCCTCGGCATTCATTTGTAGGAGCACTCCGTCCCGTCGCAAAGCACGAATCAGGTTGCGGTTTTTTCCAATGAAGTAATAACGTTCGATATGCGCTAAAATAGGGATGATGTTTCTCTCCATCATGAGATATTGTAAATCCAAGCGAAATTCCTCAGTCCACTCAGAAAACAGCGTCTCAATCAGCAGATATCGGGTATTTCCGATACACACCTTGTCCAGATCTTCGCATCGGTGCAGAGGGACGCCACAATAGAGCACTTCTGCTCCGGGAATCACCCGAATTTTAAGGTTGGATTCCTTCTGAAGCTTTTCGAAGGACTCCTGCCGCCGAGCGAGGAACTGTTCCGTTTTTTCCCGGCTCATGTCAAAGTGCGGTGTAGCAACCACCGTATCAATACCCTGCGCCTGCATGGCGGCAAGCATCTGCAACGACTGCTCCACGCTTTCGCTCCCATCATCCATGGCAGGGAGAATATGGCTATGAAAATCAACCATGGGACTCTTCCTTACTATTTACCATTCTGGCATAGCCGTAATAATTCTTATAGTAGGAGTCCCTGCGGCCGTACCGCCCCTTTTTACCGGAGGCGAGGTTGGTGTCGTTAAAGAGCATTCCCAAAACCCGCGCCTTGACAAATTCCAACTGCTGTATTGCCTCGGCAAGCTCATCGTTGGTGGTCTGTCCCTGACGAACCACCATCAGGACACCGTTGGCTTTCACCGCCAGTACCGAAGCATCGGTTGCCACATTCACCGGGGGGGTGTCCACAAAGACGTAATCGTAGGTTTGCGCCAGCTCTGATAAAATTTCTTCCATTTTATGAGAAGCCAGCAGTTCCGCCGGGTTGGGCGGAATCTCTCCGGAATAAATCACATCCAGATTTTTGTTGAATTTACTTTTACGGATGACCTCCGGCAGCTTGTTCAGATTGACCAGAACATTACTGATGCCGGGGGTAGCTTTTTCCTGACACAGGCGTGCAATGCTAGGCTTGCGCAGGTCACAGTCCACAACACAGACCTTGGCGCCCATATCCGCAAAGGTAATGGCTACGTTCAGACAGCTGGTGGACTTTCCTTCCGCCGCGCCGGAGCTGGTAATCAAAATCACCTTGCCTCCGGTCTCGGTCAGGGAAAAAATCAGGTTGGTGCGCAGCGTTTTATACGCTTCTTTCACAAAAAAGCGGCTATGCTCGGACAAAATTTTTTCGCTGGGAGCAATGCTATCCGTCTTTTTTGATTGCAATGCTTTTTTCCATTTTTGCGCTTGCTTCGCTAAACTCATTCCTGCGCCTCACCTTTCTTTCTTTTTCCGGTCTCTGCCGCATAAACGGCAGAACGCCATGACACATACAACAAACCAAACACGAAGCCGAAAGGCGCTCTCCTTCTTTCTCCGTGTTCCTGTTCTACGCCATAGCATATTTTTTCTTATAACATACCAATTATATCATAACAAGTAAAAATGTCAATAGTTGAATAAAAAACATGTACAGAAAATTTATATCTGCATGTCAAACAAGGTTAGCGTTTTCCCTGAAAGAGCGTCCCGATGCTCTTTCCTGCTACGATATCATACAAATAATCCGGGGTGCTGCCATTGGCAATGACCATATCAATGCCGTTTTTCCCAACCAGCTCCGCAGCGTTGAGCTTGGTACGCATACCACCGGTACCACGCCGCGTTCCCTCGCCGCCGGCACAGGCGCGCACTTCATCGGTAATCTCCTCCACCACCGGAATCAGCTTGGATTCCGGGTTTGCCGGGTCGCCGTCATAAAATCCGTCAATGTCCGAGAGAATCACCAGTAAATCTGCGTCCACCAGGTTTGCCACATAGGCAGACAGGGTATCGTTGTCCCCAAACTCAATCTCGTAGGTGGAAATCACGTCATTTTCGTTTACAATAGGAATGACCCGGTAGCCAATCATGGTCTCAAAGGCGTTCTTGGCACTGCGGTAGCGCAGCTCGTCCTCCAGGATGAACTTGGTCAGCAGCACCTGCCCGGTGGTATAGCCGTATTCCTTAAAATACTTCTCGTAAATCGCCACAAGGCTCGCCTGACCGATGGCGGCAAGTGCCTGCTTCTGCCGGGTGTCCTTAGGTCTTTCCGAAAGCCCCAGCTTACCTACGCCGACACCGATGGCACCACTGGAAACCAGCACCACCTCAAGTCCCATATTCATCAAATCCGCCAGCACCCGAACCAGGTTCTCCAGCCGCCGGAGATTGATTTTTCCAGTGTCATGGGTCAGGGTAGAGGTACCCACCTTAACCACTACACGCTTGATTTCCTTCATAAAATGCCTCCCGGAATCTGCCTATTTTCCCCCTTAGTATACCAACTTTTGAGACGGTTGTCAAGGACAGACAGTGTCAAAAAAAACACTTGACTTGCGTCCCGGAATATGATTAGATATTGCTATCAAAACAGAAAGCGAGACATTCTATGCAAATCGGAACAGTCACATTAGCAAACAACCTGGTTCTGGCACCCATGGCAGGGGTGACAGACAAGGCATTTCGCATCATTGCCAAGCCCTTCGGCCCGGCACTGATGTATACAGAAATGGTCTCCGGCAAGGGACTGCATTACCACAACAAGCGCACCGGTGACCTGCTGGCAGTCACCCCTAAAGAGGCTCCGGTTGCGGCGCAGATTTTCGGCCATGACCCGGAGATTATGGCATCCATTGCCGAGGAGGCACTGGCAAACGGCGCGGTGATGCTGGACATCAACATGGGCTGCCCGGCTCCTAAAATCGTGAACAACGGCGACGGCAGTGCGCTCATGAAGGACCCGACACTTGCCGGAAAAGTAATCCGGGCGGTGAGCCGCGCGGTGACGGTTCCGGTGACGGTAAAGTTTCGGATGGGCTGGGACGATGCGCACATCAATGCCGTGGAGTTTGCCAAAATTGCCGAGGCAAACGGTGCCGCCGCCGTGACGGTACACGGCAGAACCCGGGAGGCGTTTTACAGCGGCAAGGCGAACTGGGATATCATCCGCCAAGTGAAAGAAGCCGTTTCCATTCCGGTAATCGGCAACGGTGACATCACCGGCGGCGTCTCTGCCAAGGCTATGCTGGAGCAGACCGGCTGCGACGGGCTGATGGTGGGACGTGCCGCCCAGGGAAACCCCTGGATTTTCCGGGAGATTCTGCAGTATCTAAAAACCGGTGCGCTTCCCCCTTCCCCCTCCCTTGCAGAACGTGTGGAAACTGCCCTCCGGCATCTGGATTTGCTGGTGGAGCACAAGGGCGAGCACCGCGGAATCTTAGAGGGGCGCAAGCATATGTCCTGGTACTTCCGCGGAGTCGTTGGCGGCGGCGTTCTCCGGGATCGCATCAACAAGGTCTGCACCCGGGAGGAAATGCGAGAAGTGATTGAAGGAATTTTGTAGGGAATCCCTACAATTATTTTTCCATGAAAAATAGCTTGACTTTTTTTTATAATCCGTGTACAATAAATTAGTGTGTTTCTAACTATTATGCTTTACGCTTTCACTTGATAACCTATGTATTCTTTGACGT
>JAXJVM010000119.1:0-41403 GCA_036308515.1 Clostridia bacterium | reverse complement strand
TGTTCGGCCCGCTGGTCTGCTGTATGACAGGCATGGTACAGGATATACTTTCCTATTTGCTGAATCCGGTGGGCGGCTATATCCCTACTTATACCTTGTGCGTAGGGATTTCCGGCATGATTTACGGACTGCTGCTCTATCGCAAGCCCATTGCCTTCTGGCGGGTGCTGGTTGCCAAAACTTTGGTACTGGTTTTCTCGAATATACTGCTGAATTCCATCGCCCTTGCTCCTACGGTGGGCAGCGGCTTTGTGGGTATTCTCCCTGCCAGAATTATTAAGAATCTTCTGCTCCTGCCCATCCAGACGGTGGTAGCATATTTGGTGCTCAAGTTTGTCAAACGAAGCAGACAGATTCAAGTTTTTGAAGAATAAAGAAGAATACATAGCGGAAGGTGTCACAGATATGCAGATTCCCATTATCAGTAAGGATAATAAGACCTTAAAGAACATTCGTGCGCTTCAGCGCAAAAAGGGACGAATGGAAAGCGGTCGCTATTTTGCAGAGGGCGTCCGCATGGTAGAGGAAGCACTCCGGTGGGCGGATGCATCTGTGGAACTGCTGATTGTGTCAGACACCTTTGCGGAAAAAAATAAAAATTTTCTCCATACTCTTGACGAAAATAGAAAAACTGTTTATACTGCCAAAGAAACCTTATTTCGCGAAATTTGCAACACCGAGGCACCTCAGGGTATCGGTGCGGTTCTGAAAATGCCCGAAAATACTGGAATCGACTTTTCGAATAAGGGCTTTGTGCTGATTCTGGACGGCGTTTCCGAGCCGGGAAATTTAGGAACCATCATCCGCACCGCAGAGGCTGCCGGAGTTGACGGCGTGATTTTGCTGAAAGGCTGCGCGGATTTGTATAACCCTAAGGTGGTTCGTGCTACCATGGGCTCTCTGTTTCGGGTGCCCTGCATCCTTGGGGCAGAGGTGGACATGGTGCGGCAGCTGAAGGAACAGGGATTTTCTGTGGCTGCCACCGCCTTGAAGGACTCCATTCCCATTGGGGATGCCAAACTGCGCGGAAAACGTGCGCTGGTCATCGGGAGTGAGGCATTCGGCGTCTCTAAGGAGGTTCTTGCCCTGGCTGATTTACGAGTGCGGATTCCCATGGAGGGACAGGTGGAGTCTCTGAATGCCGGTGTTGCGGCAGGGATTTCCATGTATCTGCTGAAACCGTAAGGGGGTGTTTCCATGGAGAAGGAAGAGAGACTGCTCTATACCATCTGGCTCAATCAAACTTGCGGACACAATCCCAAGGTGGTATACCGGATTCTGGAAAAGTTTCAGACGCCGGAAGAGGCCTTTCGTGCCAATCACTTTGATGCCGGATTTTATAAAATACTCAAGCTTGCGAGAGTACTGACTATGGACAGAACCCTGGAAAGTGCTAAACGACTTTTGGAACATTGCCGCACGCAGGATATTTTGGTGCTGGATCAAGAGGATGCAAGGTACCCGCAACAACTGAAGAATATCACCCATGCCCCGACCCTACTTTATGCAAAAGGAAATCTCCCGAATCTCAACCGGATGCTAGGAATCTCTATGGTGGGAACCCGGGATGCCACCAAAGACGGAGAAAAGGCGGCAGAAATGCTGGGTCGCACCTTGGCGGAAAACGGAGTCACCGTTGTCAGCGGTATGGCGAAGGGCATTGACGGCGCGGCACATTGCGGAGCACTAGAGGTCGGTGGAACCACGCTAGCAGTTCTGGCAGGCGGCGTGGACGTCATCTACCCTACGGAACATACGGACTTGTATCGGCATATCTTAGACCATGGCGGTATTCTTTCGGAGCAGCCGCCCGGTACCCGGGGTAGGCCGCAGTTTTATGAACAACGCAACCGTATTGTGATTGGTTTGTCTTACGGCACCATTGTGGTTGAGGGAGAATTGCGCAGTGGAACCTCTATGAGTGCAAGAATTGCTACAGAAAATAACCGTGATATTTTTGCCGTTCCCGGCAATCCTATGAATAAAGCGGCAGCCCTTCCCAATGAACTGATTCGGGATGGCGCAAAGCAAGTGCTTGGTCCTCTGGATGTTCTGGAGGAATACATCAATTTGTATCCAGAACGTCTGGCGTACGGCATGTCATTAAAGAAAAAGCCGGTTACCGGCAGAGTGATGGAATTGAATCATCCGCCCAAGGAAGTGCCTACACCTCCCAAACCGGAGGAAAAACTGGGTTCGGAGGAACTCATGTATCAGCTGGAGCTGATGCTGCAAAAAGGTAGCTTCCGTAAGGAAGAAGAGTCGATTTTAAGATATTTGTGTCAGAGAGCAGAAACGGTCTCCTTTGATGAACTGGCAGAAAACTGCGGTTTAGAGACCGGACTCCTTAGTAGTATGCTGATTATTCTGCAGATGAAGAAGGCAGTACAACAAAGTGCGGGAGGACAGTATTGCTTTCAGTACACCGACACAAACAATACCTGAGAAATTATTGAAGTCTGGAGGAAGATAGAATGGCCGAGAAAAAGGCTGCAAAAACAACGGCGAAGAAATTGGTGATTGTGGAGTCACCCACCAAGGTAGACCTGATTAAGAAATACCTTGGCAGTGGCTATGCCATTGAAGCAACCATGGGTCACGTCCGTGATTTGCCCAAAAGCCAGCTTGGTGTAGATCTGGAGCATGACTTTGATCTCAAATATATTACCATTCGCGGCAAAGGGGATTTGATTGCCAAACTAAAAAAGAAGGCAAAGGCCGCTGATAAAGTATTTCTTGCAACTGACCCTGACCGTGAGGGCGAAGCAATATCCTGGCATCTGGCAAATGTTTTGGGGATTGACCCCGACAGCAACTGCCGGATTACCTTTAACGAAGTAACCAAAGATGTGGTCAAAGAGGCGGTCAAGGAAGCACGTCCCATTGACATGAATCTTGTAGACGCCCAGCAGACCCGACGGGTGCTGGATCGTATCGTGGGCTACCAAATTAGCCCGCTCCTTTGGAAAAAGGTGAAAAAAGGTCTGAGTGCCGGCCGTGTTCAGTCGGTGGTTGTTCGGCTGATTGTGGATCGGGAACGTGAGATTGATGCCTTCCAGCCGGAGGAATATTGGACCATTGATTTAAAGCTGACCAATGATAAGGGAAAGCTGCCCTTTGTTGCCAAGTTCTATGGAACCGCCAATGGCAAGAAAATGCCACTTCCGGACGAAGATACGGTGAAAAAGGTAGTTTCGGCGCTGGAAAAGGCAGATTACACAGTGAAGTCCGTGGTGCGCAAAGAGACCAAGCGTCGGAGTGCTCCGCCCTTTACCACCAGTACCCTCCAACAGGAGGCATCTAGAAAGCTGAACTTTACCTCCAGAAGAACCATGATTGCGGCACAGCAGCTTTATGAAATGGGTTATATTACCTATATGAGAACGGACTCTCTCCGTATCTCCGGTGTGGCACAGAATGAGGCACGTGCCTTTATTGCTCAGCAGTACGGGCAGGCGTTTGTTCCCAAAACGCCCAAGCACTATCGTGCCAAGAAGAGTGCCCAGGATGCCCACGAGGCAATTCGTCCCACTGTATGTGCCAACACACCCGAAAAGTTTAAAGAAAAGCTCAAGCCCGACCTGTATAAGCTTTATCGCCTGATTTGGTTGCGGTTTATGGCAAGCCAGATGTCCGATGCGGTTCTGGACTCGGTTACCGCAGACATTACCTGCGGCGATTATCTGGCACGGGCAACCGGTTCGGAGATTAAGTTTGCAGGCTTCATGACCCTGTACGTAGAGGGCAAGGACGAGGAAGAAGAAAAGTCCAAGAAGATCCCCAATCTGACCGAGGGCCAGCCTCTGCTCTTAAAGGAACTTGACCCGGAACAGCACTTCACTCAGCCCCCGGCACGTTATACTGAGGCATCCCTGGTTAAGGCGATGGAAGAGGATGGCATCGGCAGACCAAGTACCTATGCACCCACCATCGCCACCATTACTGCAAGAGGTTATGTGGCACGGGAAGGTAAGACCCTTTATCCCACCGAGCTTGGCTATATCGTCACCGATTTGATGAAAGAGAACTTTTCAGACATTGTTGACGTAGAATTTACTGCCAACATGGAGGATAAAATTGAAACCGTAGCAGACGGTGACACGCAGTGGAAGCAGATTATCCGTGAATTCTATACGCCCTTTGCCAAGACCCTTGCAGAGGCGGAGGAGAAAATCGGCAATATCGAGATTCAGGATGAAGTTTCTGACATTCCCTGCGAAAAATGCGGACGGATGATGGTCTATAAACAGGGGAAATTCGGGAAGTTCTTAGCGTGTCCGGGATTCCCGGAATGCCGAAACACCAAAGCCATCACCCAGGAGTTGGATGTACCCTGCCCCAAGTGCGGCGGCAAGGTTGCCATCCGCAAATCCCGTAAGGGCAGTGTCTTTTATACCTGTGATAACAGTCCGGAATGTGACTTTATCTCTTGGGATGAACCCACCAAGGAGGCTTGTCCGGAATGCGGCGGCGTTATCATGAAGGTGAAGCCTTATCGGCGCAGAGGCCCGGTGACTTACAAGTGCTTCAATCCGGAGTGTAATTATGTAAGAAAACCTGCGGCAAAGAAAAAGAAATAAAAACAGAAGAAAGCCTCCGGCGTGGTCGGAGGTTTTTCTGGATTTGGAACGAAAGGGATAATACTATGGAATTACAGGTCATTGGAGCCGGTCTTGCCGGTTGTGAAGCGGCATGGCAGGCGGCAGAAAAGGGAATCAAGGTTCGCCTTTATGAAATGAAGCCGGGAAAGTTCTCTCCGGCGCATAAGGACAAGCATTTTGCCGAACTGGTCTGCAGTAATTCGTTGCGTGCAGACGGCATCTATAATGCAGTAGGACTGCTAAAAGAGGAAATGCGCAAGCTCAATTCCCTGATTATGCTATGCGCAGATGCCACCAAGGTTCCTGCCGGTGGTGCACTGGCGGTGGATCGGCAGGGGTTTTCCAAAATGGTGACCGAGAAGATTACCAACCACCCCAACATCACCGTAGAGGAAAAAGAGATTACCCAAATCCCGGAGGCTGCATGGGTGATTGTGGCGGCTGGGCCTTTGGTTTCCGACAGTCTGGCAGAGGAAATTCAGCGGCTTACCGGAGATGACTATCTGCACTTTTTCGATGCAGCAGCACCTATCGTCAATTATGAGAGCATTGATATGACCAAGGCGTTTAAGGCCGCCAGATACGGCAAAGGCGGAGATGACTATATCAACTGTCCCATGACCCGGGAAGAGTACCTGGCTTTTTATCAGGCGCTGATTACCGCCGAGGGTGCGCCTGTCCATGAGGGTGTGGAGGATCCGAAGGTCTTTGAAGGATGTATGCCTATTGAGATTATGGCAAAGCGCGGCGAGGACACCATGCGTTTCGGTCCGCTCAAACCGGTGGGACTGACCAATCCCCATGACGGTTCCAGACCTTATGCAGTGGTACAGCTCCGTCAGGACAACGCTGCCGGCAGTATGTATAATATTGTAGGTTTCCAGACCCATTTGAAGTTCCCGGAGCAGAAACGGGTGTTCTCCATGATTCCGGGACTGGAACATGCAGAATTTATGCGTTACGGCGTCATGCACAGAAATACGTACCTCAATGCTCCCAAATTGCTCAACAGTGATTATAGCATGAAAAAATACCCCAAAATCACCTTTGCCGGGCAGATTACCGGAGTAGAGGGTTATGTAGAATCCGCAGCCTCCGGGCTTTTAGCAGGACTAGCAGTTGCAGCTAAGCTGCAGGGACAGGAGGTTCCGGCATTTTCTGCTAAAACGGCAATCGGTGCACTGGGGGCGTATATTGCCAACGAGAGTATCACCAACTTCCAGCCCATGAACGTGAACTACGGCATTATGACTCCTTTGGAGCAGCGTATCCGGGATAAACGGGAAAAAGCCGCAGCAGTGGCAGCACGAAGTCTGGAAGAAATCGAAAGTTATACCAAGAAGTAACCAAAGGAGGAAGTACCATGGCGCAAAAACAGACCCAACGGAAGCAGGATATCGTTTTTCTGAATATCCTGTTCTGCTTTCTCGTGGTGTTTATTCATGTGTCCTCAGAGGTGGTACTTAATATGGACCACGGACGAACTATGTATTGGGCGGTTTCTACGCTGTCACGGTTATCTGGCTTTGCAGTGTACGGATTTATTCTCCTCAGCGGTGTTAAACTGGCTTTGAAAGGAGAGGGGCTCCACTATGGACGGTTCTATCTGTCACGATTGGTTTCCATTGTACTGCCTTACATATTCTGGGTGTTTGTCTACTATCTCTATTTCTGCTACCGGAATGTCTATACCTTTTCCTGGTGGGAGCTTGGCAGGTTTATACTCAGCGGAGGACTTTCGGCACAGTTTTATTTTATTGT
The DNA here is from genome assembly GCA_036308515.1 of Clostridia bacterium. GTDB lineage: Bacteria > Bacillota > Clostridia > Monoglobales > Monoglobaceae > Ructibacterium. Next base: position 35,041 of record JAXJVM010000119.1, on the reverse strand, counting down.
GGTATTGGTGCAGTTTTATCTTCTGGCGCCGGTGTGGATGTTGCTGTTTAAACGGAGCAATCCGGCAGTGGTGCTTCCCATTTGTCTGATGATTAGTATCATGGGAGGAAGTGCATTGAGCGAAATGCTGGGGCTCCTGTTTTCGGGAGTTACGTTTCCGGATATTCGTCTTCTGTTCCCTAGATATCTGTTTTTCTGGGCGGCAGGGTGTATGATAGGGCTTCACTACTCTGCATTCCAAGAATACCTGCACAGACGCTGGCTCTCTATCATGCTATTGTTCGCAGTTACCATTTTCTTAAATGCATGGTGCGGCATTTTTTATCCCAATGCCACCTGGACAGAACAGGTGCATGTGCTCTATGCCATTGCAGCGATTTTGTTTTTCTATATGGCGTCTCAGCTTTTTGCAGATAAAGGAGCAGTGCTGCTCCGTCCCTTCTGGGTCATAGATAGAAGCACCTACGGAATCTATCTCATTCATTGCCTGATTCTCTTTATGACCAACAATTGGCTCAATAGCAAGGGAATCGGAGATTTGACAGTTCGCTTCGGTTATCGTGCGCTGACGGCGTATCTGGGAAGTATTCTCCTGTGTTTGATTTGGGAGCTAATGTTAAAACCGTTGCTCTTGCGCTTGCTCAAACGCGAGCCGGCTGATATGTGAAAAAAAGTGCAGTTCACTTCAAAATGTGAACTGCACTTTTTCTTATGCTTGTGGTTGAGGTTCGGTTTTTTTTGCTGATGCAACAGGTTTTTCCTTTGGGGGAATCACAAAGTGTGCGCCCAGATTGTCCACGTGGTTGATGGCATGCTGGGGACACTTCTTGGCGCAGATACCGCAGTTGACACACTTTAAGGGGTCAATGGCGGCAAGATTATCCTTAACAGTGATTGCCTCTTTGGGACAGTTCTTTGCGCAGATGCCGCAGCCGATACAGCCTACCTGACAGTCATGACGGGTCAGCTTGCCTTTTTCCACGGACTTACAGGTAATGGTATACTTACTCTTGGCAGGTAAAAGCTTAATAATCTTCTTGGGACATTCTGCTGCACAGGCGCCGCAGGCAACGCATTTTTCCACGTCAACCACGGCAACACCGGTTTCGACCGAGATAGCACCGAACTGACAAACCTTCACGCAGGAGCCAAGTCCCAGACAACCATGGGGGCACATTTTTTCGCCGCCGCCCAGTCGTGCCGCACTGTGACAGTCTTTCGGACCGTCAAAAACATATTTCTGCAATGCACGTTCGGGGTTTCCGTTACAGAGAATCCGTGCTACCATTTTTTCTTTTTCTTCGTTTTCTACCCCCAGAATTTCGGCGATTTGTGCCGCAACGGGAGCACCGCCTACCGGACACATGTTAGGGCGAACCCCGCCCTCTACCAGGGCATTGGCATAGGCACTGCAGCCTGCAAAGCCGCAGCCGCCGCAGTTTGCACCGGGGAGCACCTCCATGATTTTAGGAACGCGCTCATCAACCTTAACGGCAAAAATTCGGGAAGCAACACCCAGCAGTGCTCCGAAGAGAAGTCCCATACCACCAATAATCAGGATGGGAATTAAAATCTGATTCATTGTATCTACGCTCCTTTACTGAAAGCTGAGCCCGGAAAATCCCAGGAATGCAATGGACAATAGTGCTGCAGTTACCAAAACAATAGGCATACCCTTGAGAAAAGAGGGAATATCTGCACTCTCTAGCCGCTCACGAACGCCGGCAAACAGGACAATGGCAACCAAAAAACCGATGGCAGCAGAGGTGCCGTAGACCAAGGATTTTACGAAGCTCATTTCTGCTGCACCAAACTTGCTGATATTCTGGATGGCAACACCCAGCACGGCACAGTTGGTGGTAATCAGGGGCAGATACACACCTAGAGAACTATACAGGGCGGGGACTGCTTTTTGCAGGAACATTTCTACAAACTGCACCAGCACCGCAATGACCAGAATAAAGGCAATGGTCTGGAGGTATTCGATGCCGAAAGGCTCCAGTAAGTACTTCTGTACCACCCAGGTGATGGCGGAAGCACAGAGCATAACAAAGATAACCGCCATACCCATACCTGCTGCGGTTTCTACCTTTTTGGAAACACCAAGGAAGGGACAGATGCCCAGAAACTGCACCAGGACAAAGTTGTTAATCAGGATTGCCCCGATACTGATAATCAATAAATCACGAATCATGACTTATGCCCTCCTTTGCTTGCTTGCGCTTGTTGCTGATGGTATTGATGACCGCCAGCAGAATACCCAGGGTCAAAAAGGCACCCGGAGGCAAAATCATAATAGAAACCGGCTGGAAGCCTTCGCCAAAGAGTGGTATCCCTGCAAAGGTACCTGCGCCTAAGATTTCGCGGACGGAGGAAATCAAGACCAGTGCACAGGTAAAGCCGAGACCCATGCCTGCGCCGTCCAATGCAGAATGAAGTACATTGTTTTTTGACGCAAATGCCTCGGCACGTCCGAGAATGATACAGTTAACCACAATCAGGGGAATATAGATACCGAGACTTCCTGCCAGCGCCGGAACGTAGGCGTTCATCAGCATTTCCACAATGGTAACAAAGCCGGCAATGATAACAATGTATGAGGCAATTCTTATCTTGTTGGGAATAAAATTCCGCAGCAGAGAAATAACCACGTTAGAGCAGACTAAAACCGCGGCGGTAGACAGACCCATGCCGATGGCGTTGGTAACGCCGGTAGTAACTGCCAAAGTAGGGCACATACCCAGCAGAAGAACAAAGGTGGGGTTTTCTTTGATAAGTCCGTTTAGTAAGGTTTTCCATGCGGATTGCTTCATTGTGCAGCCCCTCCTTTCGAGGTATTTACTTTTTCAGCGGCTTCCAGTGCCGTATTGACGGCTTTAGTAACCGCTTTTGAGGTAATGGTTGCGCCGGAAATAGCTTCAATCTGATTGTCCGCCGGCGTGGTGTTTTTCACCACTGCAATCCCGGCAGAAAGACCGTCATACTGTCCGATGAACTCCGGCTCAGATGCCTTAGCACCAAGACCGGGAGTCTCACTCATACTCATAATCTTCACCTGGTTGACGGCCAAGTCTTTGGTAATACCAACCATCACACTGACGTCGCCGCCGTAGCCCTCGGAACAGACCGTGCTGACCACATAGCCGCCGTTGTCTGCCTGGTAGAGGGAATCCAAGATCACACCAGTTTCAGAGGGGGTATAGTCACTAAGGGCTACTTCCTCAAAGCCGGAAGCCTCCGGCAGAACCTCCTGCATGGCGATTTCAAAATTCTTCTGTTCGTTTTCTGCGATGATGGGTTTGGTAATGCTGTTCACACCGGCAAGGAGCGCTGATACGATAGCACAAATCAGCAAAAGCTTTACGGTTAAAACAGAGATTTCTTTCATGCTATGCCGCCTCCTTTTTTATGGTTGTACCGTAGCGGCGGGGTGCCGTTACCTTGTCAATGAGCGGTGTTACTACATTCATCAACAGAATGGAGTAGGAGACGCCCTCGGGATAGCCGCCCCACAGGCGAATCAGTACCGTAATAATACCGCAGCCGATACCAAAGATAAGCTGGCCCTTCGGGGTGAAGGGGGTGGTGGCGTAGTCGGTTGCCATAAAGAAAGCACCCAACATCAAACCGCCGGACAGAATCTGGTATAACCAGTCACCGGTGAAGAAACCGTTATGACCACCGAATATCCAGGTACCAAGGGCAACCGTGCCGATAAAGCAAACCGGAATTCTAAGACGAATGACACCGCTTAGGAGCAAATAAATACCGCCGATTAAAATGGCAAGAGCAGAGGTTTCACCGATACAACCACCGGTGTTGCCCAGAAACAGAGTTAGGTAGGAGGGCAGAGTTCCGGCGTTTTCTGCGTACAGTGCCAGGGGTGTTGCCGAGGTAACCACATCCGCACTACCAAAGAGCGGAATGGTACTTCCGGGCTGGGGCCAGGTAGTCATTGCCAGTGCCCAGGATGCCAGAAGAAAGGCTCTGGCACCCAGAGCAGGGTTCATAAAGTTATGACCCAAGCCACCGAAGAATTGCTTTACCACAATGATGGCAAAGAATGAACCAATGACCGCCATCCACAGAGGGATGCTTGCCGGCAGATTGAATGCCAGCAGCATACCGGTCACTACGGCACTGAAATCTGAAACGGTGACGGGTTTTCTGAGAATTTTTTGCCACAGTCCCTCAAAGACCACGCAGGATAGGACACAAACCAGAGTAACGACCAGGGCACGATAGCCAAAGACCAGACATCCTGCGGCCAATGCCGGAAGCATGGCAATAATGACCTGCAGCATAATCCGCTGCAGTGAGTCCTTCCCGGCAATGTGGGGGGCGTGGGACACAATTAGTTTTTCTTCCATGATAATACTCCTTTCCCTACTTTGCCTTTGTCTGCGCGGATTTCATCTTGACCTTGGCAACCTTAATCTGTTGCACCTGTCTGCGTTTGGAGGGACAGACGTAAGCGCAGCTTCCGCATTCGATACAGTCTGCAATATGTAGCTTTTCCAACGTCGCAAAGTCATCGCTCCGGGAGAACTTATCCAGAAGATTCGGCTGAAGGCTCATGGGACATACATACAGGCATTTTGCACAGCGGACGCAGGGCTGTTCCGCATCCAAACGTGCGGCTTTTTCGCCAAAGGCGAGAATACCGGAGGTTCCTTTGATAACCGGAACACTTTGGTTAGGAACTGCCAGCCCCATCATGGGGCCACCCATGAGCAGCTTCTTTACAGGCGCAGAGAAACCGCCGGATTGTTCCAGAATATAGCCAAAGGGTGTTCCAATGCGCACGCGATAGTTCAGGGGATTTTTTAAGGCGTCTCCACCTAGGGTCACAATCCGCTGCATCAAAGGCTTGTGCTCAACTACGGCACGCGTGATGGAGGCGGCGGTGTCGATATTAGAGACGATACAGCCTACCTGCCAGGGAAGCTGACCGGGTTTTACCTTTCGCCCGGTAACTGCGTTGATGAGCTGCTTCTCCGCCCCCTGGGGGTATTTGGTCTTTAAGGAAACGATTTGAATATCCGCGTCCTGAAAACCAGCCGCCGCAGTACGCATGACCTCAATGGCCTTTGGCTTGTTGTCCTCAATGCCAATGTAGCCGGTTTTCAGCCCGAAAATCTGTAAAATAATCGCAAGACCGGTGAGAATTTTATCCGGGGTTTCAAGCATGGCACGGTAATCCGAGGTCAGGTAAGGCTCGCATTCTGCACCATTGATAATGACATAGTCAATCTTTGCCTCCGGCGGAGGGGTGAGCTTAACATGGGTAGGGAAGGTCGCACCGCCCATACCAACAATCCCTGCCTCCTGAATCAAGTCGAGCAACTCCTTGGCAGAGAGGGATTTGTAATCCCGGTTTGGCTGTGTCAGTTCTGATACAGGAGTGTCCTGACCGTCGTTTTCAATGACGATACATTCCATCACCGAGCCGTTGGGATGCAGACGCTTCTCAATGGTTTTTACCGTTCCGGAAACCGAGCTGTGAATGTTTGCCGAGACATAACCGCTAGCTTCGGCGATTTTCTGCCCCATGAGCACGGCATCACCTGTTTTTACGCAGGGGACTGCCGGTGCACCAATGTGCTGGGACAGAGGATAGACGAGTTCTTTCGGCGGAGCCAGGTCTACAATTGGCTTTTCCGCTGTAGCCTCTTTCCGTCCGTGGGGGTGTACACCGCCCCGAAATGTTCTCATGACACTACCTCCTCTGACTGATAAGTAAGGGGATGAACCTAGTTTACAAGCCTGTTAAATTCTTGACAAAAACTACGGTTTCAAGCCTAATTCATACTCTGTTTAGTATAGCGATTCCACAGAAGTTTGTCAAGAAAAACGCGAAAATCAAAAACGTTAATTTTGTCACAATATTGAAGAAAATGGGTTCGTTTTTTCTCGTAGCTTAAAAAATTGAAAAAACTCATTGTCGAAATGACGAATAATATTTAGGTAGAGAAACTTTTTTTGGCAGAAATTATCCTAGACTTTGTCAAAAAAGTGAACTATAATAAGGACGTTTTGAGTTATTGCACAATTTTACTGACAGAAAGAAGGACATGGAAATGGAAGTTAAGTATTTGTTGGACATTGCAATTATTTTGCTGAGTACCAAGCTTCTCGGGATGTTGACACGGCGTATTCAGATGCCTCAGGTAGTTGGGGCTTTGCTTGCCGGGCTTTTGCTTGGACCGGCTTGTCTTGGCTGGATTGGTGAGACTTCGTTGCTTAGCAACATTGCAGAGGTTGGTGTCATCGTACTGATGTTCAGTGCAGGACTGGAAACCGATATCAAGGAACTGAAAAAATGCGGACTTGCCGCTACCATCATTGCTATTATGGGTGTTGTCGTTCCGCTCATCGGAGGCTGGATTCTGGCCAGCATCTTTAACAAGGGTGCAGATCCTATGGTGACATTGCAGAACATCTTTATCGGTGTTATTCTGACGGCAACTTCAGTAAGTATTTCTGTGGAAACCTTAAAGGAGCTTGGTAAGCTCTCCACTAAATCGGGTAACGCTATTCTGGGTGCGGCGCTGATAGACGATGTACTGGGTATTATTGCTTTGACTATTATCACGAGCTTTGCAGACCCCTCGGTCAGCATCGGTACGGTTGGCTTGAAGATTCTGGGCTTCTTTGTGTTCTGTGGTGTGATTGCCTTCCTCTTCATTAAGGTGGTCATTCCCTGGTTGAATCACTATCACAAGGATTTACGCCGATTCGGGGTTTTGTCCTTCGCATTCTGCCTGCTGATGGCATATGTTTCCGAGCACTTCTTCGGTGTTTCTGATATTACAGGTGCCTTTGTTGCAGGTCTGGTTTTATCTACCAATCGCCATGTGGCATATATGCAGAATCATTTTGATTCCATTTCCTTTATGTTCTTATCACCGGTGTTCTTTGCCAGTGTGGGCTTAAAGGTAAGTATTGAAAGTATGTCTGGTGAAATTATTGCCTTTACGCTTTTGCTGACCCTTGTGGCTATCTTAAGTAAAATTATCGGCTGCGGATTGGGTGCAAAGCTGTGTCGTTATACCAATCTCCAGGCAACTAAAATCGGTATCGGTATGGTTTCCCGTGGTGAGGTGGCATTGATTGTTGCTACCAAGGGCGCGGCATTGGGGTTGATGGTGGACAGTTTTTTTGCTCCTGTTATTTTGATGGTAGTTGCCACCACAATTTTGACGCCCATTATGCTGAAGCTTATTTATAAGTATCAAGCGGCACATCATGCAGAACCCATGGTGGAAAGCGGTCTGGTGGAACGGTACGAAGAGCGCGGTTATCTGGAGCATATGACCCAAGAGGCAATTCGTCGCCATGCAGATATGAAAGACGAACTGAAAAAACAATCCAAAGACGAATCCTGACGCTTTTTTCAAAAAACTCTTTTCAAATTCCAAGAAACATGATATACTAAATGCAATATCATATTGGGAGGAAGTTAATTATGCAGGAAAGAGGTAATTTTTCAAGCAAAATCGGCTTTGTACTGGCAGCTGCCGGCTCGGCGGTCGGACTTGGAAACATCTGGAGATTCCCGTATCTGGCGGAAAAATACGGCGGTATGTTTTTGATTACATACCTGATTCTGGTGGTGACCTTTGGTTTTACCATCATGATGACGGAAATCGCCATTGGCCGTAAAACGGGAAAAAGTCCCATCGGTGCCTTTGCGGCGCTGAACAAGAAGTCGGAGTTTATCGGTTGGATTGCGGTCATTGTCATAGCGATTATTTTCCCGTATTACGGGGTGATTGGCGGCTGGGTAACCAAGTATTTTGCGGTTTTTCTGACCGGAACAAATCCCACAGTAGAAGCCAGCGGTGCGTTCTTTAATGGTTACGTTTCCAAGCCGTTGGAGCCAATTCTCTGGCAGATGCTCTTCATGGCGGCAACAGGGGTGATTGTTGTCCGTGGTGTGGAAAAGGGTGTCGAAAAGGCAAGCCGGATTATGATGCCTGTACTGGTGGTGCTGACCATTGCCATTGCGGTTTATTCCGTCTGTCTGCCTGGAGCACTGGAGGGTGTCAAGTATTATTTGATTCCGGACCTGAGCAAGCTTAGCGTCAATATGGTACTTGCGGCAATGGGACAAATGTTCTATTCTATGTCCTTGGCCATGGGAATTATGATTACCTACGGTTCCTATCTGCGCAAGCAGGATGACCTGGAAAAGTCTGTAAGCCAGATTGAAATTTTTGATACCGGTATTGCCATCTTGGCAGGATTTATGGTGATCCCTGCCGTTGTGGCGTTCAATGGTTCTGAGGGCTTAGGTTCGGGGGGCCCCGGACTGATGTTCGTAACTCTGCCCCAGGTGTTTGCGAGTATGCCCTTTGGCAGAATTGTCGGTATCGTGTTCTTCCTGCTGGTGTTGTTTGCGGCACTGACCTCGTCCATTTCCATTATGGAGGCGCTGGTATCTACCGTTTGTGACCAGTTCCGCCTAAGCAGAATGAAGGCTTCCATTCTGGTATTCCTCTGGGGTATCATTGTGGGGGTTGTTCCCTCTTTGGGCTTTGGCTTGTGGAGTCACATCGCCGTATTTGACATGGATTTGTTGACCTTTATGGACTTCATTACCAATTCTATTTTAATGCCGGTTGGTGCATTCCTGACCTGTGTCTTTGTGGCATACTTCCTTGGAATTAAGGAAATTGCAGATGAGGTAGAGCTTTCCTCTGCGTTCCGCAGGAAGAAGATGTATGTGGTCATGGTGAAGTACATTGCACCAATCTTTATTCTTGCTATTTTAATCAGTTCTGTGCTGAGTGCATTTGGCGTTATTACGTTGTAAGTTGAAAAAGCTGCTTCGGTTTTTGCCGATGCAGCTTTTTTTGCAAATTTCCTGTTGATTTCACGGGAAAAGAGTGATACAATAAACGCAAGCTGCTTTTGCGCTTGAACTGACAATAAGGAGTGGTTACAATGAAAATTACAGAAGATATTCGCTACATCGGGGTTAATGACCATGATGTGGATTTGTTTGAAGGACAGTATGTGGTGCCCAACGGAATGGCATACAATTCCTATGCAATCATAGATGAAAAAATTGCAATTATGGATACGGTGGACGGACGTTTTACCCATGAGTGGCTGGATAATATCCAGGATACCCTGGGTAAAAGAACGCCGGATTATCTGATTGTTCAGCATATGGAGCCGGATCATTCTGCCAATATCATGACCTTTATGCAGGTATATCCCGGTACTAAAATTGTGGCAAGTGCAAAGGCGTTTGCAATGATGGGACAGTTCTTCGGTACGGATTTTAAGGATAATCAAATGGTTGTAGGCGAGGGCGATACTCTTACCCTAGGCAAGCATACCCTCACCTTTGTCACTGCGCCTATGGTTCACTGGCCGGAGGTCATTGTGACTTATGACAGTTTTGACAAGGTACTGTTTTCTGCCGACGGCTTTGGGAAGTTTGGTGCCCTTGATGTGGAAGAGGACTGGGCAGGTGAAGCACGCAGATACTATATCGGCATCGTGGGTAAATACGGTGCACAGGTGCAGAACCTGCTGAAAAAAGCGGCAGGCTTAGACATTCAGATCATCTGTCCGCTCCATGGCCCTGTTTTAACGGAAAATCTGGGCTATTATCTGGATTTATACAATACCTGGTCCTCTTATGAGGCGGAGACCGAGGGCATTGTGATTGCTTATACCTCGATTTATGGTAACACCAAAAAGGCGGTTGAATTATTGGCAGACAAGCTTCGTGCCAAAGGCTGCCCCAAGGTGGTGGTCAATGACCTTGCACGGTGTGATATGGCAAAGGCGGTAGAGGATGCTTTTCGTTATAACAAGCTGGTGCTGGCAACCACGACCTATAATGCCGATGTATTCCCCTTTATGAAGGAGTTCATTCATCATCTGACCGAGAGGAACTTCCAAAACCGCACCGTGGGCTTGATAGAAAACGGCTCATGGGCACCTCTGGCGGCTAAAACCATGAAAGGAATGCTGGAGGGAAGCAAAAAGCTTACCTTCGCAGAACCGGTAGTACAGATTAAATCTGCCCTGAACGAAGAAAGCACCGCGCAGGTAGAGGCACTAGCGGAAGCTCTTTGCACAGACTACCTTGCCCAGCAAAGTGAGACGGCGAACAAGCAGGATTTATCTGCACTGTTCCGCATTGGCTACGGTCTGTATGTGGTGACCTCTAACGATGGAAAGAAGGATAACGGACTAATTGTCAATACCGTTGCGCAGGTGACCAATGCCCCCAATCGGATTGCGGTCACCATCAATAAAGAGAATTATTCCCACCATGTTATCAAGCAAACCGGTATCATGAATGTGAACTGTCTCACCCAGGACGCCCCGTTTCCTGTTTTTGAAACCTTTGGTTTCCAGAGCGGACGGAGTGCAGATAAGTTTGCAGGCATAGAGCCCTTGCGTTCGGATAACGGTCTGGCATTTTTGCCCAAGTATATCAATGCTTTCATGTCTCTAAAGGTAGAGCAGTATGTGGACTTGGATACCCATGGTATGTTCATCTGCAGCATCACCGAATCTAGGGTAATTTCTTCCGTTGAAACCATGACTTATACCTATTATCAGAACAACGTCAAGCCCAAGCCTGAGACTGAGGGTAAAAAGGGGTTTGTTTGCAAAATTTGCGGCTATATTTATGAAGGTGACGTTTTACCTGAGGACTTTATCTGCCCTCTGTGCAAGCACGGTGCTGCGGATTTTGAACCCATTGGGTAACCACTATTAAGCCAGAATGCCAGACAGGAAATTCTTCCTGCCGGCAAAGAAGATATTGCGGTGAATTTTATTATTCTTCCTGCCTTTTTTGACAGTACCCTGCAGATGCTGGGCGAGGAGGAAACACCGCTCCGCCGGTTTTTAATCGAATGCCTGAAAGAGAACAGCTCTGCCGGATATCTCCATTTTGAGGTAGCCGACGTGCTGCCGGTACAGAATCTGGTGGAAAACCTCATCTGGACCCTGATTCATGAAACGCCGAATAAACGGAATATCAATCAGACCACCATGGGGTTGTTGTTTTTACAGTTGATGAACCACGTTTGTTTCGAAAACAGTTTGGCGTTTCACCAAAGAAGTACCGCGACATGGAAGGTTAAAAATTAAGATTGCAAATAAGGACACTATTTTAGTCAAATAGTGTTCTTTTTTTTGGAAACATAAGTGTTATGATAATAAAAGAAAGTTCAAAATGATGTGTCTGCTTTTTCGCTGTAAATATGCGGTGGGAGCTTGCAAAAAATAGATGACGATTCATTAAATTCTATTGAAAAAGTCTTTACATCCCCTTACCTTTGTGCTATAATTGCGCTTTATCAAAATGAGGCGTATGGCAAGATTGTGCATATTGATTACATGTTTTGTCATGCACACACGGAAAAAGGCGGTTGAATTTATGAAATCTTTTTTGATGATGGGACAATCTAACATGGCAGGGCGAGGCATCATCGGCGAAGTGCCCCCGATTGTCAACGAACATTGTTTTATGCTTAGAAACGGTATGTGGAGGCCTATGGGAGATCCTGTTAACCCGGATCGGCAGTTATCCTTTCGGCATGGAATTAGTCCTGCCGTAAGCTTTGCCGAGGCTTATGCAAAACACTTTGGGGAGGATGTCGGTTTAATACCCTGTGCTGATGGTGGCTCCTGTTTGGACCAGTGGCAACCTGGCGAGCCCTTTTACGATAATGCGGTGAATCAGGCGCGGCTGGCGATGCGCAGCTCGGAGCTTGCGGGCATTTTATGGCATCAGGGCGAGCAGGATAGCTACAGTTTGGAAAATATTGCCCTGTACCATGACAAGTTTATGTATATGTTTGAAACCTTGAAGCGTGACCTGGTTATTGAGGAAATTCCATTGATGATTGGGGAACTGGGTGAGTTTGTAGACGGCTTTCAAAACGGACGGTTTCGGTATTTCCGTATGACTAACCGAACCCTGAAAGGCCTGTCGGAGGAAATCCCTCAAGCAGGCTTTGTCAGTGCCCGGGGATTGACCTGTAACGAGGATTGTGTTCATTTTAACGCAAGATCCCAGAGAGAATTCGGCAGAAGATATTTCCAGGTCTACTTGACTATTTACAACCAAATCCAGGGCAAATAGAAAAAAAGACAAACATGGACGGTTCTTCTCATTTTTTATCTAACCAAATGTCTTTTTTTTGCTCTCTGTTTTTTTCTATGCAAAATGGGTTATGGCAAAAAAATAAGAAGCTTTTTATATAAACCAAGAAAAATATGAAAACAATTAACAAAAAAATAAATAAATTTAAAATTAATTGTAGCTAAAATATCAATTGAGAAAAAATATCATAAAATGCCTGTGGAAAAGAAAAAGTCCCTTTTTGGCAACTTTTTGTCCCAAAGAAGACTTGCGGATGCTATGCAGGAATACTATAATAATATAGTAGGCTGTGTATATCGCACAGAAAGTCATTAAAATCTTACCCACAAGGAGGAAAAGAAAATGAAGGTTGGAAAATGCAGAGGAATTGCCACGATACTTGCTTTCTGTATGTTGGCACTGGCGTGCAGTGGTTGTGGATCTGCGCAGAAAAAGAATGCGGATGTGGATCTCGGCGGAGAGATTCCGGAAACACTTACTATTTTTAGTAGGCTGGGCGGAACGGTTTCTGCTGCCGGCGGCACTACCTATAATGATGTTTTGACCTTCCAGTTACTAGAGGAAAAAACGGGCTGCCATGTTGAATGGATTCATCCGGCAGGCAGCGCGGCGACAGAGCGCTTTAATATGATGATGGTATCCGGAGAATATCCTGAGGTAATTTGCTATGACTGGGCAAATGCACCCGGTGGTCTGGAAACCTATGTGGAGGATGGTGTTATCGTAGACCTGACCCCTTACATCGAAGAATGTATGCCGAACTTCTCTAAGATTTTGGAGGAGCATCCGGAGTTCAAGCGCGATGTGGTCAATGATGAAGGAAAGATTTATACGATTCCCGGTATTCGTTTGGATTCGGAGCTTGGTAGATTCCAGGGACCGGTTATCCGTCAGGATTGGCTGGACAAACTGGGCTTGGACGCACCTAAGTCCCCTGAGGATCTCTATGAAGTATTAAAGGAGTTTAAGACCCAGGACCCCAATGGTAACGGTGCTGCGGACGAGATGCCTATGGGCGGAACAACGTTTAATCATGTCAATGGTATTGGACCGCTGCTGTGGATGTTTGGTGCCCATTGGGATTTTCAAGTGAAGAATGGAGAGGTCGTTTATGGACCTATGACTGAGGAATTTAAAAAGGGTATGGCATATATTGCACAGCTTTATAGCGAAGGCCTGATTGACCCGGACTATTTGCTGGATACCAGAGCTAAGGTGGATGCAAAGTTCACCAGTGACACTATGGGTTTTGCATTTGGATATCAGCCCACCACCTATTATCCTACCATGAATGACGGTACCCGTGAAGTGAAGGGCATTGGCTTCCTGGCGGCAGATGGCAGCGATAATTATTGCTTTAACTCCAGTTATGCATATCGGGTGAATAAGACCGAGGCCTTTGCCGTTACCTGTAACAATGAAAACGTAGCTGGTACCTTAAAGTGGCTGGATGAACTTTATGGTGGCGAAGGTTTGATGTATGCAAACTATGGTAAGGAAGGCCTAAGCTACGAGATGGTAGAGGGAAAGCCTGTATTTACCGACTATATCAACAATCCTGACAATGGAAAAACCACCGCAAATATGGTTGCACTGACCTGCGGTGTTCGGGATAGTTCATTCCCGATGGTTATGACTTGGCAATATTACAAACAGACTCTTGCGCCTTGGGGAATCCAGGCAGTAGAGGCTTGGCACAAGGATGAGCCTAACCTGGATGGTATTGTGCCGCAGATTTCTTTGACGGCAGAAGAAAATAGTACTTATACAAATATCATGAGTAAAGTTGAAACCTTTATGCTGGAAGAAGCAAATAAAGTTGTTACCGGAAGAAGCAGCATTGACAATTGGGATAACGTGATTGCCGAAATACAGAAAATGGGCGTTGATGAGGCAATGGAAGCACAAAATGCAGCCTATAAGAGATATCTGGCTCGATAATGGAATGCTCAGAAAGGGTTGCGTAAAAACTTGAAATTTAGCTTTAGGTTGGATTGACATGAGCAACTATAAACTGGTAGAAGAAATTGAGGTAAAAGGCGATTACGATGTGATTGTGGCAGGCGGCGGTGTTGCTGGTGTTGCGGCGGCGGTTTCTGCGAAACGGATGGGAAAGTCCGTGCTGCTGATAGAAAAAACCATTACCCTGGGGGGCTTGGCGACCATTGGACTTGTTAATCTGTTTGTTCCTTTGTGTAACGGCAGGGGTACCCAGATTATCAAGGGAATGGCCCAGGAGCTGTTTGACCTGTCCATCAAGTATGGCTTTGATACTGTCCCCTCTGACTGGGTTGACAAAAATCCCCCTAAAGATACCAAGCAACGTTATGTCACCAAATATTCTGTGCCCATTTTCATCATGGCATTAACAGAATTTATCAAAAATGAAGGTGTAGATGTCCTTTTTGACACAGTAATCTCAAAGCCGGTGATGGAAGAGAACAGATGCGTTGGCTTAGTGGTGGAAAACAAAGGCGGCAGAGAGATGTATACTGCAAAGATGGTTGTTGATACCACCGGCGATGCGGATATCCTATACCGAAGCGGCGTGCCCACGGTGCAAGGAAATAACTTCCATACGTTTTATGCCTACGGTGCTACGGCGGAAACCTGCGAAGAGGTTGTAAAAACTCAAAACATGGCAAAGCTTGCAAAACGTTTTATTGGGGCAAATGCCGACCTGTACGGACATGGACATCCCGAAGGCAAGCCTTTCTGGAAGGGTACCAACGCACAGGATATTACCGACTATGTCACCGAGTGTCACCTTGCTCTGTTGAAAGACATCAAAAATGATGACAGAAAGAAACGGGAAATTTATCAAATTCCTACCATGCCGCAGTTCAGAACCACAAGACGTATCGATGGGGATTACACCCTCACCACCGAAGATGTCTATAAGCATTTTGAGGATTCTGTTGGTGCAATCAGTGATTTTGAGCAAAGAGATTATCTTTACGAAATTCCATACAGAACCATGATAAAAACCGGATTTCCTAATTTGATTACTGCGGGAAGATGTACCTCCGGTGAGGGCTATGCCTGGGATGTTCTGCGCGTGATTCCTCCGGCAATTATTACCGGTCAGGTGGCGGGGATTGCTTGCAGTATGGCAATCGATAGTGCTGAGCCAATTTACAGCATTGACGTTACAAAGCTGCAGGAGATTCTGGCAAAGTAGGATGTTATGATTCATTTTGATGATGCGCTGATTAACAATGATATGGAGGATAAAAGAGTAGATATCGGACATATCTAAAAAATTTATTAAGCAAAAAGAGAGAAGAACCATTGCGGTTCTTCTCTCTTTTATTCGTTAGCACTTTGTCGGTATTGTAAGGGGGTAACCCCTTTTATTCGTTTAAAAGCTTTAATCATGGAGCTTGCATCAGGGAAATTCATAAACTCTGCAATATCGTCAATGGACAAATCAGTGGTGTTGAGCAGACTGCAGATGCAGGTAATTTTGTAATTCTTAATATATGCTCCGGGCGTTGTGCCCAAATTTTTCTGAAAAATGCGTGTAAGCTGCTTGGGTGAAGTATGTAAATCCCGGGCAACATCTGTGACAGAAATGGCGCTTGAAATATTGCTCTTGATATAGTCAATTGCCTTTTGGATTCTGACATCGCTTTCCTCATCAACGGCAAGAATCTTCCTTTTTCCCACAATCAACCGCAAGCTTTCAATGATAAAAGAAAGCATAGAAAAGAAAATCACATTGAGATATTCATACTGTTTTTCCCGCCCGTTTTCGATAATGTTGTTTGCCAGATATTCCATAGCATTGTTAAGGGTGTAAGCTTTGGGTTTGTGTGAAAGCCGGGCAGCAGTACGATAAAAATTGGGTGCTTTTGTCTTTTTGGGAACAAGTGCAAAGGCTATGACCATCTTAGAAAAATGTGCTGTTTCAGAATTAATTCGGTGCTTATGCTTCGCTGGAAAAACAATAAATTCCCCTTCATTCACGGTAACACAGTTGTCCTTTTCTGTTTGAAAGGTGCAGGAGCCGGCGAGCACAGTATGTAGTTCATAATAAAAATGATTGTGCATTCGTGGCTGGGACCATGTAGGGTCATTGCGCCAGTCATTGTTGCAATAAAAACAGAAAATAATATCCATCGAAAAGAATTCATTTTCAAAGCATAGCGGATGCTGTTCTGTCTGATAATAAATCATGGTTTTTCCAATGTCTGTTTCTTTCTCCATTTCTTTCTCCTTATGCAATGTCTTTTTTTTGATTATAACAAAAGAATAAAGATCCTGTCAACTATAAAAAAGAATAAATGATTGGGAATTTTTTTCAAAAATCGGCTTAAATTCTGCAAGTTAATTGTAAGTTAAGTATAGATTTCAGGGAATTGCAATAAAAGGCCTTCAAAGAAAGAATTTTTGGAGAAATGTCCTTTAACGGCAATTTTATGTCCCGAAAAGGACTTGTGAATGATGTATAGGGATACTATAATAAAAGTACAGAATAAGTCGTGAAAGTAGGGAACTTATGAAAATAAAATATTTGGGAACCTCTGCTGCAGAGGGAATCCCTACCATAGGGTGCAGTTGCCCCATGTGTCAAAAGGCAAGGGCGCAAAGAGGAAGATACATACGCACAAGGTCGCAGGCGTTGGTGAACGAGGATTTAATGCTGGATTTCAATGCAGATGCCCATCTGCATTTACTACATCATGATATTAATATGCAGGCAGTAGATTCCATTTTGATTACCCATCCCCATTGGGATCATTTTGTTCCCCGGGAACTGTTGCTCCTTCGACCGAAGTTTTCTACCACCCAACGGAAAAAGCCTTGGACGGTTTGCGGTGGCTCAAGTGTGATAGAACAGGTCAGTGACATGAGTCAAGAGTCGCTTCCTTGGCTGCAGACTAGGGAATTAACGGCGTTTCACCCTGTTCAAATTGGAAATTATGTGGTATGTGCGCTGGAAGCGGCGCACGGTACCGGGCTGGAAGACGGATATTTTATTTATGCCATTGGACAGGCAGACAAGCAGTTGCTGTACTGTCATGATACGGATGGCTTTACAGAGTCAGTTTGGCAGTATTTTGCAGAGACAAAGCCGAGGTTTGACTTGATTTCTCTGGATTGCACCCGCGGCAATGAAACAGACCTTTATCAAGGACATATGAACATAGAAAAATGCAAGCTTCTCCGTCAGCGGTTGCAGGAAGAGGGATATGCAGATAATGATACCATCTTTGTACTGAATCATTTTTCCCATAACGGCGTGTCAGCAGATTATGACGAAATGTGTCAGGTGGCAGAGCCTCAGGGATTTGTGGTTTCCTATGATGGTTTGGAGATAGAAATATAATAAGGGAGGATGTTGAACATGAAAAAAAGAGTTTTAAGCCTGTTTCTTGCAGTGATGATGCTTTTGCTCTTGGTTATGCCCGGAGTGAGTGCGGCGACCTATGAAGATAGCCTACACGTCATAACCTCACTGGGATATGCAGAGGAAAATGCAGAAGATCACCCGATTACCCGTGGCGAAGCTAGTGAGATGCTGGTGAAACTGATGGAGCTGGGGTACACCGCGGATGCGGAGACACCTCTGCCCTTTGGAGATGTTCCGGCAACACATCCATATTATCAGGCGATTGCCTCCGGGCTTCAGCTGGGAATGGTGAGTTCGGATACGGAATTCCGTCCCGATGATGTGATTACCTATGCAGAGATGGCAAAAATGATTGTCTGCCTCTTGGGTCATGCTGAACCTGCATTGGAATTGGGCGGCTATCCCGCGGGTTTTGCACTGATGGCACAACGCTTGGGAATCAACGAAGGTGTCTCCGGGGTGACCGATGCGCAACTTAGCTCCCATGAAGCAACCATTATGCTTTATAACACCTTTTGCGCAAACGTAAAAGAGCCTGT
The DNA here is from genome assembly GCA_036308515.1 of Clostridia bacterium. GTDB lineage: Bacteria > Bacillota > Clostridia > Monoglobales > Monoglobaceae > Ructibacterium. The sequence continues at coordinate 17,001 of JAXJVM010000119.1, read as the reverse complement.
GCGTTTTACTGCGGCAGACGGTGGTGTGTTTTATAACGAAACCCATAAGCTATATCAGTATCTGGGCTACGAGTTGGCAGAAGGCATCGTCGTGGCGAATGACCTTACATCACTGAACAGCGCAGATGAACTGGATGAGGGAACCGTTGCCATTACATCCATGGATCAAATTTACCGTGTCGGTGAAACTGATATTGACGCCTATCTGGGCTACAAGGTCCGTGCTTTTTATAAAGAGCAGGAAAGCGGATACAAGGAAATTAAAACCTTCTATACAGCACCCGAGACGAAGGTTCTGACCATTGGCTATGAAGACACCCCCTTTGCTTATCTGGAGGGTGAGCGGATTTTGATTGACTACTATAAGGATAACGGAAAGCTGACCAACATAGTCACTTCGGCAAAAACGATAATTGTTAACGGTGTCTGCAGCAGCACTGTCACCAATGAATCTCTGGATGCCATGTTTGGGGATTTTAAGGGTGGTACCCTTACCTTAATCGGCAACACCACAGGCTCCGGCTATGATGTAGTCAAGATAGACAAACCCATCAGCGGTCTGGTAACCCGTGTGGATGCCACCAATCGTAAAATTTATTATAAGGATTATGCGATTCCGGGTCACGAAATGGAGGTGATTCTGGATGAAGACACAGATCTCAAGGTCTATACTCCGGATGGTAAGCTTACGGAGCTTGCTAATATTACCCCCGGTGTGGTGGTTTCGGTTTATGCATCAGAAAATAAGAAGTATGCCCGGATTTACACCAGTACCACCGTGGTGGAGGGAACACTCACTGTAATCAATCCGGACGGAAAGTATTACATTGACGGCAAGGCCTATGAAAAGCTGGAGACCATTCCGGATTCTGTCATGAAGCTGGGTGTCAAGAGTCGGTTTTATCTGAACAAGGAGGGCTTCATTGCAGGACTTGACACGGACAATGTCAACTATAGCTACTATGGCTTGCTGATGAACGCCAGCACCAATGGCGGAGAGTACATTCAGGTACTGACCTCTGCCGGTGAACTGAAAACTCTGGAGTGTGAAGAGAGAATTTATGCCTTTGACGGTACCGCGGTTACGAAGGTGGACTTTTCCTCCTTGATTTGTTATACAGAGGTAGACAAGGGCTACGGCAACGTGCCAAAGCATATGCTCTGGTATACCAGAAATGCCAAAAACTTTACCTACGATACCAATAACTACAGCTCCACCGATACACAGTTTTACTGGAGACCGGGTCTGAGCGAGCAGGATAAGTCCAATGCAGCTTCCCGAAAGCCCATTTACTACGAGCTCAATGACAAGGGTAAGGTTAGAAAGATTATTGTTCCGGATATTGGCGGCGAGGACAATAAGATTTCCAGTATGAATGTGATTGACGGTACGAATCATACCTTCTGGGTACCCAGAAGTGCCAATCTCTCTATCAGCAATTCGACATCGGCAACCACCTATCGTGTTTCTTCCAATGCCATTGCCTATAGCTGCCTGGCACGTACCTATGATGCAGAGGACTATAAGTACGCAGGTGCTTATAGCTACTTTACGGATGGCAAATCCCGTAAATTCCAGCTTTATTCTCTGGAGGACAGTGGCAAGGTGGATATCATGGTGGGATATGACTTCCTGCCTTATGAAGCAATGAGTATGCCGCTTGTGGTGATAGAAAATATCAGCCAAGGCTTGAATGACACCTATGATATTGAAGGAATGTCAGCCGGCAGTGAATATGAGGCAACCGTAAGCGGCAACTTGACCGTGATAGAACGTGATTTGTATGTAGAACAATCCGGAAACTATGTGCCGCTGACCGCTTCGAATCTTCTGGCTGCTACCACTGGTGCAAAGGTCAAGGATGTGTCGATCGAAAATAACAAGAGACAGACCGTAGCCACTGCCAACTTGAAACCCGGTGATATTGTTATGCTGGGCAAGGATCGCAATGATGGAGTTTCCTATATCGAGGTTGTCATGCGCGGTGATCGTGGTGTGAACCTCGCTACCTCGGTTGGCTCAAGCTATACATCGAGACTTGCGACCTCTACGCAGATTGAAAAGGGTGTTGTAACCGCCCATGTGGACGGACAATGCTATGTCCGTGTGGTGAACGAATACAACAGTAAGCTGCGCCGGAATACCGTATTTTCTACTGCTGCGTTGACTACACCGTTCTATGATGAGACACACATGGTACGGTTCAGCTATTCCGGCTGTAAAATCGTGGAGATGGATTATAAGACCGGCAAGGTTCAGCCTGCGGATTACACCTCTCTCAATGTGGGGGATGTGGTGCTCTATAAAGGTACTGTCTATAATCCCACCAACTGTATCATACTGAGAAATAACCCCGTTGAGCCGGATTACTATACATATTGGTATGAGCCGGAGCAGGAACAGCCCGGTGAAGACGATAATACGCCGGTCAGACCTGCGGAATTTTCTATGGACAGCAAGAACTACTATGCAGGTATCGGGCTGAGCAATGCATGGACCTCCTCCGGTATGATACGCTTTGCCACGGGTACAGAGAATGGTATTTATATTAAGATCCCCTTCTCGAACTTAGGCTACAATGGTACCCTGGACGAAATTGAAAATATCACATTGGATATTACCTTTGCTGCAACCAAGAATACTGCAATGGGTCTCTATGCTGCAACAGAAGCAGAAATGGGCGGCGGTACCTTCGGTACGGATACGGCAACCGGCTTGCCGGCGGCAACAACTCCGCTAACCACCTTTGATATAACAGTCGTGAGTGGTGAACAGAAGATTTCCATTGACATTACTCAGTTTGCGAAACAGAACCTTTGCGATAACAAGGATCTGTATCTATTCCTGAAAAGAACTACGAACAATAACGATACCAATATGAGAATGCACTGTTATAGCGGTACCGGTAAAACGGGTGTACCCATGACCCTGAAGATGATCTATAAGGAAACGGAAATAAAATAAAGGAGAGGAAAATTATGAAAAAGAGTTTGAAGATGTTAGTCAAAGGTATCAGTCTGGCTTTGAGTCTGTCTCTGGTACTGTCGGTGGGTGCTTTTGCGGAAAAAGTAACAAATACCTATACACCTACCCAGTCAGATGGTAAAACTGTGGCAACACAGTATACCGGTGATGAAAGCGGTCTTTACTATATGGTATCGGGAGGTTCAACAACTATAGTACCTACGAAGTCGTAGGCAGGGAATATGAAATTCAGGGGGATTACCTTGGTACCGGTACCACAGAAATTCCTCTTGATTCCACCGAGGGACTGAAAAAAGGTGACAAGATTATCGTTTACCGTCCGCCCTCTGAGGCTTGGATTGGTTCTCTGCGGATGGACGCGCTGGGCGGTCTGATTGTGGGTGACGGCAAGAAGCCCTGGAATTATTCTCTGTATTACTTCCAGTTCGAGCGTAAAATCGCGGATGTGAAAGAGAATAGTATTGTCATTGACATTCATCTGGTGCAATCCATGGAACGTGCATATGGCATGGGAACGGTGTACAAGTACAACGCTCCCGGCAGAATCAGCAACTGCGGTATTGAAGATTTGAGTATTGACAGTTACTATGATGAGACGGTTGTTAGCAGTGAAGGTACACTGATTGACGAACAACATCTTCATACCGGTGTTTTCTTCGACTGGTTTGAGGATGGATGGGCCAGAAACATCTCGGTCAAGCATGTAGTCTACGGAGCCGTTATGGTGGATGACTATGGAAAGAACGTCACCGTCTCCGACTGTTCTGTGACGGATTTCGTATCCCAGATTACCGGCGGCAGACGTTATAGCTTTAACCTGGATGGTCAGCAGTCCTTGGTCATTAACTGCTACGCAAAAAGCGGCAGACACGACTATGTGATTAGTGCCCGTGCGGGCAGAGGTCCTAATGCCGCTGTCAACAGTGTTGCCGAAGATCAGCGCAACTGTACCGAAACCCACCAGAGATATTCTACCGGCTTCCTTTGGGATAATGTAATCTGTAAGGGAAATGAGACCTCCGGTATGTGTGCCATTCAGCGTGGTGCAACAGGTACCGGTCAGGGATGGTCAGGCAATCATATGATGTTCTGGAACTGTGCTTCGGCGTTTATCTTTATCATGAAGCCTCCGGGTGGTCAGAACTTTGCCGTAGGCAACGGTGAAATTCTGATGTTGGAGGATGAAGAAAACGGTATGGGTGTGAAAATCAGCGAGGTTACCCGGTATCTGAACTGGGTACGGGGTATCAGTGGACAACAGTTCTATTATCAGGGTGAGCCCTTTGTGGGTAACGGCTACTTTGAGCTCAACGACCGTCGTGCATCTATCTCCAGCCTTTATGAGCGTCAGCACATGGAGGCATACAAAGATCTGTCTTACTTCTTCCGTGAAGGACAGAATGGGTACGTATATCTCAATGAGAAGCGCGACACTGAAAACAGTCTGTATCTGCAGGGCGAAACCATGATGATTTCTCTTGCACAGGTGCAGGAGGTTCTGGACAGCAAGAGCGAGGAAGAGATTCTGGCACTTGTAGTTGGAAGCGTAACAGAAAAGGATGGTGTAACCTATCTGCCCATGCGTAAGGTCTTTGAGGCAGCAGGGCTCAATGTTTACTATGACGAGGGAACTGTTACAGTAACCCCTTATGACAAGTCCTTCATGCAGGACGAAGATTATGCCAAGGTGCTCAAAAGCATCAACGCTAAAATCCTATAACGTAATAAAGGAGAGAAGGAAGAATGAAAAAACAATACAAAGGGAATTGTTTGTTTTTGACAGCTTTCCTTCTCTTTGTGTTTTTTATGACATCTGTACCGGTGCTTGCCGAACAGGCAAGTCACCGGAGAGTTCTGCCCATTGCTGATACCTATGTGGATGGCAGTAATCCCAACGTTAATTTTAGTACGGAGGCCGTGCTGAAAGCGAAGAACACTCCAAACTCTGAAAGCTCCAATCGTATAGCATATCTTAAATTTGCGGTACCGGAGCTGGATGGAGAGGAACAAGTTTTCCTGCGGTTGTATATGAAAATCAATGATTCCCATGCCGATAGCAGTTCCCAGCTTACCTGTTCCCTTGCCTTGGCAGAGTCGGGGTGGGAGGATACCGTGACCTATGAAACGCGTCCGGAGACAAATGACACCGTCGCACAGTTTACGGTCAGTGGCATTTCGTATCTTCCCTATGATGTTGCGGTAACCGAAGCAGTGCAGGCGGCAGCCAAGACCGGCGATGCGGAAATCACCTTTGCTTATCTTGGCGGCAAGGATTACATTACCAGCATATATTCCCAAGAGGCAGAGGAGGTGCTTTGCCGTCCGTGCCTTTACATAACCGAACCGCTATCCTTCCTGGATGGGAACAAAGAACCATTGGAGGGCTTACAGGCAAACAGTCAGGTTTACTGTCGGATGGAGCGAACGGTTTCGGGCGGTAAGGTAATTCTGGCGGTCTATGAAAACGGAAATCTCGTGGATGCAGATATAAAAACAGCGCAGGAGGGGGCAGAGCTTTCTGTAACTACTGGCAGCGATGTTGGCGGACAACGGCTATGCGTGTTCCTGTGGGATGAAAACCTGTCACCACTGGATGATAAAATTGTGTTCCATAATCCCTTTTCGGTAAGTAAGCCGTTGCTGACGGAACTGGCAGAGTCCGGGGAGTCGGCTTTGGTGAAGGAAGACAGCCATGGAGTGCTGACTTATTATCCCTATACAGAACAAGGGGACACCCTTCCGGATTTTTCCGGTGTGGGCTATATGGGCGGGAGTGAGAAATTTCCAACCTCTGTCAAGGTGCAGACAGTTTTGCCTTTGGGAAATATGCAAGACGATACAACGTCTATTCAGCAAGCCATTGATAAAGTATCAACCTGGGAACCTGATGCAAATGGCATTCGGGGCGTGGTGAAACTTGCCAACGGAGACTATTATATTTCCGGTACTTTGCAAATTTCGGAATCCGGTGTGATTCTTCGTGGCGAGAGTCAAGCGGGAACCGTCATCCATGCCACCGGTGACGGCACCCAAAGTGCAGTTTTGGCAGTTTCGGGTGCAGCAACGATTACCATGGAGGAGACGGGGCGCAAGATAGCTTTGGATTATGTTCCCGTTGGCACTACGAAGCTACCTCTGGAAAGTACAGCCGGGTTGTCAGTTGGTGACGAGGTTGTGGTGGTTCGGCCACCATCTGAACAGTGGATTGCTGATATCGGTATGGACGCAAGCGGCATTTTTGCACAGAGCAGCACGGCGGTTCCTTGGCGTGCCCGGGATTATGAGTTTCATTTTGAACGAAAGATTGTTGCTGTGGATGAGGATTCCATTACCATTGACCATCCCATTGTTATGTCTATGGAGACAAAGTATGGCGGCGGTGAGGTTAGAAAGGTTCCGGAAAATCAACGAATTTCACAAGTAGGGGTAGAGTGTCTTACGTTTGATGCGAATTATGATGAAACTGAAGTCAGTGGTAGTACATATATTGACGAGGATCATGCGGATAAAGCGGTGGCGTTTGGTAATGCCGAGGATTGCTGGGCAAAGGATATTACTGCCAAGCATTTTATAAACGAATGTGTGGAGATAGGAAGTTCGGCAAAGTACGTGACCGTGACCGATTGTAGTGCTTTAGCGTTTGTATCCACCATCGCAGGATCACGAAGATATGGCTTTGAAATAAACGGCCAGCTTTGTCTGGTAAAGGATTGTTATACAGACGGTGCGCGACATGCCTTTGCGCAGGGCGCAAGGGTATGCGGACCAAATGTATTTTATGCTTGTACATCGGTGAACGACTATAACACCAGCGAGACCCATCACCGTTGGGCGGTGGGAACGTTGTATGACAATGTAATCGTCAGCCGAGGCTTACAGGCGGTACAGCGCGGGGATTATGGTACCGGTCACGGATGGGCAGGTGCTAATATTGTATTCTGGAACTGTGGAGCGCCGCATATTGGCGTGATGCAGCCACCAACGGCGCAGAACTTTGCCATTGGTATTTCTGCGGTTCCGGCGGCGAATACAGCAAGTATCGCCTTGCAATTGATTCAAAGTATCAATAAGCAGGCAGGTACAAACTTTGTGTATAACGGTTACCCCTTTGCCGGGGACGGATATATGGAGCTACAAAACCGTCCGGCTAAAATCACCAGCCTGTATCAAGCGCAGCAGAACAATCGAACAGAGGAATAAGAAAGCGAGAGAAGGGAAGAATTATGCGTTCAAGGGATACCTTAGGAACCTATCAACATGCAATTACATACATGAAGGAGAATTTACATCGCAAGCTTTGCGTCGCTGATATCGCAGACTATTGCTTCGTGAGTGTTTCCGGTTTAGAAAAGATATTTGCAAAGTACTCCGCAGGTGGCGTCATGCAGTTCTTTTTGGAAATGAAGCTGGAGCAGAGCAAAAAAATGCTGCAACAAGGGTATCGGAATCACGAGATCAGCAAGAGGTTGAGTTTTTCCTCTCCTGCGCATTTTTCCGGAATGTTTAAGAAGAAGTTTGGGATTTCTCCGTTGCAGTATAAGGACAAGGCAAGAAGAGAAATGCTGCAATCCAAAGAGGTTCTTCAACATGAGTTTAGCGCTGAACGTGTGATGCGGATGTCCAATGACCAAGCAACCTGTGTCATGTTGTTATTAGAAGTAAAAAAATATATTGAGGAACGCTTTGCCGATCCAAAATTGAAAGTTTCCTCCATTGCCATGGCTTTGGAAGAGAAAAGCTATCAAGATGTTTCTTATCTGTTTCAGCCGGAGATTAAGCAGGCCATTAAGGCGTATATCGGAAGTGTTCGAATTTTACATAGCAAAAAATTGCTTTCTGAAACCGGCATTGCTATCAAGGAGATAGCGGATTTATGCGGTTTTTCCGGTGATGCGGTGTTCTGTCGATTGTTTCGGGAAGCAACGACAATGTCCCCGACTGAATATCGATATTGTAAGAAAGCATAAATAAACATTATAGAAGGAGCTAAAAACATGAAGAACCCCTACGGATATTTTTCTGAAAATGGTGATACATTTGTAATCACCAATCCGGACACCCCCCGAAATTGGTATAATTACTTATTTAACGATAACTATATCACGTTTACCTCCCAGGTTGGTGTAGGAGAAGGATTTTTCCAAGATTCCTTAGGCAACCGTATCAAGCTGGTTGACCGTCGAGCGATATATTTGGTAGAGGGCGAGAACTTCTGGCTGGCAAACGCTCTGCCCATCGAGGAAGAACGCGAGGCATACTTCTGTACTCATGGTCTTGGTTATACCGTCACCCACATGAAGAAAAACGGTGTTGCAAGCGACTACGGCCTGTTTGTTCCCAATGAGACTAATCCCCAAATTGGTGGCGAGGTTGCATGGGTAACACTAAAGAACGAGAACAAAGAAATAAAGACTGTAAAAGTGATTTCCTATGTTGACACCCTGATTGATGGACCCTATGTACGCCAAGGGTATAATACGGATAAGGTCGATGGCTTTGATGCAGCCTTAAACGGCGTTGTGACAACCAAGCTTATGCCCTTTGAGGGAACGCATGTTCCAACGAAGGCCTTTCTGCTCTGCAGCGAAAAGGCAACAGGGTATGATTGTGCGCGTAATGCCTTTATCGGGACCTACGGAGATATTGTACGCCCTAAGGCCTTGGTTTGTGGAAACGGCTGTACCAACAGCGCATGTATCAACGAAAAAATGTGTCTTGCGTTGCAGACTGAAGTAACTTTGAACCCAGGTGAAGAAAAGCGGGTAGTGTTCCTTTGTGGAACTGTGGTAGAAGAGGTGGATAAGGTTGCGGATTTTGCCCAAAGATTCTTTGACTCTGCCTCATTTGACCATGAATTTACCGCCATGCAGAACAAGTATCAGGAAATTCTCCAAGGCGTGAACATCAAGACCCCGGATGGGGAGATGAATAAGCTTTGCAACAACTGGCTGATGTATTTAACCAATATGGGCTCCCGTTTGGCGCGGGTACGGCATAACGGCTATCGGGATATTGTCAGTGATACGGAATGCCTGGCGACCTTTCATCCCACGTTGGCATGGGAACGGGTAAAACGGATTCTTTCTTATCAGTATGCAAACGGTTATGCACCCCGTACCTTTATGGATGGTAAAATTTGTAATAACAATTTTGCTGACTGTACGGTTTGGCTTACCTTTACGGTATACTATATCATCAACGAACTGGGAGATTTATCCCTCCTGGACGAGTTGGTGCCCTTTAATGATGGCAGTGAAGCCAGTGTTTATGAGCATCTGAAACGCTCGGTGGACTATCTGTATCACTTTACGGGCCACCACGGACTGATTCAGATTTGGGGCGGTGACTGGAACGACTGTATCAACACGGCAGGACTTGAACACAAGGGTGTCAGCATTTGGCTTACCATGGCATGGTATCGTGCTTGCAAAATGTTTATAGAGTTGGCAGAAAAGCTGGGTAAGACCGAGGATGCAGAACTGTTCCGTTCTTATGCCGCGCATATGCGTGACCTTGTGGATCAATATGGCTGGGATAGCGAGGGTTACTATATCTATGGCATTGATGACTGGGGCGATAAAATTGGCGGGCATGAGAGTCAAGAGGGAAAAATCCATTTAAATCCTCAGCTCTGGGCGGTGCTGTCCGGAATTTCCAAGGATGGTAAGGAATTGATCGCCTTTGAAAAGGGGGAAAAGGAACTTCGTACAGAACTTGGGTGCATAGGCTTAAAACCGGCATATACCGAAAAAAGCCATCACTTAGGTTCTATTGCGGAAAAAGCTCCGGGTGTACAGGAAAACGGCGGTGTATACCTCCACACCATTGCATGGAAGATTGCCGTTGACGGTATGCTCAAACGCCGGGATTTGATAGAAAAGGATATCTGTAGCATGCTGCCTTTCAGAAATCCCGTGGTTGCCGGAAGAGGTGAGCCGTATATGCTGTTTAATTCTTACTGTGCAGAGGAAACCGGCTATCGCTGCGGCACGCCGGGGCAAAGCTGGCGTACTGCCTCTGGTCAGTGGTTTTTAAAGGCGATGATCAACTATGTGTTTGGTCTTATGCCTACCATAGAGGGCTTGACAGTGGACCCCTGCCTACCGGAGAGTTGGAAGAAGTGCAGTATCACCAAACGCTTTCGTAAAGCGGTCTATAACATTGCATATATTGCCGATGAACAAAAGGGTATTGAGGTTGACGGCACAGAAATCGAAGGCAATCTGCTCCCCTACGAGGCAGGCAAAACCTTCGAGGTTGTGGTGAAATTTTAACTGAATCCGTACCCGCAAATTCCCTTGGAAGAAATCCAAGAAAATCGTATTGACTTTGCCGTAAAAATGTGGTATAATCAAGAAAATTATTTTTCTGGAGGTTTACGATTATGGAACATATTAAGACTTTAAACACTCGTAATTTGTGTGAAAGTGCAAAGAATGGCGGCTGCGGTGAATGTCAGACTTCTTGTCAGTCTGCTTGTAAGACCAGCTGTGGTATTGCAAATCAGCAGTGTGAAAACACGAAGGAAAGCAAGTAATTGCAGATGCAGAAACGCCGTCCAAACGGACGGCGTTTTTTGGCGTTTTTATGTATATAAAGGAGAAGTACTATGATACACCAATATAAGCTTGGGGGTTACAACATTGTCCTGGACGTGTGCTCCGGTTCTGTCCATGCAGTGGATGAGGTTGCCTATGATATCATTGCCATGTATGAGGCAAATGATCGTGAAACCGTGCTAAAAAGTATGGAAGAAAAATATGCCGGCCGTGCAGATATCACCTTAAAGGATATGGAAGAATGTTATGACCAGGTTACGGCACTGAAAGAAGAAGGCAGACTGTTTGCGCCGGACACCTTTGAAGCCAAAGCCGGACATTTAAAGCAAAAGACCGCCGGGGTGGTCAAGGCGTTGTGTCTGCATATTGCTCACACTTGTAACCTGAACTGTTCCTATTGCTTTGCCAGTCAGGGTAAGTATCACGGTGAACGTGCGGTGATGAGTTTTGAGGTTGGAAAGCAAGCACTGGATTTTCTGGTTGCCAACTCCGGCAGCCGCCGGAATCTGGAGGTGGACTTCTTCGGTGGGGAGCCCTTGATGAACTTTAAAGTGGTCAAGGAACTTGTCGCTTATGCCCGGAGTATTGAAAAAGAGAAGAATAAGAATTTCCGTTTCACCCTGACCACCAATGGATTGCTTATTGATGATGATGTCATTGCCTTTGCCAACCGGGAGATGAGTAATGTGGTACTCAGCCTGGATGGCCGCAAGGAAGTCCATGACCGCTTCCGTGTGGACTATGCCGGCAAGGGCAGTTGGGAGCAGATTGTGCCGAAGTTTCAAAAGCTGGTGGAAGCAAGAGACGGTAAAAACTACTATATGCGCGGCACCTTTACCCATGCAAACCCTGATTTTCTGGAGGATATCAAAACCATGCTGGATCTAGGCTTTACGGAACTCAGTATGGAGCCGGTTGTCTGTGCTGCCGGTGACCCCTCGGAGCTGACCCAGGAGGATTTACCCGTTGTGCTTGACCAGTATGAGAAGCTTGCTGAACTGATGATAGAACGGGACAAACAGGGTAAGCCCTTTACGTTTTACCACTACATGATTGACCTTGAGGATGGACCTTGTATTTATAAGCGGATTTCCGGCTGCGGTTCCGGTACGGAGTATATGGCGGTCACCCCTTGGGGAGACCTGTATCCCTGCCATCAGTTCGTAGGCGAGGAAAAGTTCAAACTGGGCAATATCTGGGACGGAGTAACCGACATCGAGACCCAACAGTGCTTTGCGGACTGCAATGTCTACGCCCGTCCGGAATGCCGGGATTGTTGGGCGAAGCTATACTGCTCCGGCGGTTGTGCTGCCAATGCGTATCATGCTACCGGTTCAGTCACGGGTGTTTACAAGTACGGCTGCGAGCTCTTCCGCAAGCGGATGGAATGCGCCATCATGATGGCGGTGGAAAAAGCCTTTCGAGGGGAATAAATATGCAAACGCCCATTTGTGATTTTGTGAACAACTATGCCCAAAGTGATGCTTTAAGGCTACATATGCCCGGACATAAGGGAACATCATTTCTTGGAATAGAGCCCTACGATATTACTGAAATTGACGGCGCTGATAGCCTTTATGAGGCCACTGGAATCATCGCGGAGAGCGAAGCCAATGCAAGTGCGCTTTTCGGCGCGCAAACCCTGTATTCCACTGAAGGTTCGTCCCTCTGTATCCGCGCGATGCTGTATCTTGCCGTGCTCCATGCCCGAAAAAACGGAAAAAAGCCAATTATTGCGGCTGGAAGAAATGCCCACAAGGCTTTTTTGAGTGCTGCTGCATTGCTGGATTTTGAGGTTCTGTGGTTATACCCTAAGGACTCGGAGTCTTATCTCTCCTGTGCCGTGGATATGCAGAATTTGGAGCGGAGATTGTCCAAAGGCGAAGAAACACCTACGGCGGTGTATCTTACAAGCCCAGATTACCTGGGAAATATTGTGGATATTCGTGCTATTGCTGAGGTTTGTCGAAACCATGGAGTACTGCTTCTGGTAGACAATGCCCATGGCGCTTATCTGAAATTCTTGCCCGAATCTCAGCATCCCATTGACCTTGGTGCGGATCTCTGTTGTGACTCGGCGCATAAGACTCTGCCGGTACTCACCGGGGGCGCGTATTTGCACATTTCAGAAAGCGCCCCAGAACTTTTTGCGCAGCAGGCGAAAAATGCCTTGGTGATGTTTGGTTCGACCAGTCCCTCCTACCTAATTTTGCAGTCTTTGGATTTGGCAAACAAGTATCTAGAAGAGGGCTATGCAGAGCGGCTTTCGCGCTTTGTTCTGCAGGTACAGCAATGCAAGAAACGCTTGCTTGCCCATGGCTATTGCCTGAAAGGGGACGAGTCACTGAAGCTGACCATAGACACGAAAGCCTATGGATATGAGGGTGGTGCCTTTGCGGTGCGTTTGAGGGAACTGCATATTGTCTGTGAATTTGCTGACCCGGATTTTGTGGTGCTGATGCTGACTCCGGAGACGGGGGAGGAGGGCTTGCGGCAGATGGAGGAAGCGTTGCTTTCCATTCCGCAATGTCCTGCACTTTTAGAAAAGCCGCCTGTATTTGGTATGCCGGAGTGTGTGATGTCTGTACGTGATGCGTCATTTTCTGCAAGCGAGGTTATCCCGTCTAGAGAAAGTATCGGTAGAGTGCTGGCTGCGGCATCGGTGGGATGTCCACCGGCAGTACCCATTGTGGTCTGCGGCGAACGAATTGACGATACGGCAGTGGATAGCTTTGCCTATTATGGCATCGAAACCTGTAACGTGGTAAAAGAAGTATAGAGAAAGGCTCTTGTTTTATGATAAACCCCGAAACGAAAATTTCGTTTCGGGGTTTTCGAATACATTATGGAATTATTCTTCCGGCTCAACCCATTCGGTGACCAAGTCCATAAACATCTTGCCATCCAGATGATCCAGCTCGTGGCAGAAAGCCCGGGCAAGAAGCCCCTCGCCGGTCATCTCAAAGGTTTCTCCGTCTCGGTTCATGGCGCGGACAGTAACCTTGTTAGGACGTGTGACAATACCATATCTTCCGGGGTTGCTGAGACAGCCCTCAGAACCGGTTTGCTTACCCTCGGTGTGAATGATTTCTGGATTGATAAGCTCAATCAAGCCCTCGTCAATATCAATCACAATCACCCGGCGCAGTATGCCCACCTGAGGGGCGGCAAGCCCCACACCGCCGGATTCATACAAAGTATCTGCCATGTCGTCCAGCAGGGTGGTGATTCTACAATCAATTTTTTCCACAGGTCTACATTTTTTGGTCAGGATGGAATCCCCCACCGTTACAATTTTTCTGATTGCCATAATAAGAACTCCTTTTATCTAAAATCGCAAGTATAAGCTAACAGTTATCATATCATATTGACCGGGTTAATGTCAATCACCAGCGTGTTATTGGTATTACTTGCATTGTGTGAATCGCTGATTTGATGCAGCATCGGCAGCAGGTTTCTTACCTGTTGTGCCTTTATGAGCAACCGATAGCGAAACTTGTTTTTGATTTTTGCAATGGGTGCCGGAGCAGGTCCCATAGATGCTTGTATGCAGTCACCGGGCGCATTCCGACTGATAAACTCACTGATGTTTGTGATTTCCTGTGACACCGTTTCCTGATTCTCACCGGAAACCAGAATGTATACCATATCGCAGAAGGGAGGATATTCCATCCGTTTGCGGTACTTGATTTCGTTTTCATAAAAATCTGTGTAGTTCTGGCTCTTGGCGAATTGAATGGTGGCGTTATCCGGCTGATAGGTCTGAATGACGGCTCTGCCCTCCAAATCACCTCTGCCGGCACGTCCGCATACCTGTGTAATCAAGGAGAAGCAGCGTTCTCCGGCACGAAAGTCATCCACGTTTAAGGAGGCGTCGGCGGCAAGAACTCCCACCAAGGTGACCTCCGGAAAATCCAGACCCTTCGTTACCATCTGGGTGCCCAGCAGAATATCCGCCTCGCCCCGGCGGAAACGGTTGAGAATCATTTCATGTCCACCTTTTCCTGAGGTAGTATCAAAATCCATTCGTAAAATCCGGGCATCAGGGAAGAGAGTGTGCAGTTCGTCCTCAATCTTCTGGGTGCCCGTACCGAAGAATTTTACATATTTAGAACCGCATTCGGGACAGACAGTGACATTGTCGCGGGTTTGTCCGCAGTAATGACAGACCAGCTTGTCTGACCTGCGGTGATAGGTCAGCGCAATACTGCATTGGTCACATTCAAAAACAAAACCACACTCCCGGCAGGAGACAAAGGTGTTGTAACCCCGGCGGTTGAGGAAGAGGATGCTTTTTTCTCCACGTTCCAAGTTCCTCCGCAGCTCGTCCTGCAGACGGATGCTGATGGCGGACATATTGTGATAGTCCAGAAGCTCGCTCCGCATATCACAGATTCTCGTTGCAGGCAGGGCGTTGTCGTTGTAACGCTTGTGCATCTCAAAGAGCCGATAGCGACCCTCGATTGCATAATAATAGGAGGTTACAGAGGGGGTGGCGGATGCCATTAACACCGGTGCCCCGTGCTTTTGCCCGCGCCACATGGCAACTTCTCTGGCATGATACCGGGGTGCAATTTCTGATTTATAGCTGGATTCATGTTCCTCGTCGAGAATGATGATGCCGATATTTTCAAAGGGGGCAAAAACGGCGCTTCTGGCACCCACCACTACATTGAC
This sequence comes from Clostridia bacterium, assembly GCA_036308515.1. GTDB lineage: Bacteria > Bacillota > Clostridia > Monoglobales > Monoglobaceae > Ructibacterium. The sequence goes on along the minus strand of JAXJVM010000119.1, from coordinate 1,779 downwards.
CTCGCCACGCTTGATTTTGTGCCATTGGTCAAAGCGTTCCCCTTGGGAAAGTCCACTGTGCATCACTGCAACCGAATCGCCGAAACGGCTGACAAATCGCTCCACCATCTGAGGGGTCAGCGAAATTTCCGGTACCAGCATGATTGCCTGTTTTCCCTGGCGAATGCAGGTGGCGATGGCTTGCAGAAAGACCTCGGTTTTTCCGCTGCCTGTGACGCCGCGAAGGAGAATTTTTTCGTGCACCTGATGTAAAATCAGCCGATTTAAATGGTCAATCACTGGTTTTTGTTCCTCGGTGGGTGTGTAAGCGGAGGAAGGAATGTAATTTTCAGTCACATAGGCGGTACGTTCCGCTTGCTCCCGATAAATGCTGACAATCCCCTTGTCCTTTAAGGCATTGAGGGAGGTGTAGTTTCCGTCGGTGATAAGCACCAGATCCGAGGTTACCATGTCTCCACTGTCACAAAGAGCCAGTACCATGTCTGCCTGTACGTAAGCGCCCTTGGCGCGAAGCTCATCTGCCAGAGCATAACCTTCCTCGATATCTGGATTCAAATGTGCCTTTCGTACATAAACAAATGAAATGTTGTTGCCAATCTCCTCGCGGACTTCCAGCAAGCCCATATCCTGTAGCGCAAAGGCGGTACGTGAGAGGCCTTTTTTGTTTAGGTCTGCTTCCAGTTCCTCCAAATCAGCAACACCGTCATACTCCCTCAATTTATTCAATAATAACTGCTGAGTCGGGGTAAGCTTTTTCTCGGTTAACTCCTGACTGAGTACTAGCCATTTTCGAATTTTTGTCCCCATGTGCGGCGGCTTAATCAGCTTATACGCCTGTTGAAAGGAGCAGAAGTACCGCCGTTGCATCCAGGTACAGAGCTTCAAAAGCTCCGGGGTGCAGATGGGGGTGGTGTCCAGGGGGCGGAGAATTTTTTTTAGCCGGGAGAATTCACTGGTCTCCTTAAGGCTGATAACCAATGCCTCGGCGGTGTTATTGTGTACACCAAAAGGAACCAGAACACGCTGTCCAGGTTCAATACTGCGTGTGAACTCCTCGGGAATCAGGTAATCAAAGCTCTGATTGATGGAGTGAGAGGTATCGGTTAACATTACATTTGCAATCATAGTCTCGGTCCTTTGTGTTTGAAAAAACGCCGGTTCTGGTTAGAACCGGCGCCAGTTTTTGCCTTAGTCCTCTTGTACAGCTTCGGCAGAATCTGAAACCTTGGCAGCAGGAGCCTCGTCGGTGACGTCTACCCCTGCCACAGGGAATACGTGAAGTTTGTCCTCGTAAATCTCGTCGGTAGCGATGGTAACCTCTTTGCCGGAGTCGCTCTCAACCAGCGGTGCGGCACCTTCGGATAACTGCCGGGCGCGCTTTGCGGCTTCCAGAACTAAAGTGTACCGGCTTCCGGTCTTTTCAACCAGCTCTGTAATGGGGGGATAAATCATCATAATACAACACTCCTTGCTTGAATAATATCTTTGACTGACTGTACCGCATCTTCCAGTACGTCATTGATGATGACATAGTCATAGCTGCCCTGCTGCGCCATTTCCCATTCGGCGGCAGCAATCCGACGGGAAATCTCTTCCTCGGTTTCGGTTCCCCGTCCCTTAAGACGGGTATGTAGGGTTTCCATATCCGGCGGCGCAATAAAGATATAAATGCCGGAGGGGAAGTTCTTTTTGACCTGAAGTGCACCCTGGACATCAATTTCTAATACCACATTGATGCCTGCATCCAGTTTTTCCTGTACCGGTGCCAAAGGGGTACCG
>JAXJVM010000118.1:0-6797 GCA_036308515.1 Clostridia bacterium | reverse complement strand
GTGGAGGTCTGCATGAGAATGGTAATATCTCCTAACCGTACCGGACGGAGGGCGCCCGTTTCCTTATCTGTCACCAAAAGTTCCCGTCCTGCAACCAGATTCTGAATCCGCTCCGCCACGGTAATTGCCTCTAATTCCTGGTTCTCCAGCTCATTCCACGGGCTATCGGGGGTGTAGTTATCTTTATTGGCATCTGTCACCAAAATTTCTGCCGCGATGTTTCCTGCCCCCTCCGGGTAGTCGGCACCCGGAATCAGGTATTCCTCCGACGTGTAGTCCAATCCTCCCAATTGCCGACTCATAAGGGAAGCAAAGACGCCGTTGGCAAAGTCCAAAACCTCCCGGCGGCTGCGGAAGTTCCGCTGCAGCTGGATGCATTGGTTGTTATCCGTCTTACCATAGGTGCGGTATTTCTCCGCAAAGATATCCGGCTTGGCGTTTCGGAACTGATAAATACACTGCTTCAGGTCGCCCACCATGAAGATATTCTTTTCCTCACGGGAAATCATCCGAAAGATGGTATCCTGCACATCATTGGTGTCCTGATACTCGTCCACCAGGATTTCCTCAAACCGCATCCGCAGCTTTCGAGCAACGGTGGTTGGATTTCCCTTTTTGTCAGTCAAAAGGGCAAGAAACTCGTGCTCTAAGTCGTTAAAATCCAGTGCTGACCGCTCCCTCTTCATAAACTTATGGAGCCGTCCTGTCTGCCTTACCAGCTGCTTGAGCACTTTTACTCTGGGGGCGCATTGCATCATCCTCTGAATTTGTTCCGGCTCGGTGGCATCTAGCAATTCTTTCATCTCCGCCATGGCAGGGTTGATCAGCCGTTCCCGGATATACTTGACCCGTCCTTGGAGAAGTTCGTCCAAATCCTTGAGCCCTCTGGCGTTCCCCTTTTTGAAGGTAGCAAGGATTTCCTTACACTTCGCCGTCGAAGCAGCCCCTTCCAGCATTGGTGCAAACGCCTCCCGAAACCGCAATGGCAGCTCGGTAAAATAGGTGTAGGCAGCAGCGTCAGGGGGAACCTCGTCCTTCATTATTTGCGCCAGGCAGTCATAGTAACACAAAACCTCCTGTGCCAGCTCCTGACAGTTGGCAGCAATCCTGTCTTCCCAGAGGGTTCCGGCAATGCTCCCGGTCTCGCATACCTGCTTATAGGGCTTCACCGACTCCCGAAGCCAACGCTCCGGATATGCCATGCTTTGCACAAAGTTATACAAAGAAAGGACGGTATTCCGAAGGTTATCATCACTCTTGATGCCGCCGTAGCCCACCGCCAAATCTCGAAAGGCGTGTTTTTTCTCGATACGCTTATAGTAACGTTCCAGCACCTCATCCAGCGCCCGGCTTTGGAGAATCTTGTTTTCCGTCTGATCAATCAGGGTGAAATCCGTAGGCAGATCAGTCATGTGAATGTTGTTTTGAATCATGGTTTTACAAAAGGCGTGTACGGTGGAAATATGGGCAGAATGCACCAGCACATTCTGCTGCCGAAGCCACGGATTGTCCGGCTCCTGCTGCAAGCGGTCATAGATGGCTTGGGCAATCTTTCGCTTCATTTCTGCGGCAGCCGCCTCAGTAAAGGTCAGCACCAACAGTCTGTCCACTGAGACAGGGTTTTCGGCATCGCAAATCCGGCGAATAATTCGTTCCACCAGTACCGCGGTTTTACCGCTACCGGCGGCGGCAGCAACCAGAATATTACTGCCTCGCGCCGCAATTGCCTGTTCCTGTTCCGCTGTCCAATTTACTGCCACAACAATCCCACCTTAACACTTGATTTCTTTTTCACATTTTAGCATATGGGAACAATTTATGCAACTGTTTTTGCGGTTTTGCCTTGCTTGATTTGGGATGTTATGCTATACTGATAGCAAGGAGTGAAAACCTATGAGAAACGTTTTAATTACCGGCTCTTCCCGGGGCATTGGTGCCGCAGCGGCACGGGTGTTTGCCCAAAAAGGTGACCGGGTGATTATCAATTATAAAACCAACCGCGAAAAAGCCGAGACATTGGCAAAAGAAATCGGCGGCATTGCCATTGGTGCTGACGTGTCCGACCCTAAGCAGGTCAAGGCTATGTTCAAGGATATCCGCACCCTGGCAGGTTCCGTGGATGTTCTGGTGAACAATGCCGGCTTTGCCCAGTTTGCCATGTTTGATTCCCTATCCGATGAGGATTGGCAAGCCATGATTCAGACCACATTAAGCGGCGCCTTTTACTGCATCCGCGAGGCACTGCCGGACATGATTCATAAAAAAACCGGCTCCATCGTAAATGTTTCCTCCATCTGGGGGCTGACCGGTGCCTCCTGCGAGGTGGCATACTCCACTGCCAAAGCCGGACTTATCGGTATGACCAAAGCACTGGCAAAAGAGGTAGGTCCCTCCGGTATTTTGGTGAACTGTGTCGCCCCCGGGGTCATTGACACCGACATCAACCAAGTGCTCGACCCGGAGGCTCTAGAATCTCTGGCAGAGGAAACTCCCTTATGCCGTCTGGGCACCCCGGAGGAGGTTGCCAAAACCATCCTCTTTCTGGCAGAGCCGGACACCTTCATCACCGGACAGGTTATCAGTCCCAACGGCGGACTGGTGATATGAGAACCTATCAATACCATACTGAAATCAAAAAAAGTCACCCGAAGGTGACTTTCTTGTTATAACACGTTCATTTTACGGAAGGTTTCGGGAGTGACACCCTCTGCCTTTTTAAAGACGGCACAGAAGTAGCTGGGGTCTTTAAAGCCCACCAATGCTGCAACATCCTTGATTTTATTGTTCTTGGGGGAGCTTAGATACTCCTTTGCCACACTCAGCCGCAGGTGGGTCAGGTATTTCAGCGGTGTGGTGTCATACACCTGCTGGAATAGACGGCACAGATGATTGGTGGTCACACCGATAACCTCCGCCATGTCCGTCAGGGATAAATCCTCTCGGTACCGCTCCTGCATCATGGTAAGGACAGGGTGGAGCTTTTCGTATTTTTCATGGGGAGTCATGCCGCCAAGGCGAACGGTGTGGTTCTTGTATTCTCCTACCTGAATCAGTAGCTTGTACATCAAAAGGGAGGTCTTAACTTCCTTTTCCGGGTCATCACACTCGAACAACTCCCAAAGTCCCTGTACCTGGATTTCGAAATCCTCCAGCCGGGGCAGCGTAAACACCTCGCTTTTGCCAAAGCCCAGATATTCCAGAATATCCTCCACTGCACTGCCGGCAAAAACCACCCATTTGGTTTGCCAGACACCCTCGGTAGCATGGTAGGAATGGGGAATCCCCGGGCGAAAGAAAAAGGCGTCTCCGCGTTTGATTTCGTAGGACTTCCCTTCGATTTCCAGCACCCCGGCACCGCCGGTGCAGTAGAGGATCTGATAATTACCAAATCCCTCCGGACGGGAGATATCCCGCTGATAGTCATGGCCGCCGATACCTACCACATAGATAGGCAAAAGTCGAGTTTTGTTTAAAAGAATGGGCAGAATCATAGTCTCACCTGTCTTTATGAACTTGAGTTTCTCTTTCAAGTATAGCCCATTACCGGATTTTTTTCAAGAGTTTCCTACATTTTCAAAAAAAGATTCTTGTCCCGATGTAAATTTCGTGCTATACTGAAATAAGATAAGAATGAACACTATATTTGGAGGTATCTACATGAAAGTTTTGCTCATCAACGGAAGTCCCAAGGAAACCGGCTGCACCTACACCGCCCTCAATGAGGTTGCCTCTGCGCTGGAATCCCAAGGCATAAAAACCGAAATTGTTTCCGTCGGCAAGAAGCCTATTCAGGGCTGCATCGGTTGTGGCGGATGCGCCAAGGCAGGCAATAGCCGTTGTGTCTTTGGCAATGACATGGTAAACACCATCATTGAAAAGGCAGAGACTGCAGACGGATTCATCATCGGCACTCCGGTACACTACGCAGCAGCCTCCGGTGCCATCACCTCGCTGATGGACAGAGTCTGTTATGCCGGCAGTAAGCATCTTGCCTTTAAACCCGGGGCCTGCATTGCCAGTTGTCGCCGAGGCGGTGCAAGTGCGGCTTTTGACCAACTGAACAAATACTTCACCATTTTAAATATGCCCATTGTGTCCTCCAACTACTGGAATCAGGTGCACGGCAACACTCCCGAAGAGGTCAAACAGGACGAAGAGGGTATGCAGACCATGCGCCAGCTGGGTCGAAACATGGCATGGCTGCTGAAAGCCATTGCCGCCGGCAAGGAAGCAGGGGTAGCTCTGCCCGAGACAGAACCCAAAATCAAGACCAACTACATTCGGTAACGCCCCATGGAAGCTATTTTACACCTGGACTGGCAGATACTCTCTGCCATTGAGAAACTGCATTGTAGCCTTCTGGACTTTCTTATGCCTAAGCTGACCCTGCTTGGCAACTACGGCATTCTCTGGATTGTCCTTGCACTGGTGCTCCTTTGCATCCCCAAAACCCGAACATGCGGATGTGCCTTAGCCATTGCGCTGGTGCTGGCTCTGCTTTTGGGCAACTGTCTGTTCAAGCCTTTGATTGCAAGGCTTCGACCCTTTGCACAAAACCCCGCCATCGTCTTGCTGATTCCGTCACCGGGGGATTTTTCCTTCCCCTCGGGGCACACCTATTCCGGCATTGCCTCCGCCCTTGTCATCTGGCATAACAACCGTAAGTGGGGCATCGTCGCTATGGCGGTGGCATTGGGCATCGCCTTTAGCCGTCTGTATCTCATGGTACACTTCCCTACCGATATTCTCGGGGGAATCCTGCTTGGTGCATTATGCGCTATACTTGCAATACAAATCACAAAACGGTACAGGTCTTAAGACCTGTACCGCAGACTGTCAAAAATCCCTGCTTTGTCTAATACAAAACAGGGATTTTCGACACGCTGAAGCCTCCTTATGGAAGGAGGCTTTTTCTCTTAAATATCTTTTCCGTAGAGCTCAATTTGGGTCAGTGCCGCAAAGTTCTGGCTGCCCTCGTGCTGCAAGGGGTCAAGACGGGAAAGCTTAAACCACTCAGCGGTGTGCTTACCCAACTCGAACACCTGACCGGTTTCGGACTTCTTGGGATTGATTTCTTCGCTGAAGCCGTCAGATAACTCAATTAGCGCAGTATGCCAATAGGTATCATGCTCCTGTCCCTGGTCATTTAAGGCATAGTCTGCACGCAGATGCAGAACCAGCTTATCCACCTCAACGGGACGACCGAAGTACACCTTCAGGGTCAAATCCTCGTGTACCGCACCACCCCAGGAATGATAGGGATAGTTACCATGGCCTGCCGGTTCAATGACGCCGTCAATGGCATTACGGGCATAGAAGCAGCCCTCGTTCCGGGTGACACGGTTGGCGTACACATGGGGATATGCCGGGATCTCGCCCTTTTCCACCGCCTCGGATTCGGTGGGGTTGCTCCACTCGGGGGCATTGGGATCCACCACCTCATCGGCTACACGGTAGTCCAGCGGATTCAGGCAAAGGTTCCGGTAGGTTTTCAGTTCTTCCTCTACTGGAATGCGGAGGGTGACGGTCTGCTCGCCCTCAAAGGTGCCGGGTGCAAAGCCCCGGAGTGCCTCTCCGGTAGGAATGGGAAAATCAAACACGCCACCGGTCACATAGATGATTGCTTCGGCTACATCCTTATGCACCTTGACTGCAACATACTTGGCATCCTCAGTGCGGAACACCAGCTTGTCGCCCTCGGTGTAGCCGGGAGTGACCAGTACGGCTTCTTTTGCGCCGCCAGCGGTGGCTGTCACCTGTCCTGCGGCATTAATTTGTTCAATGGTCAAGCTCATAATACTGCCCTCCTAGCGAATGTCCTGCATTGCTACGTGATCCATATCATCAAAGGTCTGATTCTCGCCTGCCATACCCCAGATAAAGGTATAGTTCTTGGTACCAACACCGCTATGGATAGACCAGCTGGGAGAAATCACTGCTTCTTCGTTGCGCATAACGATGTGGCGGGTCTCCTGAGGCTCTCCCATCATGTGGAAGACAACGTCTTCCTCTCCCAGTTCAAAGTAGAAGTAAACCTCCATTCTGCGCTCATGGGTGTGACAGGGCATGGTATTCCAGTTGCTGCCTACCTCAAGGGCAGTCATACCCATGGAAAGCTGACAGCTTTCACAAACTTCAGGGTGGATGTACTGGTTAATGGTGCGCTTATTACATTCTTCCACAGAACCCAAAGGACGCTTGTTTGCCATTTCCAAGGTAATCTTCACGGTGGGGCACTTTCTGTGTGCCGGGGTGGAGTTCATGTAGAACTTGGCAGGGTTTGCCGCATCCTTGCTGCGGAAGGAAACTTCCTTGATGCCCAAACCTGCATACAGCCCGTCCTTGTGGTCCAGGTCAAATTCCTCACCGTCCAAGATAACCGTACCGGGACCACCTACGTTGATGACACCCAACTCACGACGTTCCAGGAAGTAATCCACGCCCAGCTCGTGGCCTGCCTCCAGAGTCAAAGTCTCTTTGGCAGGGCAGATGCCGCCTACGATAATGCGGTCAACGTGGCTGTATACCAGACGAATCTTGTCCGGGGTGAACAAATCCTGTACCAGGAAGTCCTTGCGCATACGGTCGGTGATGTAGTGTTTGGCATCGTCGGGATGCCAGGGGTTTCTGATTTCAATTTCCATAATAATTTCCTCCTAAGTATGAATATATATGTTTACTAAAAACCTTCGCTTTTTATGGTTCCCTTAAAACAGACCGGGGATATTCAAGCCACCGGTAAGCTGACCCATCTGGCTGGCACTGTCTGCCTCTACCTTGCGCAGTGCTTCGTTGAC